>JACRCR010000025.1 GCA_016218925.1 Deltaproteobacteria bacterium | reverse complement strand
GGGGTTACCAGGGGGCACTGGTCGGGGGGTGGAGCGTTGCGTGCAGATTCGAAGCGGCCGATGCGGTCGTGCCGGGTCGTGGTCGGCGGATTGCCGCTGGCGCGGGCCGCCGTCAGTGCGCACCAGGGATCGGAAGTTCCCAATTGGAGTTGGACGGCGATGCTCTCCTGGTGGTCCTCGTCGAGCGTGAAGCCCAGCGCTGCAGTTGCGCCGAGCACCACGAGACGATCGGGCATCACGGTGACTTGCGCGATGGGTCCAGTCACGTCGGCGAAGGCGTAGCCGGAACTCAGGCGCGACCACTGCGCAGCCGGCAGGTCGTGGATCGCGGATTCTCCGGTGCCGGGGTTGTAGAGCGCCAGCGTCGCGCCGCCGCCTGAGGCTCCGGCGGTGGTGGGATCTCCGTCGCTGGCCTGGTCGGGCACGACGATGCGATGGTCGGGCCAGGCGTTGCGAGTCTGCGCTGTCAACTTGAGCTTCCTTCGATCGGGACGCCCGACCGGAGTCCCGTCGCGCAGCACGAGTCGCTTGGTGCCGATCGTTACCGGTCCTGCGGGCATATACCAGATCGCCGATGTCCAGGCGCGCTCGTGGATCATGAAATCGAGGCCGCCCGTCGACGGATCGCTCGAGCCGCAGCCGGGAGCGATCACGTTCCAGTCGTCCCCGGGCGCACCTTCGATCGGGTTGCTGACCTTCAGCGCGTCGCAGTCGTAGTGGGACCAGCGCCAGCTCGCGGCTTCTTTGACGCGCGCGTAGTAGAACGCCGGATCGTTGCCGTCGAAATCGGGATCCACCCACACCAGGCAATTGGGAGGATTGGGTCCAGGACGCGGCAGCGCGTTGGAGTAGACTTTCTCTTCGACGGATCCGCCGACGATGCTGGCCTTGACGATGTCGATTTCCTCGAGCGCGGTCTGGTCGGCAGCGGCGTAGACGACGAATGTAGGGGGCGTCGTTCGCGTCGCCATCGTGCCGCCCATCGGGACACCGCCGGCCGCGACGATCGAGGCCGGGAAGTCCGGGTCGCCGCACGGATCGGCGACGTCATCCACCTGGTAGAAGCGCACGCCGATCTTGGGGCCGCTGGTGGCGAAGGTCTCGCGCCGCTTCAGAGCGGCGAAGATCGACGCGCGCGTGTTCTCCTCTGCCCATACGCCGGTGATGCCGCCCGGGTTGTCGGTGCGGCGATCGTTGTTGGCCAGGCGCCGCTCCACCGTGTTGTCGACCGCCGCGAGGTTCCCGATCCACGTCGACTCGGCGACGTTTCCGGAAGCCGAATTGTGGTTGTCGGTGGCGCCGACGAACCCGATCTTGACCGGATTGTCGCCCTGGGTGCTGTAGCGCAGCAGCCCGGCTTCCATCGCAGGTCGCGCATATCCGGGCGTGTCCTGCGGCTGGGCGTAGATGGGATCCAGTTCGAGGTCGCAACTGGTGACGGCGCCGCTGTCGGCGACGTCGTTGATGCACTCGCTGTTGCCTTTGTGCTGGTGCACCTCGACCAGACGCTGGTACTGCATGCGGCGGTTGAGGTCGGTGGCCGAGTAGCCGGTGATCGAGAAGGCCTGGCCGTCGCTCTGGTTGAGGCTGTGCGGGATCGTGATCACGTCGCAGCCGTTGGTGCCGTTGCACTCGGAGGCCAGCGCCGACCACAGGGACTGCGAGTCGGTGTGCGTGAGCGCGGTGAAAGGCAGGTCGGGCGCGACGCTGCCGGCGAAGATCACGTTCTTGTGCAGCGACACCTTGTTCTCTTGCGTCGAACCGTCGCCCTCCTTGGTCCATTCGTAGGCCTGGAAGGCGGTGAACGTGCAGGGGTCGTTGGCGTCTTCGGCGGCTTGCCGCTCGGCGCCCCACGCCGTCATCTGCTCGGCCTCGCAACCGGTGGCAGCGATGTCGAGGTTCGAATCGCAAGGGCGATCATTGTTGGGCGGGATCGGCTGGTTCGGCGTGCGCAGGATGGTGCAGTAGCTCGATCCGTAGAACGGCGAGCTCTCGTCGATGGTGCAGCCGTAGGCGGTACTCAGCCATTCGGAGTGATCCGTGACTGCGTTGAAATCGAGCCACCTGTCCTGGCTTCCGATCGTGTGACTCAGCGGTCCGGCGACGTCGCCGAGCAGCGTGTCGGCGCCGCCTGCGATCTCCACCGCGCCGCCTCTCGAGAAGAGATACGCGTCGGCGGGCTCCGTGGTCGCGCCGTACACGATCGCGTCGAGCGAATAGGACGTGTGCGTGTGGAGATCGCCGAAGTAGACGTTCTTCAGCGGGTTGTACAGGTCGCCACATTCCTGGGCCGGCGCAGGCGCGACTGCGCAGACCAGCGTCGCTGTGATCACCGCGCGCAGCAGAGTCCTGGGCGAGCGCCTCGCGACCTGGCGAATCCAACCATCACGTGTGCAGTCGGTGCGCGGCAAAGCGTTCATCTGAGACCTCCGATGGTTGCGGCCAGCGCCGCGGGGACGAGCTGTACGGCGCTCAACGCCGCACCGATGGCGCGCTCCGGTTCGAGCACGGCGAGCCTTTGGAAAAGCCAGCAGCAGCCGGTGACGCCGACGGCGTAGTTGCCGGCGACGGCCAGGCGCGGGAATTGTCCGAATCGCGACGCGATCGCGACTACTGGGAAAACGACGAGCAGGAAGGCGAGCTGTCCGACCTCGACGCCGACACCGAAGGCCACCAACGCTGCGGCCACCTCACGATCGGGGATGCCGATTTCGCCCAGAGCACCGGCGAAGCCGAGCCCGTGAACCAACCCGAACACCAGGGCGATGGCCGGCCCCTGCCCGCGCGCGCGAGAGTCCGGCTGCGCGCTCGCGCCGATCTCAAGTGCGACCAGCACCAGGCTGAGCGCGATGCAGGCCTCGGCAGCGGCGGCCGACACGTGGATCCAGCCGAGTGCGGTCGCGCTGAAACTGATGCTGTGCGAGAGCGTGAAGGCGGTCTCGGTCCACAGCACGTCCCTGAGGCGTCGCACGTACAGCACCAGCGCGAGCAGGAACAGGAGATGGTCCGCGCCGCCGAGGATGTGCCGTACGCCCAGACTCAGATACTGCCGAGCGACGTCCAGTTGCGCATTGGCGCTTGGCAACTCCCAGCGTGGCTCGGACGGTGTCAGCACCCGCGACAGCACCGAGCCGTTCGGGCGTGCCACCCTCACGATCGCCTCGGTGAGCACCGGGCCCAGTCCTTCGACGGCTAGCCAGGGGCCCATCAGTCCACCGGCACAATGCAGTGCGAACGCGCGCTCGTGAGTGGCGGGCAGCGGCGCCGATTCGAACGAGGCCCGGTCGTCGCCCGCCGCGCTCTGACCTTGCGGCGGGTTCACGACGGTGCACGACGGCGCGAACACCGGGCGCACCGTGGGGTCTGGGATGGTCGTCTTCCAGGTGACCAACGCCGCGCCACCGCCGGAATCGACGATCTCGAGCGACGCGGCTCGCATTCCGTGCGCGTGCGCTGCACCGGCCGCAGCCACAGCGAGGGCCGCGGCCACAGCCGCGGCGACGACGGGGCGCAACGGCCGCGGCAGCACCCGCATCAATCGACCTCGACGTTGCGCGGCAGCGCCCGAGCCGTCTGCACTGCGGCGGCCGGCTCGCCTCGCACTTCTATGCGGTAGCGGGACGCGGCGCCGCGCAGGAAGTCGCGGGTGATCTCCTTCTTGCGCGCGACGAGGTAGTGCAGCGGCAACTTGCCGCGCACGTCGTCGAAGTCGGCGGTGCCGCCTTCGTCGCGCTCGATGACCTTTACCAGGTGCCAGCCGTGCTTGGAGCGGACCGGTCCCTGCCAGGAACCGAGCGGCTGAGTGAATACCGCCTCGGCGAACGAGTCGCTGTAGTCCGAGGCGATCACTTCGCGCGTAGCATCGACCTTGCGCGACAGCGGGAAGGCGTCGCCGAGACTCGGCGGCATACCGGGACGCTGCGTTTCGAGGGAAACGGCTTCGGCCTTCAGCCCGGTAAGCCAGTCACGACGGGCGGGGCCGGCGTAGACGTGAAGGAACCGCGCCCGCGCGGGACGCGTCCACTGGGCGCGGGTTGACTCGAAGAAGCGCCTCAACTCGTCGTCGCCGGCGGCGGCGGATGCACCCGCGAGGTCCTGGGCCAGGAAGAGGACCTTCTGGATGAGGCGCTGGCGCACCACCGGATCGTCGCGGTCGAGGCCGAGACGCCGGGCCTCTCGATACATGACCTCGTCGGACACGGCGCGGTAGCGCACTTCGCGCGCCTGCTCTTCGCTCAGGCGCGGCACCGCCAGGCGCTGTGCCTCGGCCCTCTCCATTGCCTGGAGCGCGCTCTGGTTGATGACTATCGTGTCAGGTGCTTGAACTCGCGGCGCAATCGCGAAGATCGAACCGCCCAGCACCACAAAATGCAGCAGCCGGTTGCGCACGAGCACGCGCAACCACAATGCGTGGCGAGGTCCATCGCCGCTTGCGGCCTGTCTGTGCGTGGCTTGCATCTGCCGTCTTTCTCCTGCGCCGGCCGGTAGCGTCCGTCGTTGTCCGGAGGCCGACGACGTCGCAGCGCGAGCCAGCGCAATTCATGGTGTCCCCCACTCGGGCCGGCCGTGTCGTCTCTACGCGTGGGCGCGACGCACGCGATCTCGGTCGGTCTCGAACCGGAGACCTCCAGCGGGACGGTGAATATCCGCAGCGTGGCAAACGCTGCATCGGGAGAACACCTGATTCGAAAGGTTGAAGACTGTACCTCGGCTCGGCTATCGTCCGCGGCCATGCTTCTCGGGCGCGACGGCGAGCTGGCTGCCATCGAGTCCCGGTTGGACGCGATCCGCGGCGGGTCGGGATCCGCACTGGTGATTCTGGGCGAGGCCGGCCTCGGCAAGACTGCTCTGCTCTGCTGCTCGCGCGCACGAGCCGCGGATCTGCGCGTGCTCGAGGTCTGCGGTACCGAGACCGAAACCCATCTGCCCTACGCGGCACTGCTGCAGTTGCTGGAGCCGATCCTCGCATGCAGAGACAGTCTTCCGGCCCCGCAGACGGCAGCACTGGAGGGAGCGCTGGCGCTGGCTCCGTCGGCGCCCGGCGATCGTTTCACCGTGTGCGTTGCCACGCTGGGTCTGCTGCGCGCTGCCGCGGCGCGCCAGCCACTGCTGGTGCTGGTGGACGACGCGCAGTGGCTCGACGCCGCGTCGGCCGAGTGCGTTGTTTTCGCGGCGCGGCGTCTCGCCGATACGCCGGTCGCGTTGATCGTCGCCGTCCGCGACGACGAAGGCATGCCGCTGGGCATGGAGAGCCTCGCGTCGTTGCGCCTCGCGCCGTTGGCGCCGGGCGACGCGCACACCTTGGTCTCCGCGGCCGCTGCGGATCTGACAGCTTCGGTTCGAGATGCCGTGGTTGCCTGCGCCGACGGCAACCCGCTTGCGCTGGTCGAGATCGCTTCTTCGCTGGTGCCCGCGCAGCGCAGCGGTCGAGCGCCGCTGCCCGAGCCGCTGCCGGCCGCAGGACGCGTGGCGGCAGTCTTCGATCGGCGCCTGCGCGCGCTGGCCAAACCGGTGCGCGAGGTGCTGCTGCTCGCGGCCGCTGCGCACGGCGGTGATCTCGCGATGCTCAGACGCGCTTGCGAAGGGGCCGGACTCGACGAGCGCGGATTCGAGGAAGCGGAGGCCGCCGGCTTCGTGCATCTGGTCGACGGACGGCTGCGCTTCGCTCATCCGTTGCTGCGCAGCGCCGCCTACCACGGCGTGAGCCCGCCGCGCCGCCGCGCGGCGCATCGGGCGCTCGCTCGCGTTGCCGAGGGAACCCGGCGCGCGTGGCACCTGGCCGCCGCCGCGACCGGCCCCGACGAAGCCGCAGCTACCGCGCTGGCAGAGGCGGCAGCGCGCGCCGCGGCCAGGCGCGGATACGCCGAAGCCTCCGCTGCGTACGAACGCGCCGCCACGCTGACCGAAGACAACGAGCAGCGGGCACGACGACTGCTGCGGGCCTGCAACAGCCGAGTCGCGGCGGGGCAGATGGAAAACGCGCTGGCGTTGCTCGACCAGTGCGTGGCGCTCGGCGCGTCGGTCAGTTTCAGCGGGCGCACGCTGCACACGCGAGCGCTGTTGCTGATGGGTCTGGGCAAGGTGGATACGGGTCTCGAGTTGTTGCGATCGCTCGCCGATGCTGCGGCCACAACCGTCGACGCGGCCTCCGCGGCTTTCGTGACTGCCGACGCCGCGATGGCGGCGCTCCTCGTCGGCGACCTGCGAGAACTTCTGGTGCTGGGCCGCCGCGCCAGCGAGCTTCTCGCCGGCCAGGGCGACGCTCTCGTGAAGGCGCAGGTGGGAGCCTGCCTCAGTGCGGGACTCATCTTCCGCGGTCACGTTGCCGACGGCCGCAAAGTGCTCGAAGAGGTCGAACGTTGCGTTCTCGACGTTCACGACCAGGAGCTCGCGCTGCGTACCCATTCGATCATCACGCACCTGCGAACCGCGCTGGAGGATTTCGAAGGGGCTCATGCGCACGCGATGGCGGTGCTCGAATCGCTGGAGAGGATTTCCGCGCATGCGGCGCGTTGTGCGCCGCTCGGGCACGCGGCCGACGCAGCCCAGCGGCTCGGCCATTGGGATCTTGCAGACAAGCAGGCGACCGAAACCATCATGATCGCCGAAGAGACGGCCAACGGTGACGCACTGCCGCGCGCGCTGATCGTGCGCGCACGCCTCGCCGCTGCGCGCGGCGAGGAAACCTCTGCGCGGGCCGCGATCGAACGGGCCGAGAGCCTGATCGCTGGGCACGGCAACATCACGATGGAGTGCTACGTCGCAACCGCCCGCGGCTTCCTCGAACTCAGCCTCGGGCGCGCCGAGCAGGCCATCGCCTGCCTGAAGAACGCCGAAGTGCTCGTGGTCGAGCGCACCGGACTGATCCATCCGACCATCCTTGCGTGGAGGCCGGACCTCGTGGAGGCCTACGTGATGACGGGGCGCCTCGACGAAGCGGCGGCCGTCGCGGACGGCCTCGATGTCGAGGCGCGCCAGTTCGGTGGCGCCGCCGGCCTGGCGTTGTCGGCGCGCTGCGCCGGCTTGCTCGCCGTGCAGGACTGGGATCGGCACTTCCAGCGTTCGCTCGAGTTTCAGGACACACGACCGATGCCGTTCGAGCGAGCACGCACACTGCTGCTCTACGGCGGCCGGTTGCACCGATCGCGCCGTCGCCACGAAGCACGCGCGATGCTGCGCGAGGCCGAGGAAATCTTCGCCAGCCTCGGTGCCGTGCCGTGGCGCGAGCGTGCGTCGGCCGAGCTGCGCGCCGCCGGTGCCAAGCGCCGGCAACCGTCGGTCGTGCGCTCGGGCGCGCTGACGGCGCAAGAACTGCGCGTGGCGGCTGCGGTCGCGCGCGGTTCAACGTTGCGCGAGGTCGCGTCCAACCTCTTCCTGAGCCCCAAGACGGTGGATTCACATCTGAGGCAGGTCTACGCGAAGCTCGACATTCATTCGCGTGCCAAGCTCGCGCTGGTGGCCGCTGAGCGCGGCTGGCTCGACTGACCCGTCGCTGCGTGCGACGTCCGGGCCGATTACTCCGGCCAACGGCTTTACCGGTGGGAACGAGCACAGTACCGCGATTGGTGTCGCGCCATCGGGCGATTTCGTCGTTGCGCGGATCGGCTACTCTGCGCCCGCTGACACGAGCGCCTCGGTTTCCAGCTTCAAAGTTGAGGCGCGGTCGTTCGACTGCCGTGGTGTCCCGTTCGATGCCGGTGACGTGGTCGTCAACACGCCGCAAGACGAGAGCCCGAGCAGTCCGAAGGTTGCTGTCGGCCGTGGCGGCAACGTGCTGGTCGCGTGGACTGCAAGAGTCGCCGGCATCTCGCGAGGCCGCGCGCGGCACTTGCGCCTGACCGGCGGCTGTCCGCTGTGCGGTGACGTCTCCGGCGACGAAGGCGTTACGGCTTCCGACGCGTTGGCGGTTCTCAGGTCCGCCGTCGGTTCCGGGCCGCCGGGTGCGTGCACGCCGGCCGTGTGCGACACGAACGACGACGGCGCGATCAGCGCGACGGATGCACTGCCCGTGCTGCGCTGGCCGGCGGGCCACGCGATCGCGATGCGATGTCCTCGCTAGCCGTCGCCCGTACGGCCGACTACTTTGCGCCGAGGTCGGCCGCGGGTGAGGCGCGCGACCGTCCTTGGCTTCTGCGGCGCCTGCGACCACATCCTCGTCGCCGTCGACGTGGAGTTGGAGAACGCGTCGAGCGGCAGTCTCCACGTGGCCCATGTCGACGCGCCCTTGCCGGTGGTCAAGCCGTAGAGACTCAACTCCCCGAGACTGACCTCGCGGGTTTGTCGGTCGATAGCTCGTATGACGCTGTAAGCGCGGTGGCGGCGTGCTATGGCTCGACGCATGGAGCGACCGGCAGCGTTCGCAGCAGGAGACCTCAGATGGGTAGAGACGCACAAGCAGCGGTGGCGCGGCCGGGCGGCGGCGCCGACGACGATGCTTCGTGGAAGGACGATCCGTGGCTCGGCGTGTTTCCGCCCGAGCTTTCGCGCCAGCCCGATCCGTATCGGTTGCTCGCGCGGCTTCGACAGTACGATCCGGTAAATGAGACCCCTATCGGTGTGTTTCGCCTGACTCGCTACGACGATGTCGTGCGGATGCTGAAGGAGGTTCCATCGGGCGTGCGCTTCGCCGATGGCTCGACGTTCAGCGGCGATCTGCCGCTGCCCGGCGGACCCAGCGAGTTCATCCTGCAAGAGGACCCACCCGACCACACCAGACTTCGCAAGCTCGTCAGCCAGGCCTTCCGGCCTCGCGCGATGGACCGCCTGCGCGCGCGCGTGGAGGTGCTCACCGACGAACTGCTCGACCGCGTCGCCGAACGCGGCGAGATGGACGTGATCGCCGACCTGGCGCTGCCGGTGCCGTCGACGGTGATCTGCGAGATGATGGGCGTACCGATCGCCGATCGCGAGAAGTTTACCGAGTGGACGTCGGCGACCACTCATCTGCTCGCGGCGCTGCTGTCGCCTGCTGATGTGGTCGAACGCGGCATCGCGGCGGTGAAGGAACTGACCGGCTACTTCAATGCGCTGGTCGAAGAACGCCGCAAGCGTCTGGGCGACGACATTCTGAGCGATCTTATCCGTGCCGAGGAAGGCGGCGACCGGCTGAGCCCGAGCGAACTCCTGTCGCAGTCTATCGGACTGCTGATCGCCGGTTTCGAGACCACGATCGGTCTGATCGGCAACGGCGTGCTCGCGCTGGCGCGCCACCCGGACCAGCTTGCGCTGCTGCGCGCGGATCCTGGACTGATCACCGGCGCCGTCGAGGAGTGTCTGCGCTACGACGGCCCGATTCTGCTGTCGGTCCGCATCACGCGCGAGGACACCCGCTTCGGCGACAAGGTCATTCCTGCCGACCGTGCGGTGATGTGCATGCTCGCCGCAGCCAATCACGACCCCGCGCGTTTCGACGATCCAGACCACTTCGACATCCGTCGCACCGACAACGAGCATCTTGCGTTCGGCGGCGGCGTCCACTTCTGTCTCGGTGCGCACCTGGCGCGCATGGAGGCGCAGGTAGCCATCGGTGGGCTGGTGCGGCGCTTTGGCGCGCTCGAGCTACGCAGCGACGAGGTGGTGTGGGGACGCTCGCTGTTTCGCGTCTTGGGCAGCCTCCCGATCGGTCTGGAGCGGGCGCGCTGACGGGGCGCAGGCGCGCGGCGCGCGGCGACCCGACTACGGGCCACCTCGGCGCCGCCGAGTGGCAGATCTGTGCGCGCGGTACGCTCGCCGACGGGACTACCAACCACCCCGGCGCCGCCGAGCGGCAGATCTGTGCGCGCGGTACGCGCGCCGACCGGGCTGCCGACCACCCCCGCGACGAGCGCTGGGGCATGACCGATCGCATCCACGTCACATTCGTCGCGCCTTTGTCGGTCAGCGTGCTGTTTCGCATCGTCATGCAGCGCTTTGCGGCCCCCACCGAGCCCCGCTGGAGAGCGCCGGAGCGGATGCTCAAACACGTGCTCGCCCAGTGGCGCAATCAACCGCGCCATCGCGACCCGGTGTTCGCGCGCGACGGCCGCCGCTGCAGCGCGTCCGGATGCAGTTCGTTCTCCAGCCCGCACGACCATCACATCATTCCGCGCTCGGCCGGCGGGACCAACGATCTTGGCAATCGCACCACGGCATAATGCGCCTGGCACCACCTGCGCGCGGTGCACGGAGGGTTGGCGCGCGTCACGGGCCAGGCTCCCGACGCCATCGACTGGGAACTGGGCCTTGCCGGCGACAAAGAGCCGCTGATGCGCCAATAACGGGTTGCGTCGTTTGCGTCGGCGGGGCTCGGGCTCGACCATCGCCCCGTTGCAGCAATGACACCGCACCTTCTCAGCGAACTCCTCGAACGATTGGCCCGCGGCGAACTATCGGTTGCCAGGGCCGTCGAAGAAATCCGCCACCTGCCGTTCGCCGAGGTCGAGGGGGCCAGGGTCGATCACCACCGCGAACTGCGCACCGGCCTGCCCGAGGTCGTCTTCGGCGAAGGCAAGAGCTCCCGACAGCTCATCGACATCGCCACCGAACTGATCGCGCGCAGCGGCGGCGTACTCGTTACACGACTGGACGCCGACAAAGCCGCGGATCTCGGCCACGCGCTGAACTCGATCGAGTACTTCCCCGACGCGCGGCTGGCGATGCGGCGGCGGCCGCAGCCGCCCCGCCGCGGCGTTGATGCCGGGGGTTCTCTCGCGCGCATCGCGGTGGTGTCGGCGGGAACCTCCGATCAGGGCGTGGCCGAAGAAGCCGCCCTGACGTTGGAGTTCATGGGCATCGCCGTTTCTCGTCACCGGGACGTGGGCGTGGCGGGTGTGCATCGACTACTTGCCGATCGCGAGCAGATCAGCGCGGCGGCAGTCACCATCGTAGTGGCGGGGATGGAGGGGGCGCTGCCGAGCGTGGTCGGTGGTCTGGTAGACGTGCCGGTGATTGCGGTACCGACCAGCGTCGGTTACGGCGCCAGTTTCGGCGGTCTCGCCGCGCTGCTGGCCATGATGAACTCGTGCGCGCCGGGTGTGACGGTGGTCAACATCGACAACGGCTTCGGCGCGGCAGTGGCGGCGGCAGCCGTGCTGCGCAGCGCCGCGCGCCTGGCCGCGCGCTAGCCTCGCGCCGCGCCGCGCGCCTGGCAGTTCGCGATGCGGTCTACTTGGCGGCGTCCGGCGCGGCGCCGTCATCCAGCAGCGACCACTTCAGCTCGTAGGTGCGCAGCGAACCGGCGGCGAAGTCGCGCACCAGTATCTGCGTGGGGCGCGGTCGCGACCCCACCATCACGAAATCCTTGTCGGTGCGGATGCGCACCAGATTGCTGAAGCTGTCTTTGTAGAACTTGATCATCCGCGGGATCAGCTTGGCCTTGTCGAAAGAGATCACGTACAGCGTGTACGGCCGGCCCTTGCCCGCGTAGATCGAAACGGTTTTCTCCAGCGTGTTCTCGTCCGATATTTGCGAGCCGGAGTAGTCCGTCTTCCAGAACGGAAAGAAATCCAGGCCGCGCAAGTCGCTTCCCGCCAGCGGTTCGTCGATCCCGAACTTGTGCTCGGGGGCGCCAGTTTTCTCGACCACGGTGCCGTCCTTCCACGCCAGCGGCGTCACCGACTTCCAGCCGGTCTCCTGCTGCGTGAAGATCTGGGTTCCGCCGCCGCTCGGGTCGAGGATCAGGATGGCCTTCCTGGTCGTCCCATCCGCCTCCTTGATAGTGATGTCAGCCTGTACCTTCTCGTTCAGCGACGTCATCTTCTCGGCGCGCTCGAGGAAGGCCATCAGGTCGTTGGATTCGGGCGCGGCGGCGGCGCCGCCGGCCAGGCCTAGACACGCGAGCGCGATCATCGCGCAACGGGCAGCACCACAGGACGGCGAGGGGATTTGCATCGGCCTAAGCTGCGTCTTGGCCCGGGTCTTTGTCAAACCAGGAGCCGGCTCCACGGCAGGCGGTCCGTGGCCTCCGGCAATGCTCGCGGCGGCTGTCTGCGTGCGGCGTTCCGCGCTACGCTTCTTCGCGCAGCGGGGACCTCGACGTCGCAGTGGCGAGGTTGGGTCGGCGCGTAGAAAGGGGTACCCAGGGTTTGCTGTTCCCGGTGAGGGGACCCGGACCGGGTGAAATCCCGCTTCAGGTTGAGTAGTGGCAGGCTTTTCCAGTAGATAGTGAGCTTGGTCGTGCGCTCGGGGGGCGGCCGGGCCAGGCACCGGCGCTGCCGGTGCGAGCCGGCGTTTCATGCCGGCGGCGCTGCCAAGATTCTCTAAGACCGGCTGAGACGAGCCAAGGAGGTCAGGTTCAATGGATCATGCCAAAAGAGCGTTGGTTTGGGCGGCGCTGCTCGTCGGGCTCGTGGTCGTGGGGGACGCCCGTGCGGCGGAGCAGCGCAGCGCAGCGCCGGCTACCGCCAATATAGTCAACGGGATCCGGACCAATATGCAGCCCACCACCGGCGCGCTGCTGTACGTCGGCCCCGACATCAAGAACCAGTTCCTGGAATGCTCGGGGGTTCTGATCGGGTGCCGCACGTTCCTGACCTCGGCTCACTGCCTGTGCACCCAGTCCAACAACTACGCGGCCTGCGCACAGAACGAGCTGGCCAACATCGATCCGGCCGACCTGCGGGTCTTCTTCCAGCATGCCGGCATCTTCCACGTCCGTGAGCTGTACGTCAGCCCCACCTACCTTCGCGGCAAGCGCAGCGACCTGATGCTGCTGAGGCTTTCGGAGAGAGTCGACGGCATCGAGCCGGCGGTCTTCAACCAGAAGCACGGACTTCCGCTGCCGCTCGGGACCAGCGCCCTGATCGCCGGCTTCGGCAACACCGGCGACGATCGGCTCGACGCCGCCATCAAGCGTGTCGGAAACGTCGAGACGGCGCGGTGTCCGTTTACGGCGCCCGAACCCGACAACATCTGCTGGGATTTCGTCGAGCCGATTCCGGCTCCGGGCCAGGAGTCCAACGTCTGTTTCAAGGACGACGGCGGCCCTCTCTTCATCGACTTCGGCTCGGGACCCGAAGTGGCCGGCATCCACTCGGGCGGCAGCAGCACCTGCGACGCCGACGCATTCGCCTTCGACTCCGACGTCTATCGCAGTCGCGAGTGGATCCGTACGGTGGGCGGGCGCGACGTCACCCGCAAACAGTGCAGCAATCTCGGCGAGGTGGGCGACAACTTCGTCTTCGTCGACGGCGATTCCGGCATGCTGCCGCGCTCGGATGACGAGGCGAGGTTCAGTTTCGAGGTGCCTGAAGGCACCGAATTGCTGCGCGTGACAGTCAACGGCGACACCGAGAAGACCGGCGACTACGACATGTTCGTGGGACTCGATTCGTTGCCGACCAAGGTCGACTACGACTGCAAGTCCAGCGGCGTGGGCCAGTTCGGCATTTGTGCGATCGAGAACCCCGACGCTGCGTTCGTCAACATTCTGATCCGCCACGTCAAGCAGCACCTCGGGCGCGGCAAGAGCCGCTTCCAGGTCACGGTGACCGCTTTCCTGCCGCGTCCCGCGGACGGCCCGACTCCTTGGGCTCCCGAGCGCCTGCGTTACGAGGTTCGCAGCGAGGAGCGTCGCCGGCTGACGTGGAAAGATATGTCGAGGAACGAGGACGGCTTCGAGCTGCAGCGCAGCAGCGGCCAAGGCGACGGCGTGTTCTCGACTCGCGCGGTCTTGAAGGCCAACCGGACCTTCTACGTCGACGTTGCCAAGCCCGACAAGATCTTCGCGTACCGGGTCCGTTCGTTCAACGAGCACGGGGCCTCGGAGTGGTCGAACCTGTGTCTGGTCAACCGTCCTGCGCCGCTGGCGCCGCGGCGCCTGCGTGCAGAGAACGTGAAGTTCCACAGGCTCACCGTGCGGTGGAACGATCGCAGCGACGACGAGTCCGGCTTCCAGCTCCAGCGCCGCATGCAGGGCGACGAGAAGTGGGACACGGTTGCGACCCTCGGGGCCAACACCGTCACTTACGATGACGAAGGACTCGATTCCGCGACGACCTACGAGTACCGGGTGCGTGCACTCGGGCACGGCAGCATCTGCGTGCCGGACTCCAACTACAGCTCCAAGCTCGAGGTGACCACGCAGGACTGAGGATCGTAGGCTCTCCAGACCGCGTTGCGCGGCCGGCCGGCGGCGCTGACGAGCAGATCTGTCGCCCCGCCCGATCAATCTCAGGGTTGCTCCAGGTTGGTCGGGTGGGGCGTTTTTTTGTGCGCGCCGACGTGGCTACAACCCGGCCTTCTCCATGCGCTTCCTCCACACTTCCGACTGGCACCTGGGGCGTCTGTTTTTCGGCGTCCACCTGACCGAGGACCAGGCCGGCGTGCTCGATCAGCTCGTGCTGCTGGTGCGCGAAGCGAAGATCGACTGCGTGCTGCTGGCCGGTGACGTCTACGACCGCGCGCTGCCGCCTCCGGATGCGGTGCGTCTTCTCGACGACATCGTGACGCGGCTGGTGATCGAGGCCGGCACCGCGGTGGTGATGATCGCGGGCAACCACGACAGCGCAGAACGTCTCGGTTTCGGCGCCCGGGTACTGGAAGCGGGCGGCCTGCACGTGGCCGGCACGAGGCCGCTGGCGCTTACTCTGGCCGACGCCTCGGGTTCGATCGACGTCGTCGCGGTTCCGTACGCCGAGCCGGCGGTGGTTCGCGCGCGTCTCGGCGACGACACGCTGGTCGACCACGAGAAGGCGCTGGTTGCCGAGTTGGATCGCATGGCGGCGGGACTCGAGCCTGGACGCCGCCGCGTCGTGCTGGCGCACGCGTTCGTCACCGGAGCGGTGGAGAGCGAGTCTGAGCGCCCGCTGGTGGTAGGCGGATCGGCGAGCGTGGCGGCGCGCTGCTTCGACGGATTCGACTACGTTGCGCTCGGCCACCTGCACCGGCCCCAGACCGTCGCGCGCTCTGTGGTGCGCTACAGTGGCTCGCTGCTCAAGTACTCGTTCGCCGAAGCCGATCATGCCAAGAGCGTGACGATCGTCGAGGTTGACGAACGCGGCGTTTGTCGGACCGAAGATATCGCGTTGTCGCCGCGTCGCGACGTTCGGGTGCTGCGCGGGACGCTCGAGGAGTTGCAACGCGGCGCCGCGACCGACTCGGCACGGGACGACTACATCCTGGCCGAGCTGACCGATCGAGGTGCGATTCTCGACGCGATCGGCAAGCTGCGCCGCTGCTATCCCAACTGCCTGCACATCGATCGGACGTCGTTCTTCGATGCCCCCGGAGCGGAGCAGGCCACCAGGGCGGACCACCGCCGCCACACCGAGGCCGAACTGTTCGGGTCGTTCTTTCGCGAGGTGACCGGAGGCGAGCCGAACGCCGAGGAGACCCTGGCTTTCGCCGAGGTCGTCGCTCGCGTGCGCGGGGCGGATGCGACCGGTGCCAACGGGACCGCGCGCGCCGGCTCCGGGGACGACAACGCGCAGTGAGGCCGCTGCGCCTGACGATGCGGGCCTTCGGGCCCTACGTCGACGAGATCAACCTCGACTTCTCCGCGCTCGCGGGGCGCTCGTTGTTCCTGATCCACGGACCGACCGGTGCGGGCAAGACTTCGATCCTCGACGCGATCTGTTTCGCGCTGTTCGGCGAGACCGCCGGCAGCGACCGTCCGGTCAAGAAGGTCCGCAGCGATTTCGCCGACGCGTCGGTGGTCAGCGAAGTGACCTTCGATTTCGCGCTCGGCGAGCGGGTCTTTCGCGTGCACCGGTCCGCCGATCACCCGCGCCC
>JACRCR010000155.1 GCA_016218925.1 Deltaproteobacteria bacterium | reverse complement strand
GGCAAGGCGATCTTCGCGAAGACCTGCAAGGCCTGCCATGGCGCTACCGGGCAGGGCAATCCCGCCATGGTGAAGAGCTCGAAGGGCGCGATGCAGGACCTCTCCTCCAAAGAGGTCCAGAGCAGGACCGATGCACAACTGAGCAAGGACATTGCCGGCGGTACCGAGACCAAGAAGGCGATCAAGCCGCTGTCGGATCAGCAGATGCAGGACGTCATCGCGTACCTGAGGACGCTGGCGGCGAAGTAGCGATTCGCTCAACGGCGCGTCTGTAGCGGAGGACGCTGGGTGGTCGTGGCAAGGCGCGCCTTGGGCCCGTCATCGACCGGAAGCCCGCGCGCCCCGACGGGGGCGAGTCTCCGGAGGGTCGCGTGAAGTGAGGCGGGAGTTGTCGATGTCGCCACGCGGGGCGTCGGACAGCTCCCGCTCCACGTCCCGCACGATTACCATGAACGCGCGCGCGCTCGGGGACAGCGACCGGCGCGCGCGGCGAACGAACCCGTAGCGCGACGAGAGCCACGGTCCCGGGATCGGCACGATGGCGATTCGTCGCGCCTGAACCTCGGCCGCGATCTGCGGCCACGCCGCAACACCGAGCGCATCGCTTCCAAGGACGATCCTCCGTGCGAGATCGAACGTGTCCACGTGAATCTCCGGGGTCATCGTCTTCGCGTCGTGCGGGTGGCGGCGGGCGAGATTGGCCGAGCGCGGGGGCAGCGAGTTCAGCACCAACGGGTACTGCCGCGCGGTGGCGAGATCGATCGCCGTGACGTGCTCCAGGGGATGCCCGGAGCGGCAGAAGAGAAACGCTTCATGGACGGGGAGCGCCTCGATGACGAGGCGCTCGTCGGACTCGGCCGCTTCGTAGTCGCAGATCGCCAGATCGACTTCTTCGGCCAGCACTCTGCGGATCAACTCCGGCCAGTCCGCAACGGTGATACGGAGCTCGAGGCCGGGATGCCGCGCAATGAGGCGGCCGGCTGCTTCTCCGACGCTGAGTTCCGCCGGATAGGCCGCGGCACCGATGGTGAGTGTTCCCACATCGGCGCTGTCGAGCGACTGGATTTCCCGTTCGATGGCGTCGGCATCGGCGAGCAGCGTGCGTCCGCGCTCGATCAGCATCCGGCCGAACGCGGTCGTGAAGGTCCCGAAGCGGCCGCGATCGAAGAGCCGGACCCCGAGCGCCTGTTCCAGTACGCGAACACTGCGCGACAGCGCCGGCTGCGTGATGCCGAGTTCCTCGGCCGCTCGCGCGAAACTGCCGCTGGTCGCGACGGCCAGGACGTACCGCAGCGAACGGAGGTCGATTTTCGGAGCTTCACCCAAAGCGACGCAGTCTTATGCCTTTTGCTCATGTAATTGGAACAATGATGTCGCTGGACGCACGGCCCACCTCGGCTATAAAGGGCTTCGGGGGGAGGACGAGGCTACAGCCTTCCCCTCGCCTCGGCCCTCGGAAACGAGAGCTCCGCCTCGAGGCAACAGCCGGGAGCTCTGGCGACTTCCGCAAGAGCGGGTCCGCTCCAATGATCGATTCAGGAGAAACTAAGTGACCATGAAAAGCACCGCTACACTGCTGCTCGCCGCCTTCGGGATGTTCCTGTCGTCGGTCACGGCCCACGCGCAGGCAAGCAAGCCGAACATCGTCATCATCTGGGGCGACGACATCGGCCAGACAGATATCAGCGCCTACTCGATGGGACTGATGGGCTTTCGCACGCCCAACATAGATCGCGTCGCCAACGAAGGCATGATCTTCACCGACTACTATGCCGAGCAGAGCTGCACCGCCGGTCGGGCGTCGTTCACGACCGGCCAATCAGGTTTGCGTACCGGCCTCACCAAGGTCGGCTTGCCGGGCGCTGCGGTAGGGTTGCAGAAGGAAGACCCGACGATCGCCGAGCTCCTGAAAGCGCAAGGCTACGCCACCGGCCAGTTCGGCAAGAACCATCTTGGCGACCGTAACGAATACCTGCCCACCGTGCACGGCTTCGACGAGTTCTACGGCAACCTGTACCATCTCAACGCCGAGGAAGAGCCGGAACTGCCCGACTACCCGAAGGACCCGGCGTTCCGCGCCAAGTTCGGCCCGCGCGGCGTGATGGACTGCAAGGCCGCGAACAAGGACGACACCACGGTCGACCCGCGTTTCGGCAAGGTCGGCAAGCAGGTGTGCAAGGACACCGGCCCGCTGACCAAGAAGCGGATGGAAACGATCGACGACGACGTCGCCGACCGGGCCGTGGATTTCATCAAGCGCCAGAACAAGGCGGGCAAGCCGGCCTTTGTCTGGGTGAATTTCTCCCACATGCACTTCCGCACTCACACCAAGCCGGAGAGCATCGGCCAGGCGGGGCGTTGGCAGAGCCCGTACCACGACACCATGATCGACCACGACAGGAATGTCGGAACGGTCCTGAAGGTGCTCGATGATCTCGGCATCGCAGACAACACCTTCGTGATGTACAGCACCGACAACGGCCCGCACATGAATAGCTGGCCCGACGGGGCGATGACGCCGTTCCGCAACGAGAAGAACTCGAACTGGGAAGGCGCCTACCGGGTGCCGGCGATGGTCCGCTGGCCGGGCAAGATCAAGCCGGGCAGCGTGTCCAACGAGATCGTCGCGCACCTAGACTGGTTGCCCACCTTTGCGGCCATCGCCGGCGACACGCAGGTGAAGGATGAGTTGCTCAAAGGCTACAAGGTTGGAGAGACAACCTACAAGGTTCATCTGGACGGTGACAATCTCGTTCCGTACCTGACCGGGCAAGCCGCGAAGAGCCCGCGGGAATCTTTCCTCTACATCAACGACGATCAGCAATTGACCGGGATGCGCTACGACAACTGGAAGCTCGTCTTCATGGAACAGCGGGCCGAGGGCACATTGCGCGTCTGGGCGGAACCGTTCACCAGTTTGCGGGTCCCAAAGATCTTCAACTTGCGGACGGACCCGTATGAACGGGCGGACATCACCTCGAACACCTATTACGACTGGCTGCTGGATCACGCCTTCATGTTGGTCCCCGCGCAGGCGTATGTGGGGCAGTTCCTGATGACCTTCAAGGACTACCCTCAAAGGCAGAAAGCGGCCAGCTTCAACATGGATGACGTTCTCGCGAAGCTGAAGGAAGGCAGCGGGTCGAAGTAACACGGACGCGGCGGGGCGCGTCCCGAAGCGCCCCGCCGTCGTGTCGCCCAGGAATGGGTGAAAAGCCCGGCCGTGCTCCCTCTCGCGGCGAAGTTCGCATTGTGAGCGCCGGCCCGCGGCTGATATAGGATTCCCGCGCCCCGCGGCTCCTCACGTTGGAACCCGCCGGCCGCAGGTTTTCCGATGACGCAAGCACCGCCCGACCGTACCCCTCCGCACAACGAGCGGCAGCGCGGCACGCGGCGTCACCTCAAGTTCCTCGAAGAACTGAACCTTTTCCTGGCACGGACGCCCGACCCTCAGGAGTCGCTCGAGGGCGTGGTGCAGATGCTGGCCGCCGCCACCGACTGCGAGGTCTGCTCGCTCTACAGCTACGATCGCGAGACCGAAACGCTGAGCCTGGCGGCTACCCAGGGTCTGCCGGCGCGCAGCATCGGGCGCGTGGCGATGAGCAAGAGCGAAGGACTCGTCGGCCTGGTGGTCGAAGAGCAGGGGCCGGTGGCGGTTGTCGATGCGCTGGTGCATCCGCGCTTCAAGTTCTTTCCGGACACCGGCGAAGAGAAGTATCACTCGTTCCTGGGCGTTCCGGTCGGCGAAGGTTCGCTGATCCTGGGCGTGCTGGTCATCCAGAGCCGCCGGCGCCGCCGCTTCGATCCGGAAGAGATAAGCCTGGCGCGTGCGGTCGCGGGGCAGGTGAGGGCGTTGATGATCAACGCGCACCTGGCCGAGCGCCTCCAGCACCAGGAAGAGGAGCGCGAGCGCTACCGGCGCGAGATGCACAAGGCAATCCAGCGCCTCGAAGCGATGGAGGCTTCCAAGGCGCGGGTAGTGAAGCAGGCCCCCGAAGGCGCCGTCGTCTACCGTACCGGCCTGGCCGCAGCGCCCGGCTTCGGTATCGGTCGTGCCCACCGAGTCCAGCCTCCGGTCGATCTCGAGAAGGTCGAACTCGTCGAGGGCCGCGGCTGCGAGGTCGAGCACGAACGTTTCCAGACCGCACTGACCGCGTCGATCGCCGAAATGGAGGAAGCGCGCCTTCGTATGCGCGAACTGGTCCCCGAAGTCGGCGGCGCGATCTTCGAAGCGCTGCGGATGATGATCGAGGACCGCTCGTTTGCCGCCCGCATCCACGAAGAGGTGGAGAAAGGACTATCTGCCGAGAGCGCGGTCAAGGTGGTGGTGCTCGATTACGTCGCGCGTTTCGAGGCGATGACCGATGCCTACTTGCGCGAACGCGCCGCCGACGTGCGCGAGGCCGGCCAACGCATTCTGCACCATCTGCTCGGGGTGGATGGCGCGATCGCCGAGGTGCGAGAGAACGCCATCCTGGTCGCTCACGAGCTCTCGGTTACCGATCTCGCGGCTCTGGATCACACGCGCCTGAGGGGAATCGTGACCGCGAGCGGCGGCGTCACTTCGCACGCGGCAATTCTTGCCAAGTCGCTCGGCATCCCCACCGTGGTCGGCGTCGGCGGTGTTTACGAAGACGTACGCGAAGGCGCAGACGTGATCGTCGACGGCAACTCCGGCACCGTCTATCTGCGCCCCGGCGCCGAAGTGGTCGCCGAGTACCAGCGCCTCGACAGCGAGTACCACGAGTTCCAGCGCGGACTCGAGCATCTGCGCTCGCTTCCGGGCGAAACGCTCGACGGCCATCGCGTCAGCCTGCTCGCCAACGTCGGGTTGGTCAGCGAACTCGACCTGCTCGATCGCTACGGCGCCGAGGGGATCGGCCTGTACCGTACCGAGTTCCCGTTCCTGTCCTACCGCGAGTTCCCGACCGAGGACGAGCAGCTGCGCGTCTACCGGCGCCTGCTTGCGCGCATGAAGGGGCGCCCGGTGACGATCCGCACCCTCGACCTGGGCGCCGACAAGTATCCGATCTTCGCCGGTCATCCGCACGAGGGGAATCCGTTCCTGGGCCTGCGCTCGATCCGAATCTCGCTGCAGAACGAGGACGTTTTCCTCGGTCAGCTCCGAGCTATCGTGCGCGCCGCCGAGGCTGCGCCATTGCGGATCCTGTTCCCGATGATCACCAGCGTCGAGGAACTGCGGCGTGTACGCGAGCTCTACGCCGAATGCCTTTCCGACCTCGTCGCAGAGGGTTTCACCGCGCCGACCGGAATCGAGCTCGGCGCGATGATCGAGGTTCCCGCCGCGGTGCTGCGCGCGCCGCAGATCCTGCGCGAGGTCGACTTCGTCTCGATCGGCACCAACGATCTGATCCAGTACACGCTGGCCGTGGACCGCGACAACATCAACGTCGCGTCGATGTACGAGCCGCTTCATCCGGCGGTCTTGCAGTCGATCCGCATGGTGGTCGCCGCCGCGCACGAGTCAGGGCGCAGAGTCGGCATGTGCGGCGAGATGGCCGGCAACCCGGTCTGCACGGTGCTGCTGCTCGGGCTCGGGTTGGACGAACTGAGCATGGGCTCGCTGTACGTGCCGGTGGTCAAGCAGATCATCCGCAGCGTTCGCTACGACGACGCCGCGCGCATAGCAGACGACGTGCTGCGCTGCGACACCATCGAAGAAGTGAAAGGCTACGTGTTCGCGGCGCTGCGCGAGCGCGGACTGCTCGAATTGGTCGATACGTTCTCTTAGACGAGATTCGCTGCCGTGGTGCGCCGCTTCTCGCGGCGCTTGCGCACCCGCTCCGAGGCCGACTCGACCAGCGTGTAGAAGACCGGCACGACGAAGAGTGTCAGCAGCGTAGAGGTCGTCATTCCCACCAGCACCGCCACACCGAGCGGGCGGCGGCTCTCGGAGCCGGCGCCGAGACCCAGCGCTACCGGAATGATGCCGACGATGGTCGAGGCGGCGGTCATCAGGATCGGGCGCAGTCGCACGCGGCCGGCTTCGGTGATCGCGCGCAGAGCCGGCTCGCCGCGCTCGCGCAGCAGGTTGGCGTAGTCGACCAGCAGGATCGAGTTCTTGGTCACCAGTCCCATCAGCATGATCAGGCCGATGAAGCTGTAGACGTTCAGCGTCATGCCGAAGACCGCCAGGCCGGCCAGTGCGCCGAACGCGGCCAGCGGCAGCGCCAGCATGATGGTGAACGGATGAATGAAGCTTTCGAACTGGCCGGCAAGCACCAGGTAGACGGCTGCCAGCGCCAGCAGAAAGGTTACCGTGAGTCCCTGCGAGCCTTTCTGGAATTCTCGCGACTCGCCGGCCAGCGAAGTGGTGAAGCCTGCGGGCAGCGTCTGGCGCGCCAGCTCGGCCACTTTGGTGATGGCACTGCCGAGATCGACACCCTCGAGCCCGGCGTCGAGAAGGATCGAGCGCTTGCGATCGTAATGGTTGAGCGCGCTGGGGCCCACTGTCTCGTTCAGATGCATGACGTTGGCGAGCGGGACCAGGGTCTTGCTCGCCGTGCGAACGTAGATGCTGGAAGGATCGGTGGGTGAGAAACGATCGGTCGCTGCGAGCTGGACGATGACTTCGTAGAGTTCGTTGCCGCGGCGAAAGCGGGTGGCCTCGTGCCCGCCGAGCAGCACCCGCAGCGTGTCGGCGACGTCGATTGCCGAAATGCCGAGCGAGGCCGCCTTGTCGCGGTCTATCTCGACGTTGAGCTGGGGCTTGTTGATCTCCAGGTCGAGGTCGACGTCGCGGAACCCCGGCAGGGTTTCGACCGCTTTCGCCAGTCGCTGGGAATATTCGGCGAGCAACACGAAGTCGGGGCTCTGCACGGCGAACTGCAGCGGCTTGCTGTGGGAACTCTGCCTGAGCGGGTTGGAGACGAAGAAGAAAACGTCGGTACCCAGGATCGCCGTTGACTGAGCGCGCAACGAGGCGATCACCTGCTGAGTGCTGCGCGTGCGCTGGCCGGCGTCCTTCAGTCGCGCGAACATGATGCCTGAGTTGACGCTGCCGGGCCCTCCAGAGCTGGGGGCGACTACCGAGAAATACGAGAGCAGTTCGGGAGTCGCCTTCAGCAGCTGTTCGACCTCGCCTTGCACCTTCAACTGGTAGGCCAGCGTCGAGCCCTCGGGGGATTTCAGGCTGGCCAGGAAGTAGCCGCGGTCGTCGTCGGGAACGAATTCCTTGCCGACCGTGAAGAAGAGCGCGACGCTGGCTGCGGTCGTCGCGACCAGCACTGCCACCATCAGCAGGCGGTGACGCAGCGTCCACCCGAGCCAGACCGCGTAGGTTTGCGCCAGGCCCGCCACTCCGCGATCGAAAGCCCGCGCCATACGTCCGAATGCGTGGTTCTTCTCGGCGGTGGTGCCGAGCCTGAGCATTCGCGAACACAGCATCGGCGTCAGCGTCAGCGCGACGAATCCGGAGACCCCGACCGCGACCGCGACGCTGATGCCGAATTCGTAGAACAGGCGGCCGGTGATGCCCGAGAGAAACGCGATCGGAACGAACACCGCCAGCAGCGTCAGCGTGGTGGCGACCACCGCGAAGCCGATCTCGTCGCTGGCGATGAGCGCCGCCTCCATGCGCTCCTTGCCTTCTTCCATGTGGCGGTAGACGTTCTCGAGCACGATGATGGCGTCGTCGACGACCACGCCCACCACCAGCGTCAGCGCCAGCAGCGTCAGGTTGTTGATCGTGAAGTCGAGGAAATACATCACCCCGAAGGTGCTGACGATCGACACCGGGATGACGATGCTGGGAATGAGCGTGGTGCGCACGCTTTGCAGGAAGACGAAGATGATGACGACGACCAGCAAGGTCGCCAGCAGCATACTCTCCTGTACTTCGGCGACCGACTTCTCGATGAAACTCGACTGATCGAAAGCAACCGCGATCTGGTAGCCTTCGGGAAGCTCAGTGCGGATGCGTTCGACCTCGGCCTTGACGGCGCGGGCCACAGAGAGCGTGTTGGCGCGCGGCTGCTTGACCACACCGAGGCCGGTGGTCACCAGGCCGTTGAAGTTGGCGCGGGTGCGTTCGTTCTCGTAGCCGTGGCGTACCGTGCCGATGTCGCGCAGGCGCACCGGTTGGTCGTTGCGGAACGAGACTACCATCTCTGCGAACTGCTCGGGGGTGGTCAGATCCCCCTGGGTGCGCACTACGAACTCGCGCCAGGCGCCTTCGACCCGTCCCGAGGGCAGCTCGACGTTCTCGTCGCGCAGCGCCTGCAGCACGTCGGCCACGGCGACCGAGTGCGCGGTCATCAGGTTGCGATCGAGTTCGATGCGCATTGCGCGTTTGTTGGAGCCGCCGACGATGATCTCGCCGACGCCGGGAATGGTCTCGAGACGCGACTTGATGACCTTGTCGGACAGATCGATCAGTTCGAGCGCGGGCCTCGACTCCGAAAACACCGCCAGCCACATGATGGCCTCGGCGTCGGCATCCACTTTGCGCACTTGCGGTTCTTCGGTGTCCTGGGGAAACCGGTTGCGCACGCGATTGACGCGGTCGCGCACGTCCTGGGCGGCCGCGTCGATGTCGCGATCGAGGTCGAACTGGATCGTGATGCGGCTGACCTGCTCCGTGGACGTCGACTTGATGGTGTCGATGCCTTCGATTCCATTGAGTTCTTCCTCGAGAAGCTCGGTGATCTCGCTCTCGACCACCTCGGGGCTTGCCCCTCGCAGGACCGTGAGGACAGAGACGATCGGAAAATCGACGTCGGGAAGTTCGCGGATCGGCAGCCGGCTGTAGCCGGTGATGCCGAACATTATCAGTGCCAGCGATAAGACCGCGGCCAGCACCGGGCGCCGGATCGAAAGGCGTGGCAGCAGCACGTCAGCCCCGTGCGGCTTCGGCGATCGTGACGCCGGCGCCGTCGGTCAGGCGATGCTGGCCGCGCACCACGATGGTATCGCCGGCGCGAAGTCCACTGGTAACCTCGACGGCTTGCGGGCGTCGCACTCCGAGCGTCACTTCGCGGCGCAGCGCGTGACCATCGTCGACGACGTAGACCCAGGTCTTGCCCGACAGCGCCATCACCGCGTCTTCGGGCACCAGCAGCGCGTCCTTGTGCACTTCGCGCACCAGCCGCACCTGGACGAACTGCCCCGAGCGAAGCTTGTCGTCCGCGTTCGGTACCAGCGCTTTGAGGGTCACCATGCGCGTGTCGGGGTCGACGCGAGGGTCGATGAAGCGAAGCTGCCCGCGTCCGAGCTCGGTGCCGGCCGCGTCGCTGACGACGGTTTCCTGGCCGATCTCGACGCCGCCGGCCTGCGCGCTCGGAACCGAGAACAGCACCTCGATGGGCTGGGTCTGCACCAGCGTGGTCAGCACGGTGCCGGCTTCGATGAAATTGCCCGCGTCGACCCGCCTCAGCGCCATGCGTCCCGCGATCGGCGCCCTGAGCGTGAAGTCGTCGAGGTTGCGCGTGGCCAGTCGCACTTCCGCGTCGTTCTCGCGCACGGCCGCGGCGGCGGCTTTCTGCTCGGCCTCCAGCGTGGCGTATTCCTCGCGCGAAACCAGCTCTTCCTTGGCCAGGTGGCCGTAGCGCGCGAGGCGCTCGGTGGCGACCTCGAGCTTGGCCTTGGCACTGTCGAGCTTGGCCTGGGCCAGCGCCAGGGAAGCGCGCGCCTTGCTGTCGTCTATCACGGCCAGCACCTGTCCGGCCTCCACGACGTCGCCTTCGGCGAACTCCACCTCCACCAGCGTGCCGCTTACCTGCGGGCGGATATCGACTTGCCCGCTGGCGAACGCCGTGCCGACCGCGTCCAGACTCACTGTCACGTCGGCGACGGTGACCTTGGCGGCGTCGACCTGGAAGATTCGCTCGGCGTCGCTCGACGCAGGGGCGGCGCCGCCGTTGCAGGCGGCGATCGCGAGCGCTACCGCGGCCACCGCCAGCAGTCGAACCAGGAATCGCAATGGTAAACGTCCGGGCTTCACGATCGCAACGAGGAGGCGCGTGCTTTCAATTGCGTCTCGCGCTGGTGCGCTGCGCCTGCAGCCAGTCGAGTATCGCCGCGACCGCCCGCGGATCGATCGAAGCGTGCTTGGCTGCGCCGGCCGCTTCGCTCGCTCCGCTGCTCGGAATCGGCGCGATCGGCGCGAGCATGGTCTGTTCGGCGCCGGGAATCGTCACCAGCTTGGTCTCGAGTTTCCTGTCCGCGAAGCGCGAGCGAGCATCGGCAGGAAATTGCCCGTGCTGATACACGTCGTCCGGGGTCTTATCGGTGACGATCAGCAGGGTGGGGGCCAGCACCTGCACCATGTCGGTCTCGCCGACGCGATTGGACAGCAAGATCACGCCGGCGAGCGGACGCACCGCTTCGTAGCGCGAGTAGATTCCGACGACCGTGTCGGTGCCGGCGGCGTGCCCAAGCAGATAGACGTGATCGGGGTCGACCTTGGCGTGATCCACCGCGCGCGTGTAGCCCTCGAGCGCGGTCGAACGCACTGTCGAGTAACGCCCCGGACTGCTGCGCCCAGTGCCGGGAGCATCGTAACGAAACACTGCGAACCCGGCGTCGAGGAGCTTGGCCGCGAGCTGCGAGTAGATGCCGGTAGCGGGGTCCTCGCCGTAGCCGGGCGGCAGGCCGTTGCGATCCAGCGATTCGGAGGCCGGGACGATCACGACCAGCGGTGCGGGCGTTCTGGCCGGGAACTCCCACTGCGCGGCTACGGTCGCATCGACACTCTTGTAGGTGGTCTCGACCAATTCGATGCCGGCCGAGGTCGGTGCTTGGGGCAGCGGCGAGGCCTGCGACGATGCCGCATCGGCCAGGGCCGCGGCCAGGGCGAGAGCACTGCACGTCGCGCGGATCGCGCAATAGCGCAGGCTTCCGGCATGCCGGCCGCTGGTTGTCTCGGTCATCGAAGGTTCTCCCGAAAGGATTGGGTGCCGGCCGCGGGCCCGGCAGAGTCTGCGCCCGGACGAAGCGATGTCAAACCGATCGGGACCGGTTCGGCGCGGTGCTGTGGATCCGGCTGAGGCCGTTGCCGCAGACGATCGCGACCGGGCGGCGCATGCGTTTTCGCGTTCGCGCACTGTTGCCGATCCCTCGGCGTGCTTGGGGTCGCGCAGTTCGTCGACGCCGATGCACGGCACTTCGACGTGGAGGTCGATGCGATCCAGGAGCGGAGCACTGAGGCGCCCTTGGTAGCGCGCCGCCACGCCGTCGCTGCAACGGCACGCCCGCATGCCCGTGCGGTGGTAACCGCACGGACATCCCCGGTTGCCCGCTTGCCACGTGACGCTACGCGGTAGAAAGCCTCGGCATCCGGCTCATCCGGCTACGCCCGAAACCGTGGGTGACCACCTCCGCACGCGCCGGCCGGGGCTTGGTCCCCTGCGATGTTTCCGTTCGGAAACGAATTTCTCTTGACAGAATCTCCGCTTTCGGCCAAGAGTCGCTTCCGATCGGAAATTCGGGCGGTTCGTACGCCGCCGCAGTCTGGGGAGAATCGGCCGTCATGGACGCTACCGTACGCAGAATCGCAGACAAGGTCCGGCACGCGCGCGAAACGCTCGGTCTGACGCTCCAGCAGCTCGGCGAACTCTCGGGTGTGGCGCCGAGCACCGTCCAGAAAGTCGAAGCCGGGACGATGCTGCCGTCCGTCGCCGTCATGATGAAGATCGCCCGCGGCCTGCGTAAGAAGATCGGATTCTTCCTCGACGACGAAGAAGAGCACGCCCACGGAGGCGTCAGTTTTTTTCGCCGGCGCGAGCGGGTTTCCATGCGACTGGGCGGCAACGATGTTTCGGCGCAGAGCCTGACGGCGGGTCTTGCCGAGCCCGAGATCAACGGATTCGTCGTGACGCTGCCACCCGGCGCCGGAAGCGGAGAGGAACCGCTGCGTCACCGCGGCGAGGACCTGGTCTACTGCATCCGTGGGCGTGTCACTTTCACGGTCAACGATGGAGCGTACACACTGGGCCCCGGCGACTGCCTTCACTTCAAGGGGGAACTCGCTCATTCCTGGAAGAACGCCGGCCGAACGACCGCAGAGGTCATGTTCGTTTCTTCGCTCCCCGGAACATCTGAACGGTTGGTGCTCGCCGGAGCAGCCAGGCGCAAGCGTCGCGCAGCCTGAAGCTGCCGACAGCAAGGAGACCCGACATGGCCGCAGCAGACAAAGAAGTAATCGCCGACCTCATACCCGCACGTGTCAACACCTGGAACCCGGCCACTGCGGCTGACACCGCGCTTTCGGCCGAGGAGATCCAGCAGCTTCTGGAGGAAGGCAAGGAGCTGTACTTGAGCCACTTGCCGAAGAACGGCTGGCCAATGGTCACAGTCCACATCTACTGCGTGATCGACGGCGAAGTCTGGACCACGAGCGTGACCGGACGCGTCAAGGTCGACGCCTTCCGGCGCGATGATCGCACCTGTCTGTGCATCTCGAACGGTGACACGACCATGACCAAGGCACGCGCGGTGTCGATCAAAGCCCATGCGCACGTGATCGAGGATCGCGACATCGTCGCAAGAGTGTGCCGCGCCAAGGCCGACCGCTACTTCCACTCGGAGGAGGCCCGGCAGAAGGCCTTCGACGCGCTGTTCACGCCAAACCGCGTGGCGATCCGCTTCGTGCCGGAAAAGATCATCAGTTGGGACGTCAGCCGGCTCGGCCGCGAAGGGTGAGCGCGACGTGAATCGGACGTACGAAGGGTTCCAGCCGCGAATCGCCGACAGGCGCGACTGGGTGCTCGGCCGGCTGCTCGAGTTGCGCGCGCGCACGCACGGCGAACGGCCGTTCCTGCGCTACATGGACCGTGCGCCGCTGACCTACCGCGAAGCCAACCTCATCACCAACCGAGCAGCCTGGGGACTGGCCGAACTCGGCGTGAGGCGCGGCGAGCGCGTGCTGGTGATGTTGCCCAACTGTCTCGAGTACCTGTGGATCTGGTGGGGAGCCAACAAGCTCGGCGCCATCGAGGTCCCGGTCAACAACGCCTACAAAGGAATCTTCCTGGAGCACGTGGTCAACAACTCGGGCGCGCGCCTGATGGTGATCGACGGCGAACTGGCGCCGAGGTTGCTCGCCATCGAGGAGCGGCTCTCCAGCCTCGAAACCGTTCTCGTGTACGGCAGCGCCGTCGACGAGACGCCGCTGCCCTTCCGGCGTCTGCAAGTGCTGCCGCTGGATCGGCTGTACGCGCACAAGGAGAGCAATCCCGACGTCGACGTGCGTCCGCACGAGATCGCCGCCGTGATGTACACCTCTGGCACGACAGGTCCTTCCAAAGGGGTGAGGATGCCGCACGCGCAGGGGTACTTCGCCAGCGACGAAGGTGCCCAACTGGTGCGTCTCGAGGAGAACGACGTCTACTACACGTGCAGTCCATTCTTTCACGTCAATGCGCAGATGCTCACCGTCTATCCGTGCCTGGTCGTGGGGGCGCAAGCGGTCATCTACCCCTACTTCAGCGCCAGCGAGTGGATCGATCAGATCCGCATCAGCGGCGCCAGCGTTGCCAACTTCCTCGGGGTGATGATGGACTTCGTGTGCCACCAGCCGCCTCGCGCGCAGGACCGCGACAACCGTCTGCGCTGCGTCTTCTCGGTACCGACGCCGGCCGGGATCGTGAATGAATTCCGGCAGCGCTTCGATGTCGAGACGACCGTGGAAGCTTACGGAATGACCGAGATTTCGCTGCCGATCATGCTCCCGTACGGCGAGCACCGCCCCGGTGCCTCCGGCAAGGCCGTCGCGGACTGGTTCGACGTGCGCATCGTCGATCCGGACACGGATGCAGAACTCGCGCCGGGCTCGATCGGTGAACTCGTCGTTCGTCACAAGGAGCCGTGGACGCTCAATGCCGGCTATCTCGGAATGCCGGAAAAGACCGCTGAGGCGTATCGCAACCTGTGGTTTCACACCGGCGATGCGTTGCGATGCGACGAGGACGGCTACTTCTATTTCGTCGATCGGATCAAGGACGCGCTGCGCCGGCGCGGCGAGAACATCTCCTCCTACGAGGTCGAGCGGGTGGTCGGAGCGCACCCGGCGGTGGCCGAGTGCGCGGTCATCGCGATCGCGGCGCGGGAGCAAGGCGGCGAGGACGAGGTCAAGGTCTGCATCACACGGACCCCCGGTGCCGATCCGAGCCCGGAGGCCATCGTCTCGTGGTGCGACTCGCGCATGCCTTATTTCGCCGTGCCGCGCTATGTCGAGTTCGTCGACGAACTGCCCAAGACGCCGAACCTCAAGATCCAGAAGCAGAAGCTGCGCGAGGCCGGTGTGACGCCGGCAACCTGGGATCGCGTCGAGGCCGGGTTCAGGCTCGACGAAGAGTTGCAGCGCCAGCGCCGCGGCAAACAGCCGAGCAAGGGCTAGCCGATGACCTGGAGAGAGGCGGTTGCGGGCAAGCTGATGAGCGCCGACGAAGCCGTCTCGGTCGTCGTCTCGGGCCAGCGCGTGTCGGTGGCCGCTTCGAACGGGACGCCGTTCGCGCTGTGCAAGGCGCTTTACCGCAGGCGCAGCGAACTCGTCGGCGTGCGGATCGACCATCCCGGCGGCCTGTTCGCGTGGGTGAGACCGGGCGAGCCGAGCCCGTTCCTGGTTCACGACGCGTTCGGCACGGCGGCGAACCGCGAGATGGTCAACCAGGGGCGCGTCGAGTATCTGCCGACGGCGCGGTGGCGCTGCGACGAGTTTCCCGCGGGACTGCTCGAAGAGACCGACGTCTTTCTGGTGTCGGTGTCTCCGCCCGACGACGAGGGTCTATGCAGCTTCGGCGCCGGTGTGTGGTTCTCGCCGCGCGTGGCCGCGCGCGCCACCATCGTCGTGGGCGAGATCCATGAAGAGTTCATCCGCACCGGCGGCGACAACCACCTCGCGCTTTCACGCATAGATCGGTTGTGCGAGGCGGTCCCCCGGCCCACGCCGCTCGCGGCTCGCAGTGGTCGCGCACAGCGCAGAGGACACGGCGAAAAAGCGGTCGTCGACGCGATCGGCGCGCTCGTTGCCGAACTCGTCCACGATCGCGACACGCTGCAGATCGGTACCGGAACGATTGCGAGCAGGATGGCCGAGTATCTCGGCGACAAGCACGATCTCGGCATCCAGACCGAGCTGATCACGCATGGGATGGCGACTCTGGTGCGCGACGGCGTCGCGAACGGCAGATACAAGACCCTCCACGAGGGCAAGGCCGTGGCCTGTGCCTGCGAGCCGCTCTCGGAAGAGGAACTGGCGATCATCGACGGGAACCCCGCCTTCGAGTTCTACGACTTCGGCTACACGGACGACCTGCGCATGCTGGTGCAGCAGGACCGGCTCGTTGCGATCAACAATGCGTTGCTCGTCGACCTGACCGGCCAGGTGACGGCAGAGACGATCGGACCGCGCGTGTGGTCAGGTCCCGGCGGCCAGACGGCCTTCATGACCGCGGCTCAATATTCGCGCGGCGGCCGCTCTATCGTGGTCGTGCCGTCGGCGCGGGGAGCCGACCAACGACGTGTCTCGCGCATCGTCGCCACTTTACCCGAAGGCACGGTGGTGACCGTTCCGCGTACCTTCGTCGATTACGTGGTGACCGAGCACGGCACCGCCACGCTGCGAGGGAAATCGGTGCGCGAACGCGTGCGCGAGCTCGTGGCGGTGGCACATCCCGATTTCCGTGCCTCGTTGCGCGAGCAGGCGAGGTCTCTGTACGGCGTTTGAACCGCGACGTTTCGGCGCGACTGTGGTGGCGATATGAACTTCGAACTGACAGGCGAACAACAGGAGATCCGTAGGCAGGTCCAGGCACTGTGCGCCGGGTTTGCCGAGGAGTACTGGCGCGAGCGCGACGAGAGCGGCGAATTCCCTTTCGAATTCTACCGCGCGGTGGCCGAGGGCGGCTGGCTCGGGATCACGATTCCGCCCGAGTACGGCGGCAGCGGACTCGGCATTACCGAGGCCGCGCTGGTGATGCAGACGGTGGCGGAAAGCGGCGGGGGCTCGCAAGCTTGTTCGGCGATCCACCTCGGGATCTTCGGTCTCGAGCCGCTCATCAAGTATGGCACCGAGGAGGCCAGGAGCCGTTACCTGCCGCAGATCCTCGCCGGCAGACTGCACGTCTCGTTCGCGGTCACCGAGCCCGACGCCGGCACCAACACCGTCGAGATCAAGACCGCAGCCTCACGCAGCGGCGACGGCTACGTCGTCCGCGGGCAGAAGGCTTTCATCACCAAGGCGCGCGAGTCAGGCAAGATGTTGCTGCTGGCTCGCACCACGCCGTTCGATCAGGTGACCAAGAAGACGGACGGGATGACCCTGTTCTTCGCCGACATCGATCCCGCAACGGTCGAGGTGCGTGAGCTGCACAAGTGCGGCCGCAAATCCATCGACACGAACATGCTGTTCATCGACGGCCTCTATGTCGCGAAAGAGGACCTGATCGGCGAGGAAGGCAAAGGCTTCCGCTATCTGCTCGATGGACTCAACCCCGAGCGCATCCTGGTCGGTGCCGAAGCCGTCGGCATGGGCAAGCGCGCGCTCGAACGCGCGGTCCGTTACGCCGGTGAGCGCGTGGTCTTCGGGCGTCCGATCGGCATGAACCAGGGAATCCAGTTCCCGCTGGCCGATGCCGCGGCGCATCTGGAGACAGCCGAGTTGATGGTCTACAAGGCGGCCTCGCTCTACGACAGCGGGCGCCCCTGCGGCAAGGAAGCGAATATCGCCAAGTACATCGCGGCCGAGGCCGCCTATCAGGCGGCCGACCGGGCCGTGCAGATCCACGGCGGCTACGGCTACATCAAGGACTACGACGTCGAGCGGTACTGGCGCGAGGTGAGGCTGTTTCGCCTGGCGCCGATCTCGCAGGAGATGGTGCTCAACTACATCGGCGAGCATGTGCTCGGACTTCCGCGCTCGTACTGAAATCCGGAGGCAGACCCCATGGAATCGTTCGAGGACATTCTCTACGAAAAGAACGAAGGGATCGCGACGATCACGATCAACCGTCCCAAGGTGCTGAACGCGTTCCGCGTTCTCACCGTCGACGAGACCATCGAGGCTTTCATGGACGCCTGGCGCGACCGTACCATCGGCGTGGTGGTTCTGACCGGTGCCGGCGATCGCGCGTTCTGCGTGGGCGGCGACCAGTCGGTACGCGGCGAAGGGGGCTACCGCGGCAAGCCGGCCCGCTCCGACATCGGCGTGGATGTGATCGACCTGCAGACCGCGATCCGCGACATTCCCAAGCCCGTCATCGCCGCCGTCAATGGATACGCCATCGGCGGCGGTCACGTGCTGCACGTGCTGTGCGACCTGACGATCGCCTCCGAGAAGGCGCGTTTCGGACAAGTGGGACCGCGCGTAGGCAGCGTCGACCCGGGCTTCGGCACGGCCTACCTGGCGCGGCTGGTCGGCGAGAAGAAGGCACGCGAGATCTGGTACCTGTGCGAGCAGTACTCGGCTGAGGAAGCCCTGGCGATGGGCTTGGTGAACAAGGTCGTCGCGCCCGAGCGGCTGATGGAGGAGGCCTATGCCTGGGCGCGCAAGCTTCTGGCGATGAGCCCCACTGCGCTCAAGATCGCCAAGGCCTCGTTCAACGCCGACACCGAGGCGCTTCGCGGCACGGCCGCGATGGGGATGATGTCGCTGGGGCTGTACTACGGAACCGACGAAGCGATGGAAGGGCGCAACGCCTTCGTGGAACGGCGGCCGCCGCAGTTCTCCAAGTTTCGCCGCTGAGAAGCCGTCCGTCGCAGGGTCGTGCGCTGCAATCCGGACACCGCATGGAAGCGAGCTGAGGGAAGACTGTCGTGGCCGTAACGTTCTCTAGACGCGCCTTTCTGAAAACCAGCGGGCTCGGCATCCTGTCGTTGTCGCTCGGCACGTTGAGGCTCGACAAATCGGCACACGGCCAGGTCTCGGCAACCGCGGCGATACCCGATTACCGCGGCTGGGAGGATCTGTATCGCGAACAGTGGCGCTGGGACCGCATCGCGCGCAGCACGCACTACGTCAACTGCTGGTACCAGAGTTCGTGCAACTGGAACGTCTACGTCAAGGACGGGATCGCCTGGCGCGAGGAACAGGCGAGCGTCTATGAAGCGACCAACGCCGAGGTTCCCGACTTCAACCCTCGCGGATGCCAGAAGGGCGCGTGCTACAGCAACCGGATGTACGATCCGACGCGCCTGCGTTATCCGCTCAAACGAGCCGGCGAACGCGGTGAGGGAAGGTGGCAACGCATCTCCTGGGACGAGGCCCTGGCGCAGATCGCCGACACGCTGATCGATACGCTGGAGGCGGAGGGACCAGCGGCGATCCAGATCGACACCGGTACACAGATTTCGTGGGGCGGGCCGCAGGGCATCGCCACGACGCGCACGGCGAGGCTCCTGGACGCGCCGGTGTGGGACGTAAGTTCGGACCTCGGCGATGACCACCAGGGAGTCGCGGTGACCTGCGGGAAGATCGTGTTCTGCGGCTCCGCCGACGACATGTTCTGCGCGGAAGTGATCCTGATCTGGGGCGGCAACCCGGTCTATACCCAAATACCGAACGCACATTTCCTCAACGAAGCACGCTACCGCGGCGCCACCGTCATCACGATCTGCCCGGACTACAACGCGTCGTCGATTCATGCGGATCTGTGGATTCCGGTACGGATCGGTACCGATGCCGCACTGGCGCTCGCGCTCGCGCAGGTGATCGTGTCGGAGCATCTGCACAATGCGGCGTTTCTGAAGGAACAGACGGACATGCCGCTGCTCGTGCGCGACGACACCCACCTGCTGCTGCGGGCTGCGGACCTCGAAGACGGCGGCGCCAGCGACTCGTTCTTTGCCTACGATACCAAGTCGCGAAAAGCGGTGCCGATGCGCAAGGACACCCTGGCGCTCGGCGACATCGATCCCGCGCTCGAGGGAGAGTTCGAAGTCCCCACGCGCACCGGCAACGTCAAGGTGCGGCCGGTGTTCGCGCTGCTGCAAGCGAAGCTCGAAGCGTACACGCCGGAGAAAGCGGCCAAGATCTGCGGGACCAGCTCCGACGCGATACGCGATCTGGGAAGACGGATCGGGAAGGCGCGCTCGGTCACCAACGTCACGCAATCGAATTTCTCGAAGTTCTACCACGGAATGGAGATGGAGCGGGCGCAGTTGCTGGTCTTCGCGCTGTGCGGACACTTCGGGAAGAAGGGGAGCGGGTTCCAGGCCTTCCCGTGGCTACTGGCCGACGCTGCGGAGTCCGCGTTCGCGTATCCGAACATGCCGCTCCCGCAGGGCAGGCAGGCCGTTGACGCGGCGATGGCGCCGATGCTGTCGGCTCTTGCGCAGCAAGGGCTCACCGAAGAGATGATCGCCTACGAAGTCGTTCGCGAGCAGGCGTACAGACAAAAAAGTTTCGTCAACTCGGTGCTGACGCTCTACCTGCACGGCGGTCTGAAGGATCTGACCGGGGATCAGCGCAAGTGGGATCCCGGCATGAAGCGGGACATCGACGACTACATAAAGCTCGCCCTCGAGAAGGAGTGGGTCTACGCCGACACAGAGACGCCGCCGAAGGTGATCTTGTCGGTCGGTGGCAACATGCTGCGGCGCATCCGCGGCTTTCCCAGGCTGGTCGAAACCCTGCTGCCGAAGCTCCGGCTGCTGGTCGATTTCAACTGGCGCCTCAGCAACACCGGGCGATACGCGGACATCATTCTGCCGGTTGCAGCGTGGTACGAACAAAGTGACATCCGCTACGCTACGCCTCTGACGCCGTACCTGCACGGTGGTGGCAAGGCGGTCGATCCTGCGGGCGAATCGATGTCGGCGTGGAAGAGCCACTGCCTGCTCGCCAGGAAGTTGCAGGAACGGGCGGCCTCGCGCGGTGTGAACAGCTTCCGCGACCGCCAGGGCCGCACGCGGCGACTCGACACGATCTATGACGACCTCACCTACGGCGGCAATTACCGCGAGAACGACGACGAGAAGCTCGCGGAGGATTTCGTCAAGGTCTCGGACAACCTGGAAGGTTCCACCTGGAATGACTTGAAAGACCGAGGGTTCACGCGCTTCAGCAAGGTCGGCAAGGGGCAGGCGTCGGTCGGGAACGCGACTGATCTGCGCGCGGGGGAGACCTTCATCGCCAACACCCGGCACACAGACAAGAAGCAGCCGTGGCCGACGCTCACGCGGCGCATGCAGTTCTACATCGACCACGAGTTGTTTCTCGAATTGGGCGAGGAGCTGCCGGTCCACAAAGAAGAAACCATCGGCGGAAACCACCCGCTGCGCATGACCGGTGGACACACACGCCATTCCATTCACGCGTCGTGGCGGGATCACGCGTTGATGATGCGGCTGCAGCGCGGCGAGCCGGTAGCGTACATGAACCCGTCAGATGCCGAACCCCGCGGGATCGCCGACCATGACATGGCGCGTGTGTTCAATGACGTCGGCAGCTTCCAGATCCGCGTGAAACTGGCCGAGACGGTGTCGCCGGGGCAATTCATCGTCTACCACGCCTGGGAACCGTACATGTTCCGCGGAGGCAACTGCCAGCAAACGATCACGCCGAGCCCGCTGAATCCGGTGGAACTTGCCGGGCAGTACTTCCACCTGCGTCCGATGCTCGGTGTGTGTCCGCCCGGACAGAACGACCGCGGGGTACGTGTCGACGTGGAGAAAGCCGGCCCGCTGTCGCCGGCGCCGGGCCTGCGCAGTTCGGTGGGCCGCTAGTGGGGTGCAAAATGCCTGACTCAGAGGACGCGAATGACCTGGAACGGTTTCGAAGCGAGACGCATCGATGGCTGCTCGAGAACGCTCCACCATCGATGCGCGAACCGCTGAAGTCGGAAAACGATCTTTGCTGGGGCGGCAAGAAGCGGGAGTATCCCGCCGATGTGAAGCGCTGGCTCCAGGTGATGGCCGAACGCGGCTGGACCGCGCCGACGTGGCCCGAGTGTTACGGCGGCGGAGGGCTCAGCAAGGCACGGGCCAAGGTGCTGGCCGAGGAAATGGCCAGGCTGGGGCTGCGCCCGGCGCTGTTCGGCGTCGCTCTGACGATGATCGGTCCGCTGTTGCTTCAGGAAGGAAGCGAGGAACAGAAGCGCAGGCACATTCCCGCCATCGTCCGCGGCGAAAGGTTGTGGTGTCAGGGCTATTCCGAACCCGGCGCAGGATCGGATCTGGCGAGCCTGCAGACGGGTGCGGTGGCGGACGGCGACGACTTCATCCTCAACGGCCAGAAGATATGGACGTCGCTTGCCGACAAGGCCGATTGGATGTTCCTGTTGGCGCGCACCGACCCACAGGCAAAGAAGGGGGAGGGAATAACGTTCCTGTTGATGGATATGGAGTCCGCGGGCGTCACAGTGAGGCCCATCAAGCTGATCGCCGGAAACTCCCACTTCTGCGAAACCTTCTTCACCGACGTGCGCGTTCCGCGCGAAAATGTGGTCGGCAGGATCAACGGCGGGTGGTCGATCGCCAAGGCGCTGCTCGGGTTCGAGCGCAGCGCGATCGGCGGGATGTTCAAGAAGGAGCGCCCCGAGGGAGACCCGCTGGTCGCGCTGGCGCGCCGCTACATCGACGCAAGCGAAAAGGAAATCGGCGATCCGATGGTGCGCGATCGGATCACGCGTATTCGCATGGACCAGAAGCGCCTCGAGTTCACGCTGGCGCGAACGGCCGAAAACGCCAAGGCGGGACACAAGCCAGGGCCGGAGAGCTCGATCCTCAAGTACTACGGCAGTGAGCTGAACATGCGGCGGCAAGAACTCATCCAATCGATCCTCGGTCCTCACGCGCTGGGTTGGAGCGGCGAAGGAGTCGATCCGCGCGAGGTCCGCATGACCAAGGAATGGTTGCGTTCCCGGGGGAACTCCATCGAAGGCGGTACCTCCGAGATCCAGCTCAACATCATCGCCAAGCGCGTGCTTGGCCTGCCGGAGTGAGTCATGAGTTTCGTGCTCAGCCAGGAGCAGCGGCTTCTGAAGCAGACCGCCGGTGACTTCGTGAAGTCCCGGTCCTCCTTGAAGCGGATTCGAACGCTGCGCGACAGCGCGGATGCGACCGGCTTTTCTCGAGATATCTGGCGCGAGATGGCCGAACTCGGCTGGGTGGGAATGCTGCTGCCCGAAGACGACGGCGGCAGCGCACTGGGTTACATGGACCTGATGATGGTCATGGAGGAACTCGGACGCGGTCTGATGCCGGAACCGATGCTCTCGACCACGCTTCTCGGTGCCAACGCCGTTCTTCTCGGCGGGTCAGAGGCGCAGCGGCGCGAACTCCTTCCGGCGATCGCCCGAGGGGAACTGCTCGTGGCGCTCGCATATCAGGAGCCCAGCGGCCGCTTCGATCCGCACACTGTGCAAACCACGGCCGAGCCCTCGGGCAGGGGCTGGAAGCTTCGTGGTGAGAAGTGCCTGGTTCTGGACGGCCACGTCGCCGACCGGATCCTCGTGTCCGCCCGGACCTCGGGAAGCATCGCGGATCGCCACGGCGTTACGCTCTTTCTGATCGACCCGCGAGAGCACGGGGTTCTCGTCAACCGGCAGATGCTGGTGGACAGTCGCATTGTAGCGTCGATACGGCTGAGCGACGTCGCCGTCGACGAGTCTGCCATCGTCGGTGAACCAGAGAACGGCGGAAACTTGCTCGAAGCAATCCTCGACCGCGCCACCGCGGGTCTGTGCGCGGAGATGCTCGGCGCTATGAGCGCCGCCTTCGAGATGACGCTGGAGTACCTGAAGACGCGCAAGCAATTCGGCGTCGCAATCGGCACCTTTCAAGCGCTCAAGCACCGCGCCGCGATACTCTACACCGAGATCGAACTGGCGCGCTCGGCGGTCATGGGGATGAACCAGGCTCTCGACGAAGCTCGCCCCGGCGCTTCTGCGCTGGTGTCGGTAGCCAAAGTGAGTTGCTCGGACGCGTTCCTGCTGGCCGCCAACGAAGGCGTTCAGATGCACGGTGGTATCGGTATGACGGACGAGCACGACATCGGATTCTTCCTGAAGCGGGCGCGCGCGGCCGAGATGACCTTCGGCGATGCAGCGTGGCATCGCCGAAGGTACGCCGAGCTCGAGGGTTATTGAGTGCGCCGCGATCGAGCGTTCGCGCCGCGGCGCCGGGTTTCGTGCGCGGCACGCGCTGCGCAGTGTTCAGCCCATGCAGTGTGCCAAGGTCGCCCGTGTCGACTCTCCGACCGAGCGCAGGATCTTGGAGTCGGTCATGTCGTTGATCTGCTTCCAAGCCGCGGCTACGGCTTCGACGCTGATCTGATCGGGCCGCATAGCCACGCCTTTGGAACGCAGCCACTCGATGCGCGACACGGCGCCGGCGCCAACCTCGTACACTTCGCCGTTCACGTCGATTGCCTCCGAACACAGGTAGACGACGAGCGGCGACACGCACTCGGGTTTGAGTTTCTCGAGAATGTGCGGCGGCACCAGCGACTCCGTCATGCGACTGGCAGCCATCGGTGCGATCGTGTTGACACGAATGTTGTACTTTTCGCCTTCCAGCGCGAGCGTCTGCCCGAGACCGATCAGGCCCATCTTGGCGGCCGAGTAGTTGCTCTGCCCGAAATTGCCGTAGATCCCCGACGCCGACGCGGTGAAGACCACGCGACCGTACTTCTGCTCGCGCAGCAGCGGCCACGCCGCCTTGGTGCAGTAGTAGGTACCTTTGACGTGGACCGCGAACACGATGTCCCAATCCTCGTCGGTCATGTTGACGAAAGACTTGTCGCGCAGAATGCCGGCGTTGTTCACCAGGATGTCGATGCGACCGAACGCGTCGATGGCGCTCTTGACGATTCCGGCCGCACCTTCCGCAGTGGCTACCGAATCGTAGTTGGCGACCGCGTTTCCGCCTGCCGCTTTGATCTCGGCGACGACGCTGTCGGCCATCTCCGAGCCTTTGCCGCTGCCGTCGAACTTGCCGCCGAGATCGTTGACGACGACGTTGGCGCCGTGCTTCGCGAAGAGGATTGCGTGAGTGCGACCGAGGCCGCCGCCCGCGCCGGTGATGACCGCAGTGCGGCCGCTCAGCCCAAAGGGATCGTTCTCCATGATCGGGTTTCCTCCGATGAAAGCGCGGCACGCGAACGATATGCAGTGTGTTGCAGAGAGTAAAGCCGCGCGGAGAGGATCGCGTCGCGTGGACTTCGGATTCAACGCCGCTCGAGCGCGACACGCGGCACGAGTGTGCTCTTTGTCTCGACCATCGGTGCCCGCTCGAGCAGGCGCACAGCATCGCGGTCGCCGAGGAACCGCACGACCGCCGCCCGCGAGCGAGGATTGGCGAATTCGACGGACCGACTCTTATCGTTACCGAGCGCCGCGTGTCTCGAGGAGGACACCATGGGGAATGCATACATCGTGGACGCCGTTCGTACGCCGAGAGGCAAGGGCAAGCAGACCGGAGCGCTGGCCGGATTGCACCCGCACCAACTGCTCGGCGCTTGCCTGAAAGCGCTGGCCGAGCGCAACACCTTCGACCCCGCAGACGTCGAAGATCTGGTGGCCGGCTGCGTCACGCCCGTGGGCGAGCAAGGTGGTGTGGTGTCGCGCTTCGCCGTGCTCGACGCGGGCTGGCCGACACAGGTGACTGGTGTCCAGCTCAGTCGCTACTGCGGTTCGGGACAGCAGGCCGTCAATTTCGCGCTGATGGGCGTGGCCTCGGGCTTCCAGGATCTGGTCGTGGCAGGCGGTGTCGAGCATATGTCGCGGGTGGCGATGGGCGCGGCAAAGTCGGGTCTGGACGCGCACAACCGTCACCTTCGTGAGCGACATCGGCTGGTCCCGCAAGGCATCTCGGCCGACCTCATCGCCTCGCGCGAAGGCTTCACGCGCCAGGACTGCGACCGCTTCGCGCTGCGCAGCCAGCAGGCCTGCAAGCGTGCGATGGAAGAGCGGCGCTTCGACAAGAGCCTGCTGGCCGTGCGCGACTACGACGGCAATCTGGTGCTCGATCGCGACGAGTTCCCGCGTCCGCAGGCCACGATCGAAGGTCTCGCCCAACTCGAGCCTGCGTTCGCCGCGATGGGATCTTACGTTCAAGAAGGCGACACGCTTTCGTTCGACGACAAGGCCCGACAGGTCTACCCGGAGGTCGAGAGCATTTCCCACGTCCATACTGCCGGCAATTCGAGCGGGATCGTCGACGGTGCGGCCGCCATCCTGATCGCGTCGAAGGACTACGCCGAGCGTCACGGGCTAAGGCCGCGCGCCAGAGTGATTTCGATGGCGACCATCGGCGACGAGCCGGTCATCATGCTCACCGCGCCCGCGCCGGCTTCCGAGCGCGCCCTGGCCAAGGCGGGCATGACGTGGAAGGACATCGATCTCATCGAAGTCAACGAAGCGTTCGCCGCCGTGGTGCTGAAGTTCCTCGACGCCACCGGCGTCGACCCCGACATCGTCAACGTCAACGGCGGCGCGATCGCGCTGGGCCATCCTCTGGGAGCGACGGGAGCGATGCTGATCGGAACTGCCATCGACGAGATGGAGCGCAGCGACAAGAAGACCGCGCTGGTGACGATGTGTATCGGCGGCGGGATGGGAATCGCCACCATCCTGGAGCGCTGCTGAGCCTTGCGATCTCTCCGTCGTATCGCGCGGAGGCTATGGATATGGAAACTGCACATCCGGACGAACCAATTTCTGGTCGGGATTATGACGTCATGGTGATCGGCGGCGGCGGCGCCGGGTCGATGGCGGCCATCCATGCCGCCGCCAAGCAGGCGCACGTGTGCCTGCTGGAAGCCACCGCAAAGCTTGGCGGGTCGACGGCTCTGTCCGGCGGCCGGTTGATGGCGGCCGACACGCGCATTCAGCGTGAGAACAATGTCGTCGACAGCACCGCGGCCTTCTTTGCGGATGTGCTGGCCGTCAACCCCGATTCGGTTGACCCGGAGGCGCTGAGACGCGTCTGCGAGGGATCGAGAGATGTCTTGGAGTGGCTGACGACCCGTGGCGTCAGTTTTTCCTACGACCCCGCGCCGCCACGCTGCCATGGCGCCGATGGGTTTGGCGAAGGACTTTATCGCGGCATCGAAACGGCTTTGTCCCAGGCTGGCGTCGACATTGCGCTGCGAAGCAGGGTCACGCGCCTGCTCACGGACAACGCTGGCGCTGTGACCGGCGCGATCGTCGACGGAGAGCCGGTCAGTGCCGGAGCGGTTATCCTTGCCACCGGCGGTTATGGTGCGAATAGGGAAATGCTTCATCAATTCCTGCCGCGGTCGGACTACGCCGGCGACTGGCTCTATTATGTGGGGAATCCGGCAAATGTCGGCGACGGTATTGAAATGGGTAAGACACTGGGTGCGGCTGTTGTAGGTCCGGATCAAGGGCTGGTCGGCACCGGCAACGGATTCCACAAGACTGCTGAAGTTCATATTCCGGGCTGGCTCATGGTCGTCAATGAACAAGGCAAGCGGTTCGCAAGTGAGTTTTCGCCTTACTGGGTTTTCCCGGAACGTCTGCGCGAACAGACGAACCATCGCGGCTTTGCCATCATGGATTCGCGCATGATTGAAGAGGCGTACCCCGACCGGCGCCTCGCCATCGCGTATGCGTTGGGATTCACCGCGATCAGCTGGCTGCCCGACGACCTCAAGGAGAATGTCGTAAGTGGCAAGGTCGTTCAGGCCGGATCCGTCGCGGAACTGGCCAGGAGAATCAAGATCGATCCGGCAACGCTGGAAGCAACCGTTGCGCGTTACAACGGTTTCTGTGCCAGCGGGAACGACGAGGAGTTTGGAAAAACCGCCGAGGATCTCGAGTCGATCAAGGTTGCGCCCTTTTTCGCCATCGAAGTTCGCAATCATATCGTGTGGGTGACGCAGGGGGGATTGGTGATCGACAAGGACGCGAGGGTCTTGAAGGCCAAAGGCGGCCCGGCGATCCCCGGGCTTTACGCCGCCGGCGAAGTCACGGGCAATGTGCTGGGCGCCAGATACGCCGGCACCGGCTTTTCGATCGCCAACGCGCTGACGTTCGGAAGAATTGCCGGCGAGAGGGCAGCG
>JACRCR010000157.1 GCA_016218925.1 Deltaproteobacteria bacterium | reverse complement strand
TCATGTCGGTTCTCCCTTGGCTCGAGCGGTCGAGCTCGGCTGTTACCGTTCACCCAGTAAGAACCGTCGCGCTCCGGATTCAAGTCAAGCAGCCCTGACGGGTATGGACTTCTCCAGTCACAGCGCCCGCGGCGGCAGCAGCTAGAGCGTGACGGCGAACACCAGATAGACCCCCACGACCAGTACGCCGCTGAACCAGGCCGCCTTGCCGTTGTTGGAAATCAGCACCGTCGTCAGCGTGGCGAGCACGATCACCAGCGCGACGGCCACGCCGCCCATCAATTCGTCGCGCCCGAGGTGCTGCGGCACCGGTTCTTCACCGCGGCGGACGAGCCCGTGTACCCAGCGGAAGAGTTGTTGCCGCTCCTCGGCTGTCGTCACCAGCCCCAGCCGCTCGTCGAGTTCGCCGGCGATGCGCTCGATCGCCTCCTCGTCGGAGCGCGCGGCGCGCACGTCACGCACGAGCTTGGCCTTGCGCCCGCGTTCGAGCGATTCGGTCATCACGTACATCACGCCGTCGACGATAGCCCAGGCGAGATTGCAGCCCAGAATGCCGACGAACCATTCACGATTGTCGGCCTCGTCCAGGCCCAGTCGCACCGAGGCCGTGAACCCCGGAGCCATCATCAAGCCGAACAGGATCTCGCCGAGACGGCTGGCGGGATCGAGGAGTCGATGCAGGAACGCCGTCGTGTCACTGGCGCTCGCGCTGAGCGGCCCCGGCGGCACGGCCATCTTCCCGTCGCTCGCCCGTCGCGCTCTCGCGACTCTCCTCGTCGGCAGCGCTCGCGTGCCGAGCGGCGGTCTCGTACATGGCTCCCATCGATACGAGGCGCGCGAGCAGGATCGCCGGAAACAACTGCCCGACCAGCGCTTCGAGCGACGCCAGCGAACGTGCGACCGGATCCGCCGGCGTGATGTCGCCGAACCCCACCGTGGTCAGCGCGATAAAGCTGAAATACACGAAATGGCAGAAGCGCTCCGGGGCGGCTCCCGGCGCCGGCAAGAACGCTCCCGGACGCATGAACTCCACCAGGTCGTAGGCGAACGCCCAGATCAGACCGAGCAGCAGATAGACAGCGATAGCACCCTGAATGCGCTGGCTCGTGATCGGGCCCGCGCGAAATACCCGAACCGTGACGACCGCGGCCAGTACCGCGCACGCGACCAGCGAAAACAACGCGTCCCATGCTTCCAGTGCCGGCAGTCCCAGCGCGAGCTTCGTCCAGCGAACGGCGAGGCTTGCCACGACCAGCGTACCCACGAGTACCGTGGTGAAGACGTCGCGGCGCACCGCCAACACGCCCGATACCAGGAGCAGCGAGAACGACGCCCCGAGGAAAAAGCGGCCCAGAACGTGAAGTTCGCGCAGCGGTACCACCACGAAGATCACGCAGCACAGGAACACGAGCAGCAGCGAGAGGGCTCGATCGGTGGACCAGAACGATGTCAAAGCGTTAATCATCGCGTGATCGCCGAACGACACCGCGGCCGCCGCAAAGCTGAATCGAAGTGCGCATCTTACGGCAGCGCCCGAACAATCCCAACAGGGTCCGCGACCGCGAGACGTCGGTCCGCACTTGGGCCCAGGATCGGCGCGGCTCGTGCTCATCTGCGCCACTTCCGTTTGCAGCAGATAATGCAATTTGACAGCAATCACACGGTTCGTTTGGTTCACGACACCGAAGCACGGCGCAGGCTCACGCCGCTCAGTCGAGATTCGCTACGCTGGCCGCCCGGTCGCAACGCCGGCGGCACCAAAGCACGGTGTTTCTCGCAGGACGCAGAGGGCTTCCCATGCGCAGCCGTCGTCTCGCTCGAGTCGTATTCCTGGCAGTCTTCGCAGCAGTGACGATACGGTCGGAACCCCTCCAGGCCGGCGATCCCGAAGTCGAGGAACTCAGACGACAGATCAAGATCCTCACCGAGCGCGTCGATCAACTCGAACGCGAGAAGGCGGCGCCGCAATCCCAGGCACCCGCAGCTGCGCCTTCTACGGCAACTTCCACTGCGAGTCCGGCGCCGGCGCCTGCCGAAGTAGTCGGCAACACCAGCCCGGTGAGCGCACGCCGATCGATGAACGACCAGCAGGAAGCCGCTCCGCGTCCGGGCGATCTGACGCTCGACCCCAAGTATCGCGGCTTCTCGCCGGTCCCCAACACCCCGGTGATGATCAAGTTCAACGCCAAGCCGCGCACCGACGCGACCTACGACAACCACGATTCCGGCAATGACGACCGCTTCGTCACGGCCCAGATCCCGGTCGACGGCGACTCGAACGAAGGCGGCAACGGCGTCTTCAACATCAACGCGAGAGCCTCGCAGCTACGGCTCGACGTACGTGCTCCCGGCGTCGCGGGCAGTCCGCGTTTCTACTACGAGAACGATTTCTTCGGCTCCGGCGGCGGCGAGTTCCCGTACCGGCTGCGCCACCTTTACGGCCAGATCTACAACGTGATCGTCGGTCAGACCTACAGCATTTTCGAAGACCCCGACGTGTGGCCCGACACCGTCGATTACGAAGGACCCAACTCCGCGATCTTCGCCCGGCGTCCGCTGCTGCGCTACCAGCAGCCGCTCGGCGACCAGTGGCAACTCAACCTCGGCATCGAGCAGCCGCAAGCCGAAGTCGACGCCTCGATCGACCCCGACGCGAGCGGGAAGAACCGGGCGCCCGACGGCGGCTTCAATCTGCGCTGGGAGCGTTCGGAGGTCGGACACGTGCAGTTCGCCTCGATCTTCCGCGACATTGGCGTGCGCGGTCCGATCGTAGGCGAGCAGAACGTGTTCGGCTGGGGCGTGAACCTCTCGTCGGTGTTCAACCTGGCGGAGCGCGACTCCGTACAATCCCAGGTCACCTACGGAGAGGGCTTGTTCCGCTTCTCGAACGACGACTTCCAGAACAACGACGCCGCGTTCGATTCCAGCGGCGACCTCGAGGCTCTGGCCTACCTCGGTGCGATGCTGGGCTACACGCATCACTGGAGCGAGGAGTGGCGCTCCACGCTCAGTTACGGCTACGTGCACCTGGACAACGCCGCGTCGCAGGCCGGCGATGCCTACCACCAGACGCACTACGGCAGCATCAACGTGATGTGGCAGCTCCGGAAGCGACTGTCCGTGGGTCTGGAAGAGCTCTACGGCTGGAAGGAGACCAAGGACGGTTCCAGCGGAGATGCGTTCCGTACGCAGCTCGGTCTGGTGTACGCGATTTTCGACTGAAGCCTCCGCCGCCTGGAGGCGGCGGGTTCGCCGGCGCGCAAGACCGCGGCAGGAGCGTTGATGTTCGGTGCCGTCTCGATCTGGCTGGAGTTCGCCGTTCTGATCGCGTGCATCGTGATCGGTGCGCGAGTGGGCGGAATCGGACTGGGAGCGGTATCCGGCATCGGTCTGGCGTTCTTCGTCTTCGTTCTGGGGCTGCCGCCGGGTCAGCCGCCGAGCACCGTGCTCGGCATGATCATCGCCGTCATCACTGCGCTGTCGGCGATGCAGGCGGCCGGCGGTCTCGACTACCTGCTGACGATTGCCGAGCGCCTGCTGTATCGGAATCCGAAACGCGTGACCCTGCTGGCGCCGCTCGTCACCTACGCGCTGATCTTCGTCTCCGGCACCCAGCACGTGATCTACGCGCTGCTGCCGATCATCGCCGAGGTCTCGCGCAAGGCCGGGGTACGTCCCGAGCGCCCGCTATCGATCAGCGTCATCGCCGCACAACAGGGACTCACGGCTTCGCCGGTATCGGCGGTAACAGTGGCGCTGGTGGCCGCGCTCGGTGGAACGCAGGTCGGGCTGCCGCAGATACTGACGGTCACGATTCCGGCCACGCTGATCGGAGTGCTGGCGGGCGTCGCGACGGTCTTTCATCGCGGCGCCGAGCTGGCCGACGATGTCGAGTACGCCGGTCGACTCGCCGAAGGCAAGATCGCCGCCGTCGCGACCACGACCGAGTTGCAGGGACGCCGGCGCCGCGACGCGATAGGTTCGTGTCTGGTGTTCCTCGGCGCGATCGTTGTGGTCGTCCTGCTCGGCGTCGAACCTTCTCTGCGGCCGGTCTACGAGAGGGTCGTAGATGGAGCGACGAAAACCGGTCAGATCGACATGGGCCGCGCGATCATGGTCGTCATGCTCGCGGCGGCCGGCCTGATCATGCTGCTGTTTCGCGTCAGCCCCGAAGCGGCGGTCAAAGGCGCGGTGATGAAGGGAGGACTGATCGCGTTCATCTCGATCCTGGGCGTGTCGTGGATGGGGTCTTCCTTCTTCGAAGCCAACCAGGGGCCGATCGTCGGCGCCATCTCGGCGCTGGTGAAGGATCACGCCTGGATGTTCGCGGTGGGCCTGTTCGTGCTGTCGATCCTGCTGATGAGCCAGGCCGCGACGATCGTCATGCTGGCGCCGGTCGCCACCGCAATGGGCCTGCCGGCGCAGCTCCTGCTCGGTGTGTATCCGGCCGTCAACGGGACGTTCTTCCTGCCCACCTACGGCACCGTGCTGGCGGCGGTATCGATGGACCAGACCGGGACGACACGAATCGGAAAGTATCTACTGAACCACAGCTTCATGCTCCCCGGCCTGGTCAGCACGCTCGCGTCGACGGCGAGCGCGCTGGCGCTCAGTTCCATTCTCGTCAAGTGAGGTAGCCATGCGAAACGTAGCCACGACGACTTTCCTTTCGACGCTTCTGCTGGGTCTGTGCGCGTACGCGCCCGCCTACGCCCAGGGCGAGTTCCGGGTCGAGAAGGACCTGCTCGGAGAGAAGCAGGTTCCAGCGGCGGCGTACTACGGAGTCCAGACCGCGCGCGCGCTGGAGAATTTCCGGATCTCGGGCCAGACCGTCGGCCAGTATCCCGAATTCGTCGACGGCCTGGCGATCGTGAAGATGGCCGCGGCGCGTGCCAACTACGATGTCGGAGCGATGAAGAAGGACCTCAGGGACGCGATCGACAAGGCCGGTGAGGCGATCCTGGCCGGGCGCTACCACGATCAGTTCCTCGTCGACCTGTATCAGGGCGGAGCCGGCACCTCGACGAACATGAACGCCAACGAAGTGATGGCCAATGTTGCGCTCGAACTGACCGGCCACAAGAAGGGCGAGTACTCGGTGATAGAGCCCCACGATCACCTGAACATGTCGCAGTCGACCAACGACGCCTATCCGACCGCGCTCAAGGTCGCGATCCTGCGTTCCAACGACGCGTTGCTGCCGCCTCTCGAAGAGCTTGCCGGCGCGTTGCGGGCCAAGGGCGATGCGTTTCTCACCATCGTCAAGATGGGCCGCACCGAAACGCAGGACGCGGTACCGATGACGGTCGGCCAGGAGTTCCACGCCTTCGCCGCCGGTCTCGAGGCCGAAATCGACCTGCTGCGCGAAGCCGAGAGGCATCTCTACGCGGTGAACATGGGCGCCACTGCCATTGGCACCGGCCTGAACGCTCCGAAAGGTTATGCCAAAGCGTGCGCGAAGCACTTGGCCAAGTTGACCGGCAAGGAGATCGTGTCGGCGCCGGACCTGATCGCCGCGACCTCCGACCTCCAACCGTTCGTGATCTACGCCTCGGCTCTGGAAAGCCTGGCCACCAAGCTCGTGAAGATCGCCAGCGACCTGATCCTGCTGTCGTCGGGTCCGCGCGCGGGTCTGTTCGAAATCCGTCTGCCCGCGCTTCAGCCAGGTTCGTCGATCATGCCCGGCAAGGTGAACCCAGTCATGCCGGAGTTGGTGAACCTCGTCTCGTTCCGGGTCACGGCCAACTCGCTCGCCGTGACGCTGGCCGCCCAGCACGGCCAGCTCCAGCTCAACGCGTATGAGCCGCTGGCGGGCGCGGCGATCCTCGAGTCGCAGATGCTGCTGCGCAATCTCGTCGCCTCGTTCCGCACCAGTTGCATCGACGGCATCGTGGTCAACGAAGACGTGTGCGCGGCCTACATCGAGCGTACCGTCGGGATAGTCACCGCGCTCAACCCTGTCGTCGGCTACGAGAAAGCGACCGAACTGGCCGGCGAAGCGTATCGCTCCGGCAAAGGCATCCTCGAGATCGTTCGCGAGAAGAAGATCCTGACCGACGCACAGATCCGCGACTTGCTCGATCCGGTCAAGCTGACCGGACTGGACCCGGCAATCTACAAGACCAAGCGCGCGACCAAAGGCCGCTGAGTCGGAGGCAATGACATGAACACCCTGCGTAGCGCATCACTCTGTCTGCTTACAGGTCTCTTGGTCACGGCGACCGCAGCCGCGGCTGCCAGCGCGAAACCCGCCGTCGTGATCGTGGCAACCGGAGGCACGATCGCCGGAGCGGCGAAGTCGCAGACCGAGGCCGGCTATCAGGCCGGCGCGGTCGCGGTCGACGTCCTGATCGACGCCGTGCCGCAACTCAAAGAGCTCGCCGACATTCGCGGCGTTCAGGTCGCCTCGATCGGCAGCCAGGACATGAACGACGAGGTATGGATCAAACTGGCGAACACCTTGAACGAGCTGGTGTCCACCAAGAAGGTCGACGGGGTCGTGGTCACCCACGGTACCGACACGATGGAAGAGACCGCGTACTTCCTGCATCTGGTGGTGGACACTGACAAGCCGGTGGTGCTGACCGGCTCGATGCGGCCTTCTACCGCGATGAGCGCCGACGGGCCGCTCAATATCTACAACGCCGTGGCGCTGGCGGCGGACCCGCGCGCGCGCGGCCGCGGCGTGCTGGTGGCCGTCAACGACGACATTCACTCGGCACACGACCTCACCAAGACCCACACCACGGACGTCGAGACTTTCACTTCGCACGAACCCGGCCTGGTCGGGGCCTCGCTGTTCGGCAAGCAGCACTTCTACCGTTCTCCGGCAGAGGTGCACACCAGCAAGAGCGACTTCGCCGGCAAGATCGCCGGACCGCTTCCGCGCGTCGACGTCATCTACGCGCACGCCGGCATGTCTCCCGATCTGGTCGACGCGGCGGTGGCGGCGGGTGCGAAGGGGCTGGTCATCGCCGGCGTCGGTGACGGCAACATGACCACGCCGGCCCTCGATGCGGTCAAACGCGCGATCTCGGCCGGCGTGGTCGTCGTGCGTTCGAGCCGCGTCGGCAGCGGGATCATCCGGCGCGACGTCGAGATCAACGACGACGCGGTGGGGACCGTGGCGTCGATGACGCTGAATCCGTCCAAGGCGCGGGTGCTGCTCAAGCTGGCGCTGACCAAGACCCACGACGCGAAAAAGATCCAGGCCTACTTCGACGGGTACTGAGCGGACGAGGGAGGCGCGACGCTATGCACCATCGCGCCACGAAACCCCAAGGAGCCCCGTACCGTTGATCTCAGTTCCGACCGATCGAGGAGGCTTGTCGCAAGCCGCGACTTGACCCCCTCCGGATCCTGTCGCAAGCCGCGACTTGACCCCCTCCGGATCTGACCCCCTCACGCGGCCCCGAGGCTCCACCGGGCGCCCCGGCCACACGCGGCCGCCGCAGGCCACTGGAAATCGGGCGGGGAATCGGCCAAGTTCGCGCCAGATGGGTGGCGCGAGCGACAGACGAAGGCTGGGCGGGAACATCCACGGGACCACCGTGCTGGCGATCCGTCGCGACGGCCAGGTGGTGATGGCCGGTGACGGCCAGGTCAGCGCCGGCGAGACGGTGCTGAAAGCCTCGGCCCGCAAGGTGCGGCGCCTCTATGGCGGCAAGGTGCTCGGCGGCTTTGCCGGCGCCACCGCCGATGCGCTGACCCTGTTCGAACGCTTCGAGGCCAAGCTCGACAAGTACAGCGGCAACCTCCAGAGGGCGGCCGTGGAGCTGGCCAAGGACTGGCGAAGCGACCGCCAATTGCGACGCCTGGACGCGCTGCTGCTGGTCGCCGACTCCACCGCCACCCTGCTGATCACCGGCGCGGGCGACGTCATCGAACCCGACGACGGCATCGTCGCGATCGGCTCGGGCGGCAACTACGCGCTGGCGGCCTCGCGCGCGCTGGTCACCCACACCGACCTCGGCGCCCGCGCCATCGCCGAACAGGCCATGGCGATCGCCGCGTCGATCTGCGTCTACACCAACGGCAACGTCACCTTCGAGGAACTGCCGTGAGCTCCGAGGAGCCCGGGACGAAGCCCTCCCCCGACCTCCACCATCGCTTTAACTACTACGCCAAAGGCCCCACCCGCCTGGATTTCTTCGCAAGATAAGATGCTCAAAGACTACCCCATGACGCCGCGCGAGATCGTCTCGGAGCTGGACCGCTTCATCGTCGGCCAGGCCGCCGCCAAGCGCTCGGTGGCGATCGCGCTGCGCAACCGCTGGCGACGCCTGAAGGTGCCCGACGAGCTGCGCGAGGAGATCGCGCCCAAGAACATCATCATGATCGGCCCCACCGGGGTGGGAAAGACCGAGATATCGCGGCGACTGGCGCGCCTGGCGCAGGCCCCTTTCGTCAAGGTCGAGGCCTCGCGGTTTACCGAGGTCGGCTACGTCGGCCGCGACGTCGAGTCGATCATTCGCGACCTGGTCGAGATCGCGATCGACACGGTGCGAGAGGAAGAGACCGAGAACGTCCAGGTCAAGGCCCGCGAGCGGGCCGAAGAGCGGATCATCTCCGAACTGCTGCCCGGCACCCCGGGTTTCGCAGGCCCGGGCGGACCCGCCACCAACCCGGAGACCCAGGCCACCCGCGACCAGATGAGAAGGCTGCTGCGCGACGGCAAGCTCGACGATCAGATGGTCGAGATCGTCCCGCCCCAAGCTCAGATGCCCGGCGCCTTCTTCGAGGTAATCACCCCGCAGAACATGGAAGACGCCGGCCAGAACCTGCGCGACACCCTCTCCAACCTGTTCGGCCGCGGCCAGGGCGGCCTCGGTGGGCTCGGCGGCGGGTCGCCGTTTGGAGGCGGGCCCGCCGCCAAGGACCCGAACCGGCGCCGCACGCCGGTCAAGGAAGCGCTCGAACTGCTGACCAAGCAGGAGGCACAGGGCCTGATCGACCAGGAGAAGGTCGCGGCCGAGGCCGTGCTCCGGGTCGAGCAGAACGGCATCGTCTTCCTCGACGAGATCGACAAGATCTGCTCGCGCCAGGGCGGCTACGCCGGATCCGGCCCCGATGTCTCGCGCGAGGGCGTGCAGCGCGACCTGCTGCCGATCGTCGAGGGCTCCCAGGTCAAGACCCGCCACGGCATGGTGCGTACCGACCACATTCTCTTCATCGCCTCGGGGGCCTTCAACCTGGCCAAGCCCTCTGACCTGATCCCCGAGTTCCAGGGCCGCTTCCCGGTGCGAGTCGAGCTCGACCCGCTCGGCCGCGACGACTTCGTCCGCATCCTGACCGAGCCGCAGAACTCGCTGGTGCGCCAGTACAAGGCGCTGCTCGCCACCGAAGGCGTGACGATCGACTTCGACGACTCGGCCATCGCCGAGATCGCCGCCATCGCAGCCGAGGTCAATTCGCGAGCCGAGAACGTCGGCGCCCGCCGCCTGCACACGATCCTGGAGCGCCTCCTCGACGACATCTCGTTCCACGCTCCGGAGCGTTCCGGCAGCGAAGTCACGATCGACGCTGCGTACGTGCGCGAGAAGCTCGGCCCGATCCTGGAAGACCAAGACCTCTCGCGCTATATACTCTGACCCTCGCGCGGCTCGGCAGCCGCAGCCCAAGGCCGATTCGTTGAACGAAGCCATCGCCAAAGCCGAAGTGTTGCTCGAAGCCCTGCCCTTCATGAGGCGCTTCGCCGGACGCACCATCGTCATCAAGTACGGCGGCCACGCCATGCTCGACGAACGCCTGAAGTCGGGCTTCGCCGAAGACGTGGTGCTGCTCAAGTCGCTCGGGCTCCACCCCGTCGTCGTGCACGGCGGCGGGCCTCAGATCGAGGAAGCGCTGGCGCGCCACGGCATCGAGACGCATTTCGTGCGCGGGATGCGCGTCACCGACGCGCAGACGATGGAAATCGTCGAGATGGTGCTCGGCGGACAGATCAACAAAGACATCGTCGCCGACATCCACAACCACGGCGGCAAGGCCATCGGCATCACCGGCAAGGACGGCCGCATGATGGTGGCCGAGAAGCTCAAGGTCCGTGTCGAAGAGAAAGGCTCGGGCACCGGCAAGAGGAAATCGGTGCTCGTCGATGTCGGGCTGGTCGGCAAGATCACCCACATCAACACCGAGGTGATCGAGCGCATCGCCGGCACCGACTTCATTCCGGTGATCGCACCGATCGCCACCGACGAAGAAGGCCGCACCTACAACGTCAACGGCGACGTTGCGGCGGCCGAGATCGCGCGCGGCCTGAAGGCTGCCAAGCTGATCCTGCTCACCGACGTGGCGGGCATCAAGAACGCCGATGGCAAGGTGCAGCCGATGCTGTGCGCCGCCGAGGCCAGACGACAGGTGAGCGACGGCACGATCGCCGCCGGCATGGTACCGAAGGTCGAGTGCGCCGTCGACGCGCTCGAAGGCGGCGTCGCACAGGTGCACATCATCGACGGCCGCGTCAAACACGCGGTGCTGCTCGAGATCTTCACCAAGCAGGGCGTCGGTACCGAAGTGGTGATGCAGTTGCCGGGCGGCAAGCGCACGGCAAAGCGCGGCGGGTCGAGCGCAGCGGGCGGTGCCAAGAACAGCGCCGCGAAGAAGCACGAGGCGGGCGCGGCGTGAAAGAGTCGAGCGCCACGAGAGCGACGACATTGCCGACCGCCGCTGAAGAAGTCAGCCCGATCCTGCAAAGGACCGATCGCTACACCACCGCCAACTACGCGCGCTATCCGATCGCGTTCGTCAGCGGCAAGGGCTGCCGCCTCACGGGCGACGACGGTCGCGACTACCTCGACCTGTTCGCGGGTCTGGCAGTATCGTCGCTCGGCCACGGCCATCCCGCGCTGGTGCGCGCGATCCAGGCCCAGGCCGAGAAACTGATCCACACCTCCAATCTGTTCTACCACGAGCCCGGCGCACGACTGGCCGAGCGACTGGTCGAACTGACCTTCGCCGACCGCGTGTTCTTCTGTAACAGCGGCGCCGAAGCCAACGAGGCCGCGATCAAGATGGCGCGCCGCGCCTCTTCGCAGAGCGGACGCTACAAGGTCGTGGCGGCACATCGCTCGTTTCACGGACGCACCTACGGAGCGCTGGCCGCCACCGGTCAGCCCGAGCTGCGCGAAGGTTTCGGCCCGATGCCCGCGGGCTTCGTACACGTCGAGCCGGGCAGCGCAGGTGCGGTGCGCGCCGCCGTCGACGGCGAGACCGCGGCGGTACTGGTCGAGCCGATCATCGGCGAGGGCGGCGTGCTGGTGCCGCCGGCCGGTTACCTGCGCGCGCTGCGACAGATCTGCGACGACGCCGGCGCGGCGCTGATTCTCGACGAAGTCCAGACCGGCAACGGCCGCACCGGCAAACTGTTCGCGTACCAGCACGAAGGCATCGAGCCCGACATCCTGACCACCGCCAAGGGCCTGGCCGGAGGTCTGCCGATCGGCGCGGTGCTGGCGCGCCAGGGCCTCGCAGATTGTTTCGTGCCCGGCTCGCACGGCACCACGTTCGGCGCCAACCCGGTAGCGTGCGCAGCGGCGCTGGCGGTGCTCGGCGAACTGCTCGAAGGCGGCGTGATCGACAACGTCGTCAGGGTCGGCGACTACCTGCTCGAACGACTGCGCACCAGACTCGGCGGCCGCGACGACGTGGTCGACATCCGCGGCAAGGGCTTCATGCTCGGCATCGAATTCACGCGCGAGACCAAGCCGATGGTGCGCGAGCTGCTCGCTCGCGGCGTCATCACCAACTCCACTGCCGGCAACGTATTGCGTCTGATCCCGCCGCTGATTCTCAGCGAGGCCGAGGTCGACGAAGGCGTCGAGGCCATCGCCAGGGTACTTGGATGAAGCGCGATCTGGTCACGCTGCGCGATCTGACGCGCGAAGAAATTCTTCACCTGGTCGCGCTGGCGCGTCGCCTCAAAGCCGACGTGCGTGCGCGACGCCCGCATACGTGGCTGCACGGCCGCACGCTCGCGATGATCTTCGAGAAGCCGAGCCTGCGCACTCGCGTCACGTTCGAGACCGGGATGTACCAGCTCGGCGGCGGCGCCATCTACCTGGCGCCGGGCGACATCCAGCTGGGGACGCGCGAGCCGGTGGCCGACATCGCGGCAAACCTGTCGCGCTGGGTCGACCTGATCGTGGCGCGCACCTTCTCGCACGACTCGGTGGTCGAGCTCGCGCGCAACTCGACGGTGCCGGTGATCAACGGGCTCTCCGATCTCTACCATCCGTGCCAGGTGCTCGCCGACATCATGACTCTGAGCGAGATTCGCGGCGCGGCCGACGGACTCAGAGTCGCGTTCGTCGGCGACGGCAACAACATGGTGCACTCGTGGCTGCTGGCCGCCGCCAAGATGGGCTTCGACTTCGCACTGGCCTGCCCCAAGGGCTACGAGCCCGACCCCGACATCGTCGCCGAGACGATGGCCGCGGCGCCGGGCCGCATCACCATCACCAACGACGTGATGGAGGCGACGCGCGGCGCCGACGTGCTCTACACCGACGTGTGGACCAGCATGGGACAGGAAGACGAGGCCGACCGCCGCCGCAAGGTCTTCGCCAGATACCAGATCAACGCGGGCGTCGTCGCCAATTCGGCCAAGGACGTCATCGTCATGCATTGCCTGCCCGCCCACCGCGGCGAGGAGATCACCGCCGAAGTCATCGACGGCCCTCGCTCGGCGATGCTGCAGCAGGCAGAGAACCGGCTCCATATTCAGAAAGCCATCATGGCCTGGCTCGAAGGCGCCGAAGAAGCACGGCCGGGAAGCGCGTCGACGCGTTCACCGGCATAGGCAGCGGCGGATTCGACGAACCCTGAGAAGGAACTACCGTTTTGAAAAAGCCCAGCGCCCCCAAGAAAATCGCTCTTGCATACAGTGGCGGCCTCGACACCTCCGTGATCCTCAAATGGCTGATCGAGGAGTACGGCTGCGAAGTTGTCGCCTTCATCGCCGACGTCGGTCAGGACGAGGACCTCGAAGGCGCCAAGCAGAAGGCCTTTCGCACCGGTGCGGTCGAGGCCTGCATCGAGGACCTGCGCGAAGAGTTCGTCCGCGACTTCGTCTTTCCGATGCTGCGCGCCAGCGCCATCTACGAAGGCACCTACCTGCTCGGCACTTCGATCGCGCGCCCGATCATCGCTGCGCGTCAGATCGAAGTGGCACGACGCACCGGATCCGATGCGGTCTCTCACGGCGCCACCGGCAAGGGCAACGACCAGGTGCGCTTCGAGCTGACCTATGCCGCGCTCGCGCCGGACCTCAAGGTGATCGCGCCGTGGCGCCTCTGGGATCTGAACTCGCGCACCAAGCTGTTCGAGTTCGCCGAGAAGCACGGCATCCCGCTGCCGATCACCCGCGACCGCGGCTACAGCATGGACCGCAACGTGCTGCACATAAGCTTCGAGGGGATCGAGCTCGAAGACCCGTGGGAGCAGCCGCGCCCGGACATGTTCGTGCTGAGCGTGTCGCCCGAGAACGCCCCCGACGAGGCCGAGTACGTGGAACTCGAGTATGACGGCGGAAACCCGGTGGCGCTCGACGGCGAGCGTCTGTCGCCGTTCAACCTGCTCGCGCGCCTGAACGTGATCGCCGGCCGCAACGGGGTAGGCCGCGCCGACGTCGTCGAAAACCGCTACGTCGGCATGAAGTCGCGCGGCGTCTACGAGACCCCGGGCGGAACGATCCTTACCGTCGCGCACCGCAGCCTCGAGTGCCTGACGATGGACCGCGAGGTCATGCACCTTCGCGACAGCCTGATCCCGCGCTACGCCGAGATGGTCTACTACGGCTACTGGTTCGCGCCCGAGCGCGAAATGCTGCAAGCCGCCGTCGACGAGTCGCAGCGCTGCGTCAACGGAACGGTGCGGATCAAGCTCTACAAGGGAAGCGCCACGGTGGCGGGCCGCAAGTCGGCTGACTCGCTCTACGTGCCCGCGCTCGCGACATTCGAAGAGGACGAGGTCTACACCCAGGCCGACGCCACCGGATTCATCCGGCTGGCCGGGCTGCGCCTCAAAGTGCGCAACATGGTTCGGGCGAAAAAGGGATAGGGCCTGGGCGTGGCCGGCAAGACCAGGAGCGGGACCCCGGCGAAGAACGCCGCGTCGAAGAAGGCTGCGGCTGCGGCGCGTGGCAGCGGTGCCGGCAAGGAGGCTACGGCCGGCAATCGCTCGTGGGGCGGCCGCTTCGACGCGACTCCCGACCGCAAGACGCAGGCCTTCACCGCCTCGATCGGCTTCGACCAGCGCCTGTACCGCTACGACATCCGCGGCAGCATCGCCCACGCATCGATGCTCGCCGCGGTCGGCATCCTGACCGCCGCCGAGAAGAAAACCATCACGGCGGGGTTGCGCGAGATCGAAACCGAGATCGCCGGCGGGAAATTCGTCTTCGACATCGCCGACGAAGACATCCACATGGCGATCGAGCGCCGGCTGATCGCCAAGACCGGCGCAGCCGGTGCCAAGCTCCACACCGCGCGCTCGCGCAACGATCAGGTCGTCACCGACGTGCGGCTGTACGTGAAGGACGCGCTGGCCTGGATCGACGCCGCCATCGGCGACCTTCAATGCGCGCTGCTCGAAGTGTCGCTGCGCCACCAGGACGCGATCCTGCCCGGCTACACCCACATGCAGCGAGCCCAGCCGGTGCTGCTCGCCCATCATCTGCTCGCGTACTACGAGATGCTCGCTCGCGACCGCGAGCGTCTTGGCGATGCCCGCGGTCGCGTCGACATCCTGCCGCTCGGCGCCGGCGCGCTGGCCGGCACCACGCTGCCGATCGACCGCGCGCGCGTCGCCGAGGAACTCGGCTTCGCCCGCGTCGCCGACAACAGCATCGATGCGGTAGCTGATCGCGACTTCATCCTGGAGCCGCTCGCCGACATCGCGATCCTGTTCGCACACGTGTCGCGGCTGGCCGGTGAGATCGTGCTGTGGGCCACCGCGGAGTACGGCTTCGTGCGCCTGCACGACGCCTACTCGACCGGCAGTTCGATGATGCCGCAGAAGAAGAACCCCGACATCGCCGAGCTGGCGCGCGGCAAGTCGGGTCGCGTGGTCGGCAACCTGGTGTCGCTGCTGGTGACGACCAAGGGCCTGCCGCTCGCCTACAACAGCGATCTGCAAGAGGACAAGGAACCGCTGTTCGACAGCGTCGATACCGCGATCTCGTCCCTTACCGTCCTGGGCGCGATGGTACGCTCGCTGACCTTCGACGAAGCGGCGATGCGGCGCGCAGCCTCGGATTCGTTCCTGCTGGCCACCGACCTCGCCGAGATTCTGGTCGCACGCGGCGTGCCGTTTCGCCAGGCGCACGAAGTCGTCGGCAAGATCGTACGCCACTGTCTGGCGGCGGGCGTCGAGCTGACCTCGCTCGGGAGCACCTCGCTGGGCGCGTTCTCGCCCGCGCTGGGACCCGATGGCGATCGCAAGGCCGGCGTCGCCGTCGCCTCGTTGCTGACGGTAGAGCAGGCGGTGGCGCGGCGCACTTCGGCGGGCGGCACTTCCGCCTCGCAGGTCAAGAAGCGACTGCGCACGCTGGCGCGCAAGCACGGCGTGACGGCGTGAGGAGCACGCTGCTGCGCAGCGCGGTGGCTGCGCCGGGAAACCTGGCGGCCGACACGCCGCCGACTGCGAGCCGCACAGCCACGGACCGCACGGGCGCACGGGCTCGAATCCCGACGACCACCCTCGTCCTCGCGCTGGCCCTTTCGCTGGCCGCCGTCGCATGCGGGCTTCGCACCGCGCCGCGACCTGCCGAAGATACCGCGCCCGTCATCGACGGCAGCGTCGAGACCACCATCAAGGGTCCCGCAGTCATCGTGCGCTGGGCCCGCGCCGAGCGGAGCGCCGATGGCAGGAAGCTTTACGATCTGGCGGCATTCGTCGTCGAACGCAGCCGCGACGACGGTGCCTTCGAGCCCGTCGCGACCATCGACGTCGTCGACCAGGAGAAGATTCGCCGTCGCCGCAAGTTCGAGTACCGCGACGAGAATCCCGGCGCCGGCGCATTCGCCTACCGTGTTCGCGCGGTGTGCGCCGACGGACAGGAAGGCCCGCCGACGCCCGCCGCTAGCGTTGTAGTGGGCGGCGCGGCACAGTAGTTCGCGGCGCCAGAGCGAGCGCGAACCGATGAGCCCACACTCTCAGCATTCACGACATTCCGAGCACTCCGCGCCGACGCCGGTCGCGGTCGTGTTTCCCGGCCAGGGCTCGCAGAAGCTCGGCATGGGCAAGGATTTCTACGAGAAGTACCCAGAGTCGCGCCGCGTCTTCGAAGAAGCCTCCGACGCCTGCGGCCTGGACCTCGCCGACATCTGTTTCGGCGATGAAGCGAGCCTCGCGCTCACCGAGTTCCAGCAACCCGCCATTCTCACCGTCGAAATCGCGATGCTCGAAGCGATGAAGGCCCACCACGGGTTTCACCCGAGGCTGTTCGCCGGCCACAGTCTCGGAGAATACACCGCCCTGGTTGCGGCCGGCGTCTACTCTCTGGCCGACGCCGTGCGCATCGTTCGCCTGCGCGGCAAGCTGATGCAGCAGACCGTACCCGCCGGCGCGGGCGCGATGACCGCCATCATCCACCGCGACCTCGACATCGCAGCGCTGACCCGCTTCGTCGCGCGTTTCGAAGTAGACGTAGCCAACCACAACGCCCTCGACCAGGCGGTGATCAGTGGACTAGAGCAGCCGGTCGCTGCCGCCGTCGGCGCGCTCCGCGAAGACGAGGCCTGGCGCAAGCTCAAGACCATCCCGCTACGCGTCTCCGCGCCGTTCCACTCGCGTCACATGTGGCCGATCCAGGAACCGCTGCGCGCCGCTCTTGCCAATGCTTCGGCAATCAACGCGTGGGCCGCCATCTCGGTAGCCTCCAACACCACCGGCACTTTCCACGTCGGCTCGCGAGACGAGCTCGAGAAAGCCCTCGTCAAGCAGGTCACCTCCACCGTGCGGTGGGTGCAGAACATGCGCGACCTGCTGGAGAGAACCGAGGAAGTCGTCGAGGTCGGACCGGGCAGACCGCTGCGCGGGTTCTTCGCCTCGCTCGGCGTGGAGATCTCTTCGATCAGAGACACTGCATCGGCGATCTGAGCCGCGCGCGAGAGCCCTGCTGCTCAGAAGCGGCGTCCTGTGGATCTTCTCCGACAGCCAGTGGGGCGCGTGGCGCACACGCTCGAACGGCTCGTGCTCGAGAAAGGACCGAGGATCGCATCCGCCCCTCCGGCCTGCTGCATCCGCGCTCGTGGTCTCGGACATCGCGTCAACCACAGGCGCACGACTCGACTTGCGCACTTGGACCTCCGTTTGAAGCAACCCGCAGGCCCTGACCATAGGCGAACAATCGACGAACACGTCGAGGCGGCAACGGCGAAGCTCTCCATCTTCCGGCTCGTCGCGACCCGGACGGCGATCTGAAGAGGCTGTGAGACGCGCACGTTCCAAGGTATGGTGACGCTTCCTCCACGTCACCGCTTCGCACCAATGCCGAAACGCCCCGGAATCATTCCCGCTCTGATCGTTCTCGTCCTGCTCTTGCTGGCCCGGTCCCAATCCGTGGGCTACATCTGGGGGGACAGCGGCAACATCGGCATCGATTTCTACCACTTCTGGGGCGTCCCAGCCGCGATGCGGCTCGCTCCCCACGAACTCGGCTCACCGTACGGGAATGGGCCGCTCTACAGCAACGTGCTCATCGAATACGCGGACAAGACGCCCGATCCCAGGCTCAAGGCGGCGAGCAGCTTTTGGGGGGCGCGGCCGGATTTCACCGCCTCGCCGTTGCTCTACACGACCTTCTCGCATTTCTCCGACTTCTACACCGTCTCGCTCGTCGCCTTTCGGAAGCTCCAACTCGCGATCTTCCTGACCTCCTTCGTACTGCTGGGCTATTTCTGCCGTCTGGAGCCTTTTCACATCGCGTGTCTTGCCCCGCTCTTGGTGCTCTTCTACCAGCCGCTGGCGAGCGACGTCCGCGTCGGCAATGTCGGCTGCTTTCAGTTCGCCTCGCTCACCTGCCTACTCTTTCTGGCCGACGCCGTCGCCCGCGCGACGTCGTTCGCCCGGCGGGCCGCACTCGGGGCGGTGTTCCTCGGCGTCCTCGCCGCGCTGACTCTGTGCAAGCCCAACGTGGTCGTGGTCAGCGCGCTGCTGGCCGCGCATCTGGCAGTACGTCACGGCCCACGCGTCGTCATCGCCTCCGCGCTTCCGGCTGCCGCCGCCACCGCGGTGCTCGTGGTCATCCCGTGTTTGTACTTCGGCTCGTGGACCGTGTGGCGCGAGTGGTACGAGTTCGTCTACGGATCGAACGCCCACATGCTGGTGCGCTTGGTGGTCCACGGTAACTATTCGACGGCGTTGCTGCTCTCCTCCTGGCTCGGGGCCGACGTCTATGCCGCCTCCACCGTCTTGCTGGCGATGCTGGGGGCTTCGTTTCTCGCCGCTGTCAGCTGGACGAGTGTCTTCAGCGCGCCGATGGCATCAGGAGCGGGCACTTCTGTGCTGCGGGTGCTCCGAAGGACCTTCGGCGATCCGCAGTTGGTTCTGACGATCGGCATCGTGCTGACCGCGGCCGCCTCGCCCCTCTACTGGTTCCACTACTATCTGCTCTCACTCATCCCGACCCTCTGGCTTTTGAGTACCCCCGAGTCGTCGAAGTACCTCGCCGCACTCGGGGCTGCGACCGTCGTACTGAGTTCCGGGGTGCTCGAGCCGTTGTTGTTGCGGCTACCGTGGCCCGACGTGCTGCCGTCCAGCATCGCGCTGAGTTGGCTTCCGCTCTGGTGTGCGGTCCTTCTCAGAGTCGGCTCTCCCGACGCCGAGGCGATGCCGGCGCGGGAAGCCGACCTCGCCGGTCAACAGTCGTAGTGGCATCGCAATGAACGCGCCACGAGTGTGCCGGACAGCGGTTCGTCGACCTGCGCGGCCGCATCTACGAACGCGCCGGCCGCGGGTGAACCGTGACCGGAAGGGGTCAAGTCGCGCCTTTCGATTTGCCCGCCGGGAAGGTCGGAATCGAGGTAAGTGGCGGCCGCTCTCACAAGGTGAGCCGGCCGCCACGGGCCAACGATACATGTCCTGCCGGGGCTGCTTATCCGCCTGTCGTCGTGCGCTTCGCTTTGTAGGTGACGCTATTGTCCTTGGTCGCGTTGTCGCTCTGGAACTCCACCGCCCAGCAGCCGGCGTTACTGGTCACGAGTTGGACCGCTACCGGTGCGGGAAGGCCGGCGCCCATGCTCAGCGCCGGAATGTTCACCCCTGACGCCTGCAACTTGACCGTCGCCTTGCCGGCGACACCGTCATCGGCCTTTCCGAGAAGCAGCTTGATGCCGTCGTGCTCGGCTACTTTGCTCTTGTCCTTGTAGACGACGCCCTTCTCCTTGCCGGCCGCGCCGATCATGCTCCAGCACGGGCCGGTGCCGCAGGTAGCCGCGGCAGGAGCCGTCAGTCTGACCACGACCGCATTGTCGGAATACACGCACAGAGTGTAGTCGGTAGTGGCGATATCGCCGAACGCCGCAAGCTCGCTCGCTCCCTTCGTCCACACGAATGTCACGCGCCTCTTCGCTGCCTCGGCCGGACTGGACAGCAGGACGCTGGCGGTCGCCTCCGACTTGCAACTGCTTGCCGGTGTCGCTGCGTTCAGACATCCGGAGGCGGGAACGCAACTGTCTTGCGTGCATGGGTTGGCGTCGTCGCAGTCGAGGTCGCTGTGGTACAGGCAGTTTCCGGCCCCGTCGCACTGGTCGACGCTGCAGGCGTTGGCGTCCAGGTTGCACGCAGTACCGGCGCCGCTGTTGCCATGGGTGACGCAGGTTCCCGCGCCGTCACAAGTGCGGTCTTCACATGCTACGGGGTCGGTGTCGCAGGGGCTGTCGACGGCCTCGAGTTGACAGCCGGCGTCGCAGCAATCTGCGCTGTCCACGTTGCCATCGTCACATTGTTCGCCGGCGTCGATGATACCGTTGCCACAGTCCTGCCACAGCCAGGTGTCGCTGTAGGTCGAACCTCCGCTGGAGTTGTAATACTCGCCGTTCCAGACGTTGTCGTTGCCGTAGGCCACGAAGCCGATCGGGACGCCGCGGGTATCCAGCCCCACGAACGCCGAATCCCCGAGCCCGGGATCCCAGTCAACCTGGCCGATGATGTATCCGGCCGTATCCCAGACGGTCAGGTATTGCGTTCCATTGCCGCTCGCCGTCAGGCCGAACCGCGTCGGGCCGCCGGTTACCGTTGCGACACCGCACGTCTCGCAAGCGAGCCCGGTCTGGGACCCTCCTCCTGCGATCGGCGGGCCGAAAGAACTACCGGGACCGATGTAGTGCGGCGCCCACGAGGGCCAGCCGGCGCGATCCTGGATGCCGATCGTCGCGAACTGCTGGTTCTGGAAGGTCAGCCCCAGGCTGCCGTACAGGTCCAGCGGGATCGGATCGCCAGCGACGACCCCGACCTCGTCGAATCTGGCCTCGCTCGGGTTCAGGCCCATCTCGCTGACGTCCGTGAGCAGGCCTACCGGACCTTGGGTGACCATGGATGCGGCGCCCACCGGGTGCGGCAACGCGGCTGATAGGACGGTAAGCAGACCCGCTGCGGCGGCTACCGAGAGCAAGTGTCCGCGGCTTCCGAGAAACGCGGCGTCATTCGTTCTGGCCATGTTACGACCTCCTGTCGGTTGTGTTTGCCCGCTGCCGGTGAGGCCTGGAGAAAAAAGCGCAGCAAGTTGTGAGCCGTGGGACCGATTCGCGCGCCGAGAAGATGCCCAGGCACCCGCGTTCGCGGTCAACCTGTCCGGTGGCGTGGCGGAAATGGCTCGCGGGAAGCCGCGTCTATATGTGGGTGTTTCCGACCAGCCGGCCCCGGCGAAGATGGCAAGGGCAATGTCGCCGCGCCGCGGGCGTTCCGAGCGGCGCGAAAACGCCGCGCGTCTTTCTTGAAACGAAGAAGACAACGAGCGCCGAAGCGGTGCTCGTGGAATGGTCAACGCGGGCAGACGGCCTCGAGATTGTTGCCGTCGGGGTCGAGCAGGAACGCAGCGTAGTACGTAGGGCTGTAGTCGGTTCGCAGACGCGGTGATCCGTAGTCACGTCCGCCGCCGCGCAGACCAGCGGCGTGGAAGCGATCCACCGCCCCGCGATCTTTGTCGCCGTAGCCGTCGCCTACGAGACGCCGAGGACCCGGAACCCTTCGCGCGCGGCAGCCTCCGCCAGCCGCTCGTCGAGCGTGACCAGTTCCAGCGTCTGTGGATGTTCGTCGGCGGCGACAATCGCGGCGCCGAGTTGCAGTGCGTCAGCGGCACGCAGCGGATGCGTTTCGACGATCCGTTCGGCATGCCTGCGTACGACTTCCACTGCCGTGATCTCGGACCAATCCTCGCTGGCCTCGACAATCTCGTTGCGGGCCGCACGCAACGCGCGATTGGCGCGTGGTTCGTCACGCCGCCGCCGCGCGAGCGCGGACAGCAATTCCACTCGGGTCAGCATCCAGACCACGACCTGCGGATCCGCGCGCAGCCACCGCTCGGCCTGTCGCGTGGCGGGCTCTGCAACGAACAGCGGCACCAACGCGGAGCTGTCCCAGAACCTCACTCGCCTTGCTCCCGCTCGGCGAGCAGATCCGCGAGCACGCTTCCCTTCACGCGTGCCGGCCGCCGCTTGCCGAGCCACTCCGGCAGCCGGCCGCGGCCGCGACGAAGCACACCACGGCGTTCCAACCGAACCAGACGGTCGTCATCCTCGGCTGGGGAACCGGACACGGCGGAGAACGGCACGATGCGCGCGATCGGCTGCGCGCGATCGACCACCACTACGGTCTCTCCCCCGCGAACATGGTCGAGATAGCGGGACAGATGGGCCTTGAGTTCTCCGATATTAGTCCGACGCATATGACCATTTTGGCCACGTCCAAGGTCAGGGTCAATGACATCTCCGGCGAGAGGTTGGACTCGCCTTCGGGCTGTCGTCACCCCGACGCCCCGCCCCCGCGGCCAGTTGCCAATACGCCCGTCACGACGCCATCTGC
>JACRCR010000159.1 GCA_016218925.1 Deltaproteobacteria bacterium | reverse complement strand
GTCGGCCTCGACTTCGCCGCGTCAGAGCAGAATCGCCCGCCTATTCAGCAGCGACCGTGAGTGTCTTCAGAACCTGGCCGCTGTTGTCGACCCAGGTCATCTCGAGCTCGGTCTGCGAAACCGTCGCCGTCGCGACATTGAAGCGGTCGAGATCGAAGTACGAGACCGTCGGGAAGATCAGCGGCAGCGAGCCCACCAGCCCGGTGAGGTCGGCCGGCAACTCGCGCACGATCGGGTCCATGCCGATCGCTCCCGAGACCAGTTCCTTGACTCCGCTACCATCCACGTCGTCGTTGATGATCGCGGCGTGGATATCGGTCGACAGGAAGATCACGTTCTTGATCGAGTTGGTGGTGATGAAATCGAGGAAACCCTGGCGCTCGACAGAATATCCCTCCCAGCGATCGTACGGTACGAATCCGAGAGCGGAAATGAGGGGGCCATTCATCACGAACTTGAACGTCGCCGTGGAGTTCTGCAGTCCGCTTTCGAGCCACGCCAACTGCGCCGCACCAAGGTAGGTACGCGCCGGATTGTCGATCTCGGCCTGACAGGTAGCGTTCGGCGAAGTCATGCCCTGGTTCTGGTCGCAGGTCTGACCGAGTTGAATCACGTCACAATCGAGCTGCACGCTGCAGATGTCGCCGGTGACGCTGCAGGTGCCCTTGTGGCAGGTTTGCCCGAGCCCCGAAGCGTCGCAGTCAGGCTGCTCGACGCAATCGGCCTCGCTCACGCTGCACTTGCCATTCACACAGGCCGTTTCGGTGACGTCAGCCTGCGCGCTGCGGTACTGGCGAGCGTCGACCAGGAAGAACTCGGCGACATTTCCCCACTTGAAGCTGCGATACAGCCGCATGGGATCGCCGCCGTCCACCCGAATCGGCATGTAATCGCGGAATCCCTGACTGCCTGCGGTCATCTGGGTCTGGATCGCCGGGTCGGTTCCCCAGAAGTCGTTGGTGACCTCGTGGTCGTCCCAGATGGTGTACATGCCGATCGCCGCCATGGTATCGCGCGAGGCGCGGTCGGCGCGGTTCTCGCGGTACTTGTTGTGGTAGTCGCTGCGAACCGAGGCTACGCCGCTGCCGCTGCGGTCATCGTCGCCGTAGATCGTATCGCCGATGAACAGCCACACGTCGGGGTTCACCTTCGTGATCTGCTCGAGCGGCGCGAAGGGCCTGAAGTACGCGTTCGCGTCGCCGGTGAAGGCGAACGTGAACGGCGCCGTCGAGCTCGCGACCGGAGCGGTCTTGACGCGACCCACGCGGCTGGCGCTGCCGGCCTGCGTGAAGCGGTAGTAGTACTGGGTCGACGCGGTGAGCCCGGTGACTTCGCCGTGTACCGTGTTGTCGGCGGCCGCGTCGGCGGCCAGCGCCTGGGTGCTGACGATGGTCGCGAATGCGTCGTCAGTGGCGACCTCGAGGGTTACCGGATCTACCGCATTCGTGGTGCGGGTCCAGGCGATGAACGCGACGTCGGTTTCGTCTCCGGCAGCGACGCCGAATGAGAACGGCCCCGCCTCGGGAAGCGGGCTGGCGGTCTCGGAACCGAGGTCGCCGGCACCGGCCGAGGCCGCGGCCAGACAACGCTCGAGGCGACTGCTGAGCGATATTTTGTTCCCGTTGTTGGCCTTGCGGTCGAAGGTCGACACTTCGTACAGGTCACAAGGGAATCCGAGAGTGAGATCGCCGGCTGCGACATCGCTGCACGATTTCTTCACGCTGTCGGCGAACTTTGCCACCGCCTTGTCGAGCTTCACTTCGCCCTTGGCATCCGGGCAGGGCCCCTCGGTCTTGCCCACGTTCACTGACTTCGCGCACTTGCGGCGGGTCTTCGCGCGAGTCTGCGCGAGTTTTCCCCCGGCGCTTGCGGCCGCGATCTGGCAGCTCCGGCCGCCCGCCGAGGCGACCGCACCCATGCTGTCGAAAATCGTCTCCACCAGGTTCTCGGCATTGAGGCCGTGGGCGTCGTCCGCGATGCAAGCCACCAGCGCGGCCGCGTTCGCGACCGATTCGCAGGGCTTGCCGAACGTCATTGCGGCTACGCTGGCGGTCCCGCACTTCTTGGTGATCAGGGTGTCGAGCTTGGTGCGCGCGGTCGACAGAGCGGTGACGGTATCGGCGTCACCGACGGCACCGACCGAGGGCCGGCAGTTGGTCAGTTCGGGAATGCTCCCGTCGGCGCGGCCGCTCTCGCACGCCGAAAGCGCCTTGAGTGCATCCGCGAAGTACTTGAGGCCCGCGTTGGCGGCGGTGTCCTGGCAGGTTTGCTCAGGGGTTGAGCCAGCGCTCGCGGCGCCGGCCGTCAGTAAGAGGCCCGAAAGCCCGATAGCGGCCGCGGCCAGAATCAGCGCGCGACGGGTAAATGACGGAAAAACGCGAAGAGCATGCATTCGTCTTGAACTCCTTATGATCCGAGGCTTGGTCTGTCCGTTTCATCCCGGTCGCTACGGTCGCTATCGCGGCGCGCACGGCCCCCGGGGGTAAACATCGGTTGTGTCTCGAAACGCCAGGGGGCGGACCATAGTGCCACCGTCACCCCAGGGTCAAGTCAGAAGCGTTCAGAAGACGGCGCGAAGGCTCGGCCCGCGGTGCCAGTCCCGGTCGTGCCCGTGAGCCCCGCAGTCAACGTCCGATAAGATGTATTATGTCAACCGGCGTCCGGGTCGGCTTTCCAGGCGCGCAAACGCGCCCAAGGCGCCCCCCTCTTGCCGAAGCCGGCGCAGCGCGGAGGCCGGGAACCGTGCCGCTCGCTCACACTCTCTCGTTCGGATCGAAGAGCTTGGCGTATTCCTCGAACGCGAAGCGATCGGTCATCCCGGCGATGTAATCCGCCACCACGCGGGCTACGGCAACGCCTTCTGCGATGCGTGCGACGATGTGCGGCGGCATCTGCTGGGGGTCGTCGATGTAGACCTCGAACAACGAACGCATGACACGGCCGGCCTTCGCGGCCATGCGCCGCACGCGGTGGTGCTGGTAGAGCTTGTCCATCAGCCTGGCCTTGAGCTCGAGCAGCCTGGGCTCCATCGCCGCGCTGGGACCCGCGATGCGCGGCAATGCCCGGCGGACGTCTTGCAGCGTCTCGATTCCGAGCCCGGCGATGCGACCCTCGATGGCCTCGATGAGGTCGCGAACCAGACGGTCGATCAGCAGCCGCACCGCCTGGTAGCGATGAACGGAGAAGCCGGCCCCGGGCCTGGACTGCACCACCGCGGCGAAAGTCTCGTCCCACAGCGACACACCCTCCAGGTCCTCGATCGTGATCAGGCCCGACTGAATCCCGTCGTCGATGTCGTGACCGTTGTAGGCGACCTCGTCGCACCAATCGACGATCTGCGCTTCCAGCGGCGGCGCGCTCGCGGCGTCGAAATCGGCCACGCGCGGGCGGTCCAGACGGCCAGAATGCTTGACGATGCCTTCACGTACCTCATAGCTCAGATTGAGACCCGGGAAATCCGGATAGCGCTGCTCGAGCAGTTCTACGATGCGAAGACTCTGGCCGTTGTGCTCGAACCCGCCGTGATCCTTCATCAGATCGGCCAGCACGTGCTCCCCGGCGTGCCCGAACGGCGTGTGCCCGAGGTCGTGAGCAAGCGCGACGGCTTCGGCCAGATCCTGGTTGAGCCCGAGGATACGAGCCGCCGTGCGCGTGATCTGCGCCGTCTCCATCGTGTGCGTGAGGCGGGTCCGGTAGTAGTCGCCCTCGTGGTTGACGAAGACCTGGGTCTTGTACTCGAGGCGTCGGAACGCGCTCGAGTGGATGATGCGATCTCGATCGCGCTGGAACACCAGGCGAAAGACGTGTTCTGATTCGGGATGCTGACGCCCCCTGCTTTGACAGGAGAGCATCGCGTACCCCGCCAGGGATTCGCGTTCTTGCCTTTCGAAGAACGTCCGATCCCTCATGCCCTCTCCCGTTGTCGCGGCCGGCGACATCCCCTCGGAAAATGCGCCGCCTATCTCTGTGCAGCCAGGCTACGGCAGCGTGGTCGTAGTGGCTTCCGGCAGCGTGGTCGTGGTGGTCGGAGCCGCCGACGGCGCGAAGAACACGTCGTTGTAGTCCGATTCGAGATCCGCGGTGTCGCCGAAGGTCTCGCAGTTCTCACCGCTCGCGTCGCACGCTATCACGCGTTTGCCGACCGGGTCGGCGATCAGCACCTCGTTGTCGGTATCGGCAGACGAAGGATTGACCGCAAGCGCGCTCGGGCTGCCGTCGACCAGCATGTCGCCGACGTTCCCGAAAGGCCCGCAGTCGTTGCCGTCGATGCCGCACTTCACCACACCTCCGGTGGCGTCGGCGACCAGAAGCGCCGTGGCCGGATCGCCGAGCAAATCGACATCGATCGGTTCCGCAACCTCGCTCGCGGTTTCCCCGAGCACGCCCTTGCCGGAACCGTCCGCGCCGAAGACTCTGACACCGCTTCCGGCTGCACCGTTGACCACCAGCAGATCGCCGCTCTCGGCAGCGAACGCCAGTGCAGTCGGGTTCGCGCCGACATTGCCGAAAGTCGAGATCAACAGTCCGGTAGCGGCGTCGAAGATCAGCACGTCTCCGTCGCTCTGGGCGACGTAGAGGCGACTGTTGTCCGCGCGAAACGCCAGCGCGGTAGGATCGGTCACGAATCGATCACTCTCGCCGAAGCTGCCGAGGATGGCTCCAGTGTGAACGTCGAACACGCGCAGCGCGCCGATCGCCGCATCGATGACCACGAGGTTTCCATTGACCGGATCCGCAGCCCCCTTCACGGCACCGGCGGCGAACTCGGCGGCGTCAGCGACCTCGCCGACCGCCCCACCCTGCGTGCCGCCGAATTCGAAGAGCGAACCGACGACGTAGAGAGATGGATAGGTGTCGAGAATCATCGTCCCGGTCCCGTTCGAGCTCGCGCCCACCGCCGTGAGCCGCACGGTGAACGGTCCGGCCACGTTGGCGAGCATGGTCGCCTGCGCGTTCTCAGCGCCGAGGCCGATGTTGCAGATCCCGGTGGTGCAGTCCGGAGAAGTGGTTCCCTTGTTGGTCTGACAGACTCCGAACTCGCCGCAGTCGGCGTTGTCGTGGCAGAACGACTCGGCATCGTCGCTGCACGGATCGTCGCTGTTGGTGAAGCAGATCTGCTCGAAGTCGTCCTTGCAGTGGTCGTCGAACTTCGTGTCGGGGCCGCCTGAAATCAGTCGCCATCGGTACGTCAGCTTCGACGAGTCACCGTTGGGGTCGGTCGAGTCGCTGCCATCGAGTTGGTAACGCTGTCCAACGTCGAGAAACTGGGCGACCGCGCGGATGACGACGTCTGGAAGCGGCGGGTTGTCCTGACTGCCCCCGGAACCGCAGCCTCCCGCCGCCAGCGCTCCGGCCACCGCCAGTGCCGCGATAAATATGAAGGAAGGAAGCAAGGTCGGAAGACGAAGTGTCAGTTTTCGCACGTGTACCACGATCCTCTTCGAAGCAGACTGGGAAACTCGATGATGGTCGGCAACGTAGCCGCGCAGCCGCCGAATTTCAAAGCTGCGGCTGCGCGCAGTCGAAATGCCCCCGGCTGGACTCGAACCAGCGGCCCCAGGATTAGGAATCCTGTGCTCTATCCACCTGAGCTACGGGGGCTCGAGACAAACTACCTATCGAAAGCCCTTCGGACCGGCAACCGATGCGGTAACAAACCACGGGCGTGAGGTCGTTCAACACCGCACCGGCCTGCGGCAGTTCAACATACCGCCGGCCTTCGGCCGTTCAACATACCGCCGGCCTTCGGCCGGACCACGGCGCTGCCTGCTCGAGTTGCGCGGCGACGCGCAGCAGTTCGGCTTCGCCCCAGGGCTTGCCGACCAGTTGCACGCCCACCGGCAATCCGGCGGCGCTCCAGTGCATCGGCAACGAGATCGCCGGCTGACCGCTGACGTTGAACAGCGGCGTGAACGGACACATCGCGCCGGCCCGCTGCATCGGCATCGTCGGGTCGGCTTCCATGCCATCCCACAATTCGCCGATCCGCGGCGGTTCGGTGGCAAGCGTTGGCGTCAGCAACAGATCGAAATCCCTGCCCCAACTGGCTACCAGGCGGCGGCTCAGAATCTGCAGATGCAAGAGTCCCTGCACGTAGCTCAAACTGTCCGTGGCACGCGCCTGCTCTCGCAGCGCAGCATTCAGGGGCTCGATCTTCGACCAGTCTCGAACGTCCCAGTAGGCCGAGCCGGTATTCCACACGACCAGGAACGAAGGCAGGACGTCGGATGCCTCCGGCCATTGCGGCGCGCCCTCGAAGACGTCGTGCCCGAGTCCCGCCAGGAGCGCGGCGGTCTTGTCAACCGCCGTGACACACTCGGCCGACACCGGCGCGCCGGTCGGGGCGACACAACTGAACGCGATGCGCAGCCGCCCCGGCGCAGCGCCGACTTCGTGCAGGAACGGTCGCTGCGAGGCCGGCGCGTTGTACCACGCCCCCTGGTCGAACAGCGCAATGGCATCGAGCACGGCAGCGGTATCCGCCACCGTTCGGGTTACCGCGCCTTCGACGCAGCCGCCATGCATCACGTCCGCGACCAGCGGGCCCATCGGCACGCGCCCCCTGCTGGGCTTGAGGCCCACCAGGCCGCAGCACGAAGCCGGGATCCGAATCGACCCACCACCGTCGTTGGCGTGCGCGATGGGTACCATTCCCGACGCTACGGCGGCCGCAGCGCCACCGCTGGACCCGCCGGTAGAATGCTCTGTATTCCACGGGTTACGGGTCGCACCGTAAAGTTCGTTCTCGGTAACGCAGACGGTCCCGAACTCGGGCGTATTGGTGCGGCACAGCAGGATCGCACCAGCATCGCGCAGGGCTTGGGCCACATGCGCGGTAGTTGGGGCCACCCGTCCGACCGCACCGCGAGAGCCGAAGGTGGTCTGCCAACCTTCGACGTCGGTCAGGTCCTTGATAGGGATCGGCACGCCATGCAGCGGGCCCAGAGGCTGCTTTCGGGCTACGGCCTCGCGAGCGCGGCGGGCGGCGCCCCGCGCCTGCTCGTCACAGCGCCAGACCACCGCGTTGAGTGCCGGGTTGAGCGAATCGATGCGCGACAAGCTCGCGTCGACCACCTCTACGGGATCGAGCTCGCCGCTACGGATCGCTGCGGCTACCTCCAGACCTGAAAGAAACGCGTCCACGGCACACTCCTTCATGAAAGGTTCCAGCGGCTTGTACACTACGCGCCCGCTTCGAGGAACCGCTGCCGCTCGGCCGGGCCAGATCGTCACGACGCTCGCGACTCCCCGCGCTCAGTCCTTGAAAGCGAGTTCCAGCAACGGCAAGCGATGCTTTCGTAGCAGCTCATAAACGGCCAGTGCGCCGAGCTTTCTACGGGACTGAATCCATCGGCGCTCACGCCACACCTCGGGCAGACGAAGGAGCGCTGCTGCGTAGGCGCGCAGCAGAATGCCAAGCAACTGCCTGCGCGAGTAATCGCGGCTGAACCGCCCCGACATTCCACGCCCGGACGCGGCGGCAAAACCCTGGGCGAGATAGCGCGCCACCGTCCACAACGGACTGAGCAGCAACAGCCGCAGCGGCAGCAGACGCACGGCGTTCCAGATGCGATTACGCTCGACCAGGTAGGCCTTGAGTGCCGAATGATACCCGGTGGTCATCGACTTCTTGTGGTAGACCACGGCGTCGGGAACGTAGCGACAGCGCCAGCCCCTGAGTTGCCCTCTCAGGCCCAGATCGAGATCCTCGAGATAAGCGAAGTAGGCCTCGTCGAGGAATCCGACATCGTCGAGCATCGCCCGGCGATACATGGCCGCACATCCGTTCGGCGCCAGGACCTCATCGACACGGTCGTATTGGCCAACGTCCTTCTCGAGCCAGCCGCGCGAACGGCAGATCCCGTCCGGATAGATCAGCAGCCCCGTAGAATCGAAGATCTCACGGCGATCGTACATCCGGATGCACGCCGCGAACATCCCGAATTCGGCGTCGAGGTCCGCGGCCGTGATCATCTTTTCTACAAAGTCCGCGCGGACCTCGGCATCGTTGTTGAGCAGCAGAACGAGGTCAGCCCGGGCCTGCGCGTAGGCGCGGTTGTTGCCCCCGCAAAAGCCGGTGTTGACCGGCAGCGCAAGCAGCCGCGCTTCGGGGAACTCCCGGCGCACCATCGCCGCGCTGTCGTCGGCGGAACCGTTGTCCACCACTAACACCTCGAAGTCTTTGAAGGTCTGGTCGCGAAGAGAACGTAAGCACCCGCGCAGCAACTCGCGGCCGTTCCAGTTCAGAATGAGGACGGAAACCCGTGGAATCGCAACGGGCACGCGCGTTCAGGTCCGCCGGACGTAGCCGCCGCGAGAACCCTTCCCCATGCGGCTCTCGACCAACGCATCGGCGCGCGCCAGCAACTCGTCGCCAGGACAATATTTTTCGATCATCAGCGACAGATCGCTCAGGTCATGCAAGAGCATCTGCTCGGCCTGCGCCCGCGCGGCCGAATCGGAGAGGGCGTGAATGAGGTCCAGAACCAGGTCCTCGAGTTCCAGACTCTCCAGTTCCAGCGCGATAGCGAAGGCACGTTCCAGCGACACTGGCGCAAGACTCTCGCGGTGAAGCGCCTGGATGGAGGAGGCCGCGTCGCGCGCGGCTCGATCATCGACCTCGAAACTGAGATCGCCGGCCGACTCCTCGAGCAGCACGCGGATCAGCGCCAGCGCGCCGACATGGCCCGCCTCGTGACGGGCCATCGACATCCAGAATCGTTGGAGATCCGCGTCTTCACCGAACGTGGAGGCCAGACGCGTGTAAATGGACATCGCCAACGCTTCGAGGCGAGAAGCCTCCTCGATGACTGCGGCTACCTCCGGTGTCATGCCGACCTGCTAGCAGAGAGACCGCATCGTTGCGAGCCTCGGAGCACCGTCACTGGCCCGGAGGAGGGGCCGCAGCCATCGCGGCTCGTCCCCTCAACCCGGGCGAGGTTCCGAGCATCTTCTCCATCTGCTGAAGCCTCCCGGAAAAGGCCGCATCGCTGGTCTGTCGTTCGGCAACCGAGCGCACAGCCCGCAGGATCGAGGTGTGGTTGCGGCCTCCGAGGGCGTGACCGATCTCAGGCAGCGAGGCCGCGGTCAGTTTGCGGCACATGTAGGCCGCAATGTGACGCGGCCATGCCACGCGGCGCGAACGATCGCGCGACAGCAGTTCGTCGCGAGTCAGGCCGTGCACCCAGGCCACGGTATCGATGACTACATCGAGGTCGATTGGACCCCGACGGGCAAGATATGGCGTTATCATCGTTTCGACGACGCCGTCGTCGAGCGGCATCGACTGATGGCTGCTGGCCGCGCGCAGACGCGATACCAAGCCCTCGATCTCACGCACACTGCCCTGGAGCTGGACCGCGAGCCTCTCCAGGATGTGGTCGTCGAGATGGATTCCCGCCTCGCTGAGCTTGCCTTTGAGGATGCGAAGACGCAGCTCACGGTCGAGCGGACCGAGATCCGCGAGCAATCCACCCGCGAACCGGCTCTGTAGCCCGCGCTCGAGATTCTCTAGTTCCTCAGGCGCCCGGTCGCTGGCGAGAGCGATGGGCTTGCCGGCGTCGTGGAGAAGATTGAAGACGTGGTACAGCTCCTGCTGAGTACGTCGCTTCCCGGCGAGGAACTGAACGTCGTCGATCAACAGTGCGTCGGCACTGCGAAACTCGCGGTGGAAGCTTTCCATTCTGCCACCTTGAAGCGCTTCGACCATGCGACGCGTGAAGTCTTCGCCCTGGTAGTAGAGCACCCGCTTCCCCGCTGCCCGCAGTGCCTGTCCGACGGCGAGCAACAGGTGTGTCTTGCCGAGTCCGACGCCGCCGTAGAGGAACAACGGGTTCCCGCCCTCGCCGGCACCTTGCTCGGCGAGTTGGCGAGCCCCGAGGTACGCGAGACGGTTGCCTTCGCCGACTACGAAGGTATCGAAGGTCTTCTCGCGAAGCGGCTTGGGCTTGGCAACCGGCCCTTTGATCGCGGTGGCCGGCCGGCTGGACCGCAACCGATTGGCGCCCGATGCAGTCACGAACTGGCCGACGATCACCACCACCGCGCAGCGCTTCCTGGCAGAGGCGGCAACGGCGTTCTCGATCACCGGCAGGAAAGACTGCTTCACTCGATCTCTGAAGAGTCCGAACGGCGCCTCCAATGTGAGCGTCTCTCCGTCGAACGATCTCGCGCCGAGTTCGAGGATCCACGTCTGAAAGTCCTTCTCCGAAACCTGCTCCTCGATCAGAGAGCAGGCCTGGGTCCAAAGCCGTTCCGCGTCTGTGTTTCCGGTCACTGTGGTGTTTCTCCGCGCTGTTTCGTGCCCAGGGGCGACACGAATTCATCGGCCGTGCAAGGGCACGACGTCGGCCCGCCGATCAATGGTCGAATCCTACGGTCGTTTCTCGGATGTCGCGCTTCACCCCGGCCGGTTCCGATCGCGGAGATCGGATTGCACATGTCTGTGCGTGTCCGGTGTGCTGCGTGGCGGGTCTCATGTACGATTCTGCACGCCGCCTGGCAACAACAAATGCCGTCACTGTGATTTTCTCGTTAGTTGCGCATCGCTGCTGCGCGAGCGCCGTGAATGGTGCGCCGCTAGTGCGCGACTTTGCGGGGCTTTTCTTTCGACATCCCCCGACCTGTCGATAACTTCCGACAACTTCTCGGAACGACGCTTGGTCGTCGATCACCTGTGGACAGAGGTGGACGAGCGCGGCAACCCATCGCGATCACGACGAAAGCGTCGTGCACAACGGAATTTCTCTTCGCGCATCGTCGACGACGCGCGTCTCGTCGATTCGAACTATTTTCGTCGAGCACGGGTGATGCGGCGTGAGCATCACCCTCGCCGGGTCACGCCGGACTCGCCGCCGGCGCGTCGGAGAACCCCGTGCTCGCGCGCGCAGCGGCCCATTGCCCGAGCGTCGCTCCGCCGCTTGCGAGTTGCGCGTGAGTGCGAGCCGAACCGAGGTTCAGCGCCGCGCAAAGCGCGGCGAAGACGTCGTCGGCCGTATCGTATCGCTCGCCCCCGAGCGCCTCGAGAAGCCCGGCCAACGACTGCCAGCCGGCGAGCGCCGCACCGGGCGCCGGCACCGCGCCGCGAAACGCCTGCAGCCTGCCCTTACGATTGACGACGGTACCGAATGCTTCGAAATGGCTCGCGATCGCGAGAACCTGGTCGGCGTAGGCCATCGCCTTGCCGATACGGTCGTCAACTACGACCGTGGCCTTCATCGCCTCCAGAGCGGCTCCCCAAGCCGCTTCGTCGCCACCGACGACATCGCAGCGCACCACTACCACGCCGTCGACGTCGGGCGGAAGCGCGTCGGCTTCACGATATCCCAGCGCGAGCAGACCGGCCCGGTTCGGGTAGCGGTCCGTCGAGATCAGCCTACCGTCATCGGCGATCTCGGAAACCGCGGGCGAAGGCACGATACAAGGGCCGGCTCCGAGGATCCGCGCGATGCACGCAAGTAGGTAGCCCTCCTCCATCGAAACCGAGGCCGAGGCGACGATCGCGACCTTGCGGCAGCCTTGCAGCAGCGTCGCACTGCGCGATACTGCATCGGAGGCATCGACTTGAACGAATTCGTCGCCGCGACGTGTGTAGCTGGCTACCAGGCGGTGATCGCCGTGGTTGTCGCGCCAGGTTCGTCTCCCGGCGTCGCACATCCAGTAACCGTTCACTTCGGCGTTCGCGCGCGGCTTGACGCGGTAGAGGTTGTCACGGCGGAAATGGACGTCGATGTTGCAGCCGGTCGAGCAGCCCATGCACACTGACGCGACGCTGTCGAGGTACCAGACCCGTGCCTGGAAACGGAACTCCCGGCTCGTCAGGGCGCCCACCGGGCACAAGTCCACGATGTTGGTGGCGTAGGGATTGTCAACGCTCTTGCCGCGGGCCAGGCTCAGTTCGCTGTGATCTCCGCGCTCCTTGACGCAAAGTTCGTTGGTACCTGTCACCTCTTCCAGGAACCGCACGCAGCGGGTGCATAGGATGCAGCGTTCCTGGTCGAGCATGATGTCGGGACCTACCGGGGTGACCTTGTGTTTGTGCTGCTTCTCGGCGAGGGCGAACCGGCTGTGGTAGCGCCCGTAGTCCATGTAATATTCCTGCAGCTTGCACTCGCCCGCCTGATCGCAGATCGGACAGTCGATCGGATGGTTGATGAGCAGGAACTCGAGGACCCCTCGCCGCGCCTCCTCGACACGGGGGTTGTCAGTTTCCACCACCATGCCGTCGGCGACGATGGTGTTGCAGCCGATCTGCAGCTTGGGCAGCGGGTTCGGCTGCTTGGCCGACATCGCGCGGATGTCTATCAGGCACATGCGGCAGTTGCCGGCGACGCTCAGAGCCGGATGGTAGCAGTAGTGCGGGATCTCCTGGCCGGCCAGTTCCGCGGCCTTGACGACGTTGATCCCTTCGGGCACATCGACGCTCACCCCGTTGACGGTCACTGTCGGCATCGCTTGTCTTCCTCTTCGCGCTCTCGGCGCAGCACACGCGTCGTGCTCGTAACGATCAATACTCGGGGACCGACCTCAGCCCGATCACGCGGCCGCAGCGCCCGCGCGGCGCCCCGCCGCCGTACGGAACTCTTCGGAAAACTTTTCCAGGAAACTCCGAACCGGCATCGCCGCCGCATCCGACAACACGCAGATCGTCGTTCCGAGCATCCCCTTGGCCACGGTATCGAGCTTGCCTAGGTCGTCTTCGGTGGCGCGACCTTCGTCGAGCGCGATCAGGATCTTCTCGAGCCAGCCCGTGCCTTCCCGGCAGGGCGTGCACTGCCCGCACGATTCGTGATGATAGAAATGCGCGATGCGGCGCAACGCCGCCACCATGTCGGTGGAATCGTCCATCACTATGATGCCTGCGGATCCGAGCATTGAGCCCGCTTTCGCCACCGAATCGAAGTCCATCGCGATGTCGATCTCGTCCGCCCGCAGAACCGGCACCGACGAGCCCCCGGGGATCACCGCCTTGAGCGTCCTCCCCTCTCGCATTCCGCCGGCGTGAACCTCGATGATCTCGCGCAGCGAAGTCCCCATCGGCAATTCGAAGACGCCGGGATTGCGCACGTGCCCGGAGACGCCGTAGAGTTTGGGGCCGGGACCCGACTCGGGGCCGATCGACTTGAACCACGCCGGGCCTCGTTCGACGATGTGGCGAACGCAGGCCAGTGTCTCGACGTTGTTTACGATCGTCGGACAGCCGAACACGCCGTACACCGCCGGAAAGGGTGGCTTGATGCGCGGGTGCGCCCTCTTGCCCTCGAGCGACTCGATCAGGCCGGTTTCCTCGCCGCAGATGTATGCGCCGGCCCCACGATGGACATGGAAATGCAATTCGCGACCCGAGCCGAAAACGTTCGCGCCCAGGAAGCCCTTCTCGTAGGCCTCGGCTATCGCACGCTTCAGAACCTCGGCCCCGTAGACGAACTCACCGCGAATGTAGATGTAGGCGTTGACGCATCCGATCGCGTGCGCCGAGATCATCATCCCTTCGAGGAGCTGATGCGGGTCGTTCTCGATGATCGCACGGTCCTTGAAAGTGCCCGGCTCGCTCTCGTCGGCGTTGCACAGGAGGTAGATCGGCTTGCCGGTGTTCTTTGCCAGGAAGGTCCACTTGAGACCGGTCGGGAAGCCGGCCCCTCCCCTGCCGCGCAGGTTCGACTCCTTGACCATCGCGACGACCGTCTCAGGTGCCACCTCGGTGAACACGCGGCGCGCGGTCCTATAACCTCCATCGGCGATGTAGTTGTCGATCGGTTTGAGATCCACCGTCAAGTCGCGATAGTGAAGGAGCACCTGCTCTTGCATCGTCGGTACCTTTCTTGTCGTGCGCGATGGCTGTGCGGCCAATTGACCGCCGTCCTCTCAGTCGGCGGCCGAAGAAAAACCCGTCTTCTGCGGTTGGCCCTGGATCTTGCGCTGAAGTGCCATGATCGAATCCAGCACGCCTTCAGGCCGTGGCGGGCAGCCGGGCACATAGACATCGACTGGAATGAGTCGATCGATCCCGGGCACCGTCGTGTAGTTGTCGTAGAAGCCACCGGTGGAAGCGCAGGCCCCGAAGGCCATCACCCACTTGGGCTCCGCCATCTGCGCATAGACCCGCAGCAGGATCGGAGCCTGTCGCGCCGTCACGGTTCCGACGACCATCAGCAGGTCGGACTGTCGCGGAGTGAAACGCGGCAGCAAGGCGCCGAAACGGTCGATGTCGTACGGCGCCATCGACAGCGACATGTATTCCATCGCGCAGCACGCGGTCGCGAACGGATACGGGAACAGCGAGTACTTGCGAGCCCACGCCAGCGCGGCATCGACCCGGGTAACAACGACGCTGTCGGCGATCAGCCCCGCATCTCCGCGGATCTCGCCGATACCACCGGACTTCCTGAGAGTCGCAATAGGCTTGGCCATGGGCGCACCCTAGAGCCGAAATCCCGCCTTTTCAACAGCGCGTTGCTACCGCGACGAGGCAGCGCTACAAGCCCGCCGCGTCGAGACAGAGGCTCCGCCGGGCGAAGCCACCCGAGGACCGACGAGGCGCTCTATTCCGCTGGATTCCCCGCTTCGAGCCGACACTGCCATGCACCTCGGGCTTCTCGCCTCAACCCATGATGTCGGCCGCGACTACTGGCTGCGTCTCGCCGCCGGCCTCGATCGGGTTGAACTGGAGATCGGACCGGGCGACTGCGGGTTCCTGACTTCGGCGGCGGTACGCCGTCCGGACACGTTGTACGTCGGGATCGAAATCCGACCGTCGTCGGTCGCCAGAATCCTGGAGCGGCCCGGTCTGCCGGATAACTTTCGGCTGCTCGCCGGCGACGGCCGCTGGATCGTGCTCAACCTGCTGGCGCCCGACAGCATCGATGCCTACCACCTGTACTTCCCGGACCCCTGGTGGAAGAAGCGCCACCACAAGCGCCGCCTGGTAACCGACGAATTCGCCGCAGCGGCTTGGAGAACGCTCAGGCCGGGTGGCTGCGTACAAGTGGCCACCGACGTGGAGGCATTGTTCGACGAAATCGCCCAAGCGCTCCAGCGCGCGGGTCTGGTTCGAGAGCCATGGCTCAGAGACACGCAGGACCCGGCCTGCGGTTCTTACGAGCGCAAGTACCGGCGTCAGGGACGCACCTTCACGCACGCCCTGTTTCGCAAGGTCGACTCGGGCAGCTGAGTCGGCGTTTCAGGCCGCGCCGCCGACGCGCCTGGAACCGCGAGCAAGGAACTCGGCGGCCACACGCGCGATGCCGTCGGCATCGAGCCCGTGCTTGGCGAAGAGTTCGGCTCCGGTCCCCGACTCGCCGTAACCGTGGACGCCGTGGATACGGACGACCACGCCGGGGCACTCGCTCAGCGCCTCAACGACCGCGCTGCCCAGACCGCCGACGATCCCGTGATCCTCGATGGTGAGAATGGCGCCGCAGCGCGACGCCAGGCGGTGCAAGAGATCCGCGTCGATCGGTTTGATCGTATGAATGTTCGCGACGCCCACCGACATGCCGCGTTTGCCGAGCAGTTCGGCCGCAAGGACCGCCTCGCCCACGCAAGCGCCGGAGGCAACGATAGCGAGGTCGTTGCCCTCTCGCAGTTCCACGCCTTTGCCGAACTCGAAGCGATAGCCTTCCCCGTTGACGGTGGCGACGTTCTGGCGGGTGAGCCGCAGGTACGCTGGCCCGCCGATGTAATCGGCGAGGAACTCGGTGGTCTTCTCGGCTTCGATCGCGTCGGCCGGCTGCAACACCACCATGTTGGGGAGCGAGCGCATCAGCGCCAGGTCTTCGAGGCCCATCTGCGAGTAGCCGTCCTCGCCGATACCGATCCCCGAGTGCGTCCCGACCACCCGCACGTTGGCGTTGTTGTAGCCGATCGACATGCGGATCTGCTCGAAGCGGCCGGTGACGAAACAGGCAAAGCTGGCGACAAACGGCGTCAGGCCGCATAGCGCCATGCCGGCCGCGATCCCGACCATGTTGCCTTCGGCGATCCCGATCTGAAAGAAACGCTCGGGGTAGGCGTCGGCGAACTTCTTGGTCTGCACCGAGCTCGCAAGGTCGGCGTCGAGCACAACCACACGCGGGTGGGTCGCGCCGATACGCGCCAGTGTTTCGCCAAAAGCGGCTCGAGTCGCTTTGCCCATCGGCTCAGGCCGCCTCCAACTCGGCGATTGCACGTTCGAGTTCTTCCGTAGTCGGAGCTTTGCCGTGCCAGGCGTGGGTGTCCTCCATGAAGGAAACGCCCTTGCCCTTGACAGTATGCGCGATAACGACCGACGGCCTCTCGGATTGGACGGCCGCAGCTTCGAGTGCTGCCAGGATCGCATCGACCGAGTGGCCGTCGATCTGCTCGACGTGCCATCCGAAAGCTGAAAATTTCTCCGCCAGAGGCTCGAGATCCATGATCCCTCTGACGTGGCCGTCCAGTTGCACCTTGTTGTAATCGACGATCGCGGTCAGCCGCGAGGTCCTGAACTTTCCTGCCGCCATCGCCGCTTCCCAGACCTGCCCCGCCTGCAACTCACCGTCGCCGAGCAGACAATAAGTGCGGTAGTCGTGCTTGGTGTCGAGACGTTCTGCCATCGCCATCCCAAGAGCCACCGACAATCCCTGACCGAGCGATCCGGTAGCTGCTTCCACATAAGGCAGACGTACGTGATCGGGGTGACCCTGAAGGCGGCTGTCGATGCGTCGCAGGCTCTTCAATTCATCCAGCGGGATGCATCCGGCGCGGGCCAATGCCGCATAAACGACCGGTACGCCGTGGCCTTTGGAAATGAGAAACCGATCGCGGGAAGGATCGTCGGGACGGCCGACCTTGTAGCGCAGCACGCGGAAGTACAGGCACGCAACCAGCTCGGCGGCCGACAGCGAGCCTCCGGGGTGCCCGGATCCGGCCGCGTGAATCATGCGGAGAGAATCGACGCGCAATTGGCGCGCGATCTGCCTGAGTTCTTCGACGGAAGTCACGGAAGACCGCGCGAACGTGCCCGCGCCTGTGTGGGGAGTCAAGGGAAAGCCTTCAGGCATGTCGAGTCCAGTGCACAGGATCCCAGGCGCGGGCCGGGTCTGCGAGCATGTTGACGAACTTCACCTCTCCGCGTCCGTTCGCCAGCGCGACCGCGCTCAGCCCGCAGTTGTCGATTCGCAGGCGCCGAAACTCCGCCAGTGGGATGGCAAGGAAACGGCACAGCACGCTGCGGATCAGATCGCCGTGGGTGACGAAAAGGACACGCTCGCCTGGTCTCGCTGCCGACAGACTGATCAGCCCCCGGCGCTGGACGTCGGCCACGGTCTCGCCGCCAGGAGTCGGCTGCCCGACCGGATCCTCCACGTAGCCCTCATAGCGAGGGTCGGCGGCGATCTCTTCATAGGTCTTGCCCTGCCACTCGCCGAAGCGCACCTCGACGAGCCCCTCGTCGCTCTCTACCGGCGCGGCGATCGCCTGCGCCACGATGCGCGCCGACTCGAGCGCGCGCGAAAGCGGGCTGGTGCGGATCCGATCGATACCGAATCCCGCGAGCACCTCACCGACTCGCTCGCACTGCTGGCGGCCGGCTTCGCTCAGCGGAACATCGGCGGCACCCATCAAGCGACGCTCCCGGTTCCATGCCGTCTCGCCGTGGCGCAGCAGAATCAGGGTCGAAACCGCCGCCCTCTCACGCTCAGGCGGCATCGCGGCCTTTCGCCGCCGGCGCCGGGGCAGCCAATCCGCAGAATTCCTCGTAGTCGATCAATTGGTGGATCGTCGGCTCGTCACCGCACATCGGGCATCGCGAGTCGCGACGCAGGCGCAGAATCCGAACTTCCATCCCGAGCGTCTCCACGTGCGCGAGCCGGCCGACCAGCGGGTCGCCGATTCCTAGAATCAGCTTGATGGTCTCGAGCGCCTGTATCGACCCGACCAACCCGGGCAGCACTCCGAGCACGCCGGCCTCGGCGCAACTCGGAGCCATTCCCGGCGGAGGAGGCTCAGGGAACAGGCAGCGGTAGCACGGACCTGCGCCGGGCTGGAACACCGTGACCTGCCCTTCGAACTGGAAAATCGACCCATGGACGTTGGTCTTGCCCGTCATCACGCAGGCATCGTTGACGAGATAGCGGGTCGGAAAGTTGTCACATCCGTCGACGATGATGTCGTAGTCCTTGATGATCTCGAGGATGTTCGACGAATCCAGTCGTGTGCGGTGCTCGACCACGCGGACATCGGGATTCAGCGCTTTCAGCGTCATCGCCGCCGACTCTGTCTTGAGCATTCCGACCCGATCGTTGGTGTGCAGGATCTGTCGCTGGAGATTGGAGATGTCGACCACGTCATTATCGACGATTCCCAGAGTGCCGACGCCGGCCGCCGCGAGATAGAGCGCGACCGGGGAGCCGAGACCTCCGGCGCCCAGGCAAAGGACCTTGGCGTCCAGAAGACGTGCCTGACCGGCTTCGCCAACTTCGCTCAGCAGGAAGTGACGGCTGTAACGGCTCAATTGCTCCTGAGTGAATTGTCGGTCCTGGACCCACGGGAAACCGCCATTTTTCCACGCGCCGTAGCCGCCGCTGAGCGAGCGAACGTCGGCGTAACCCATCTCCTTCAGGATCCGCCCGGCGAGCAACGAGCGCATGCCGCTCTGGCAGTACGCGACGATGGGACGCGACTTGTCGGGAGCCTGCCCTTCCACCTGCATCTCCAGGAAGCCACGCGAAAGGCTCAGCGCTCCTTTCAAGTGACCGTCGCGATACTCGTCCTTCTCCCGCACGTCCAGAAGCAGCGGCGGCTGCGGTCCGTCGCACAGGCGCTGCACTTCGTCGGCGCTGAGTTCTGGAACCACGCGACGCGCCTCGTCGAGGATTTCTTGAAACGTCTTCGACATCGTTCATCTCCACCGGCAGGCGGTCCGCTCGTGCGGCCGCCGCACCGAAGTTCGATCTTTCTCTCGATCAACCACAGAGGCCGTCGAAAAGATCGGCCCTGTAGGCCAGCCATCCCACTACCGCACGCGCGTAGCGCGGCGAAACCAGGGCCCGCAGCCACGAGATCGCAGACGCCAACGGTGTACGCCGCGAAAGGTAGAGGGGATTGTCCGTGGCGCCGACGAAGAAACGAATCTTCTCCGAGTTCATTCGCCGCAGGAGCCCGGCGCGCCACAGGAACAAGAAGATCACGTCCGGGAGATCGCCTCGCCCGGCTTGGCCCGCTTGTAGGAATCGATCATCTCGTCCATCAGGACCGCTTCGCCCTGATCGCGCATCGTACGCGAGCGCTGCATCAAGAACTGCTTGTCCTCGATGAAGTCTTCGCGCGAATACCCGCTGATGCGTGGGTGCACCGCCGTATCCATGCGGATCGCGTCGCAGGGACAGGCTTCCACGCACATTCCACAATAGATGCACCGGAGCGTGTCGATTTCGTAGCGCAACGGGAATTTCTCGACCCCGGCGTCGGGGTGCTCGCCGGCCTCGATGTGAATACAACGCGCCGGGCAGGCGGTAGCGCACAGGAAGCACGCCGTGCATCGAACCGAGCCGTCGTCCTTCAGCGTCAGCCTGTGGCTGCCTCGATACCCGGGACCGTAGGACAGATACTGGTCGGGGTACTGTACCGTGATCGCCGCCGGCGTGTCGTGAGCCAGCCCGACCGAGTGCGCCGAGTGGAGGAAGAGGTTGCGAAAGAAACGGCCGCCCGTCACCGCGAGACCGCGCAAGACCTCCGGAACGTAGATGCGCTCGCTGAACGTCAGGTCTTCGGGTCGTCGCACTGATCGCCTCCGTGGGCTCAGGCCACCAACTTGAGCAGGCTGCCGATGCTCGGTCTCGCGGTCAACCGGGCCCGCCACGCATGAACATTGGGAACCGAAGCGTCTATCGTGATCCCGAGCCGGCCCAGGTGCAGCAAGGCTGGCGCGAATGCGATGTCGGCCAGGCAGAAGTCCGCCGAAAGGTACTCTTTGCCGGTGAGTTCACGCTCGAGCATCGCTACGCACTTGGTGACCGACTCGCGAGCCGCCGCCAGCCGCGCTTCGTCCCGTTCGGGCGAGCCCAGCTCTCGTTCGATCGCCATCGCGGGAAGCGTAAAGGCCCGATCCGCGTAGTCGACGAGCAGCCGGATTCTGGCTTTCTCCGCCGAATCCTCGGGCAGCAACTCAGGCGGATGCGGATACTCGTCGTTCAGATATTCGTTGATGATCGTCGACTCGTAGATGATGCACGATTCGTCGACCAGCACCGGGACCTTCCCGAAGGGGTTCAGCCTGCGGAACTCGTCACCGCGCTGCTGGCCCTTGGCCAGGTCGACGATCTTGGTGTCGAAGGATAATTCCTTCTCGGCGAGAACAATCCTCACCTTCTTGCCGAACGGGCACCCGGGATAGTCGTAAAGGGTCATGTCTTCCGCCTTGTAAACCGCGCGAAGCTAGTCGATGCCGCGTGCGGGTGCAATGAACGGCACCAAACCGCCGCAGCTCACTGGTGATGGGGCCTCGGCAGTTCCAGAACGATGCCGATCAAGTCCCGGATCGTTTTGTCCGGGTGTTTGGTGTGCTGCTCGACCAGAACCCGCGCGCAGTCCGCACAGCCCTCGACGCGGCGCAGAACGTCCACTGCTGCCGCCGCCGCCGCGGGTGCTCCCGAAGTCAGGGCTTGCTGGAGAGCCTTGCCCGCATCCTCGCCGCCGATGCGCGCAAGCGCGTCGGCGGCGGGTTTCGCCATCGGCTCCCCTTTCATCAGCACGGTCCGCAATGGCTCAACGGCTCGCTGATTCCCGGACCAGCCCAGCCCCTGGATCACAGCCGCTTGCACGACGGCCGGCTGGGCGGGATCGAGCAGTGACAGCGCGCGCTCGAATGCTCCATTTTCCGTGGTGCGGTCCGCGGCGAGGCGCCCCGCGGCGTAGGCTCGAACCTCGTCACTCGGCGACTTCGAAAGTTCCAGCAGCCGTTCCAGCGAGGCTCCGGTCCCCATCTGATCGAGAGCAACCATGGCGGCCGCCGCCACCGGCCCGGCGCCCGCGGCAAGCTTTCGCAGTTCCTCTCCCATCGCCGCCGCCTTGGCCCGCCCGAGCGCGTCCACTAGCTGGGTCTTTTCCGCGTCAGGCCGCGGCCCCTCCAGGAACCGGCTGATCGGGTCTCTCGCGGAATCCGGAAAATCGCTGGCCAGACGCGGACTTGCCGAAAGATAAGTCACCGCATCCTCGATCAGCCGCGGCACAGACGACGACAGCGCCTGCGCGACAGCCTCCAGCTGCACCCCCCAGCGCGCCTTCCCCTGGATCTCTCCGGCGTGCAGGAAGGCGCCCAAGACGCGCTTGGCCTCTGGAATCTCGTCCCCGCGAAAAACGTTGCGCCGCCCGCCGGCGACGCCGTGGCGAGGGGTCTCGGGCAGATTGTCACGCCAGAACGAGTGCTCCGGCAGGAGCTGGATCGGGGCAAACAGAACGTCCTGGGCCTTGTAGAACGGCTTGTCGATCTCGGCTGCCGGCACCTCGTAGACCAGCATCAAGTTCCTGGGACTACCTTTCTTGGCCCACAGCAAATCGTCGATCTGGGCCGGGAACGCCAGCACGCGACCGTCCCGGAAGGCCAGTGGGGTGCCCAGCGAGACTGTGCCGACCGCCCACGCGCTCTGGGCGTGATCGAATACGGTCTTGGGCTCGTTCGAGCCCGCCGCAGCAGCCGTCACGACCCATGCAATAACCAACACCCAAGCCGTCAGCATCCGTCTCATACGTTCCTCTCACGCAAAAGGGCGGGGGCCCGCAAAGGCCCCCGCCCTTCTTGTACCAACAACCGCGTTGCGACGCAGCCTCAGAGCCCCGGAAGCGGGGTAGCGTCCTGCCACAGCATGTCGCCGTCGTCGAAGAACAACGGGTTCGAGTACGCCAGTGCCAGTGCGCCCTGCTCGCCCAGGTTCCACGGCGGCGCGGTGCCGCCGTCGGTCAGATCGGCGAGCGTGGTGTTGCCGGTGTCCGCGAGATCCTGCGGATTCATCGGAAACAGCGGTTTCGAAACACCATCGGTTCCGCGTGCCACGACTACCACCCAGGTGTCGTCGACGACCGTCACGGGGATGGTGACATTGGTGACCTGCCGCAATCCGTAGCCCGAGACGCCCAGGTCCAGCGCGACACTGAAGTCGGCGCCTTTGTTGAGCGTCAGAGTCGGCGTCACGTCGCACGACGACGGGTTGATCACGCCGAAGAAGGTCCACTCCGACTTACAAGCCGGATCCGAGTTCATGTAGACCTCGATGCGATCGTACTGGGCCCAGGTCGGCGCCTCGACGTGCACCTGAACCTTGTCCACGCCGCCGCCGGTGAACGCCACGGTACGCGAGTGCGCCAGATCGTGAGAAGCGCTGCCACCGAGGTTGTTGTCCAGCGTTACCCGCATGAACAGGCCGTTGGCGCCGATCGCGCGCATGCCGTTGGTGTTCACCGCCAACTCGCTCGCGTCGATCGACCCGGGGGCGTCGGTCGAGGACGCGACGAAGGTTCGCGGTCCTCCCGCCTGCACAATGACGCTACTGTGCGTGTCGGAGTCGGCGACAGCTGCTCTGAGCAGCCCCTGGTTCAGCATGTTGAACCAGTCGCTGAGGTTCTGCGACCGCAGCGTGGCGGTCTGGGTGCGCCCGGCCTCGATCCACACCTCGAGCGCCGTGAAACCGGTGTCGAACAGGTTCAACTCGGCCGGGTCCAGACGCAAATACTGGCTGAGCGGCGGCGACAGCGTGCATGTGCCGCTTGGGCATGACCTGCCGAACGGACTCGCCGGCGAACAGGTGCCGCCGCTCCCACTGGCGCAATCGGTATCATCCACACAACTGTTGCCGTCGTCATCGCCACCCAGGCAGATCGCAATCTGGCACGGGTTGCCATCGTGACTGCCTCCGACGCAGCGATACACGAGATTGCTGCTCGTCGGCGGCACCTGTTTGGTGTCGATGCCCATGGCCCTGAAGAGGCCGTCGCCTCCGCTGTTGAAGTGATTGATCTGGATGACCTGCGTGGCCGCATTGAACGCCGCGAACATGTCACGCGGCATGACGTCGTAGCTTGCGTCGCTCGGATACCCGGCACCGTTGGGTTCTCCGGCACGCCCGTAGTCGAACGCGCCGCCATCGATCTCCGCGGCGTTCACCGTCATCGGCCAGATGTTGTAGTGACCGTACTGACTGGTGGTGAGCTCCTCGCCTGGCGCGCTGGCGATCAAACCGCCGACGCTCATAGCCGCAATCTCGTCGCTCAGGCTCTGGACGAATTCGTGGTCGGTGCTGGAGAAGTAGTCGACTCCTTCGGCCAGCATCGTCAGGATCCGGCGCTCGCGCGAGACCGCGCTGTCGGGGCTGTTAATCATGTGAACGTGGTTGTCCATCGACACGAAACCGCTGGTGTCGACTACCCGGTTGACGGTCGCGTTGACGGTCACCGCAGCACCGGCGGCGGGAGTGATCACCTGGTCGTAGACATCGAACTCGGGACCGTGCGAGACGACGACGTGGTAGCTGCCCGGTTCCAACGGGAAGGCACCCGTAGTGCCCGACGCGCTCGCGAACTCGACCGACGGCAACCCGAATACGTCGCCCTTCTCCTCGATCGGAAAGCCGAAGTAGCGACCCGACACCGCCAGGAGCCCGCCCGTGACCTCCGTGGCGAGGGGATCGGGACTGGCCGGAACACCGACCACAGACACCTTCGCGGCGATCGGCGCCCCGTCTTGGTCGACCACGTTCACGGTCACCGTCGCCGTACCTGGCAGGTCAATGTCCTGCACCACCGTCTTCTTCTTCTTCAAGCTGACCGGCGTTTCGGCCGGAACCGCCAGGTTACCTTCGTACGGCGTACCGGTGGCACGTACCGCGACGCGGTAGTCACCAGCAGGGACCATGAAGCGGTAGAAACCCGCTTCGTCGGTGAGCGTGGCCGAGAACACGTTGACGCAGTTCTCGCCGTCCGGACACGACGAGACATTGTTCGCATCGTCGTTGACGAGGGCGACGTGTGCACCCTTTACCGGCTCTGCGTCAACGGTGATCGTGCCCTGCAGCGCCGCCTTGTCTTGCAGGAACAGGTCGGTACGCACTTCCGAGACGTCGGCAACTGTCTTGCCGATCACGAACCAGCGCCGCAGCGTGTTCTCGCCACCGGCCGGAATCGAGAAGCTCCCCGCGGGCTTCGCATTGGGATCGTCGAACAGAGTGTGGAACAGATTCTGCTGGGTTACCCAGGCAAACACTCCTGTCTGCGCGAACGCGCTGGTGCTGCGCGTCGTCCAACCCACTGTCTTCGGGAAGACCAGGCCGTAGGTCAACCCGTCGGCGTCACCCAGCCCCTGGAAGGCGAGGAAGTCCAGGGTCTGGCCTTTGGTAGTCAGATCGCCGCCGTTGCGGATCATCGTCTCGCCGAATCCCTGGCCGGGACCGAACGGTTCGAGTTGGCCGCTCGGATTGACGAAGTCGCCCATATAGAGCTTGAGCGCGGTGCCGCCGAGATTTTCGACCTTGGTCGCTATCTGTATGGCGTTGGAGAAAGGGCTCAGAATGTAGTCGGTCGTGACATTCAGCGGCAGGTTCACGTCCACCGCGCTTTGCGGTACCGACAACGGGAGCGACGTAAATACCAGTACGTCCGGCTGGATTACGTCGAGCAGGTCATCCGGACCGCTCGAACGGATGATCGCCGGCTTGCCGTCGCTGCCGGCGTTTTCCACGGCGACCAGATCGGTGGCCTGGGTCGCGGAAATATTGATCATCGGCTGAATGCCCTGCCAGCTGTCGCGGTCGTCGGCCGGATCCTCGCGCACGATGTCGGCATCGACCACCTGGCCGCCGTTGAGCAGCGCGTACGAATGCTCGCGACCGACGCCGCGGATGACGGCGCGCACGTTGCCGTTGCGGATCATGTAGTCTCCGACTCTGCCCACCGCCAACGGACCGCCGATCAGGTCCGCCGCACTGGCGATCTGGAACGCCTGGGCTCCCTGCGCTCCCTCCGCCGCCGGCAAGCAGGTCAGCTTCATCACTCCCTTGTCGTAGGCCATGTCGCTGCCGTCGAGCACGGCAACACCTACCTTCGCCTTGTCCTTGGCGAACGAAGGCAGGCAGTAGTCATCGCACTCCTGGTCGCTCGTGCACGACTGCCCGACCGGGGATCCGCACTTGCCGGTCTTCTTCTTGAGGTCGACCTTGATCGGAAGTCTCGGGCTGGTGCAGGTCTCCGTCCCGCTGGGAAGCAGCGACTCGAACGCATCCGACAGCGCGCGCCGGTTATAGACCGCGGACGGCTTCTTGATGGCGTTGGCCGCGTCTTTCGCAGAAGGTGCCTTTATCGAGGCGCTCGCGGCGGTACCGAGGTCGCACGCCGGGACGGTCGTGAGATTTACGCACGCACCGACGCGAAATACGCAGGAACCGTTCACCGCGCCATCGGCGTCGCATACGGCGCCATCGACGCATTCGATCTTCTTCGGATCGGCCGGCGGAGTGCCCGTGCCGTCCATATCCACCGCGAAACCGAGACGACAGTCCTTATCGTTCTTGTCAACGAACAGGCAGTCGGCGAGAGTATCAACCGTAAGCGTATTCGGATCGATGCAGGCCGCCTGGACCAGCGAGACCCCTGACGCGCCGAACACGCCAAGCGCGAGCGCGCCCAGTGCGAGCCGTTTGCAACTTCTCATTGCGCCCCTCCCTTGTCAGGACGTGAAACAGAACGGATGGCAACGCTGCGGCGTAGCGTGCGACGCAGCGTACTTGTCGCGCGCCGACGAAGTCAAACTCGTAACGACCGCACCAGAGCCGGTGACGCGACGCGGCACGGCGCCGCCGCGATTTCGATCAAGCGTCGCGCGACGGAAGGTAGTGAGGCGGTCGCACCGCCGCCGCCCCGCTCTCCCCCACCGGCACGCGTTGGTGCTGTCGTCGCGCCAGCCTCAGCAACACCTTCAGCGAATTCTCGAACTCTTCGATCGGACGCACCTCGACCAGACCGGCGTCGATCAGTTCCTGCATGATGCGGCGCCCGCGGTCAGTGCGCGTGATGGTGATGGTCCAGTCCATCGACCCAACCCCGCCACAAGAGATGTCGGCGAGTTCCGCGGAAAAATCCCCGCAGTGGTGGCACTCGGGCCGCGCGTACTGCTGGGCCTCGCGCAGGTCGATCCTGGCCAACTCCCCGTTGTTGCGGTAGACGAGGACTTCCCCCTTGACGTTGAACTTCTTGACGTCGGTCAGTGCGATGCCGAGCCCATCCCGGATCTTGCGGACCATCAGGCCCTCGAAATCGAATACCTCCGAGCACAGCAACCCGATGTGCAGCGCGATCGGATCGATCGGCGCCTTCAGGCTCCGGGTCTGACGTTCGACGATCTTATCTTTCTTGGTACCGCTGCGAATGAAGCCGGGGTCGCGCAACTGCGCCTTGCGCAGCGGAGTGATCTGGCACGGCACGCCGACGAAGGCGACGCTGCGGCATCCTTTCTCGATCGCCTGCTCCAGAGCCAGGTCGTTCGGGCAGTATGTGTACCAGGAGCCCGCGGCCGCGATGATCTCCTCCACGCTGGTAGCGCAGATCGGACGCGGAGCACACGGATGGTCCCGATCGGCGGCGGCCACGATCGCCGCGTCTATCTTGCCGGTCCGCATCGCATGCACCAGCAATGCGGTCACCACCCCGCCGTCCTGGCAGTTTTCGAGAATGCGCGCGTCGCGCGCCCTGGCGGCGTAGATCTCTTGATAGCGGCCGAACCCACCGCGGTGCATCGTGCCTAGCTCGCCAGCGAATACCCTGTCGGGAAGTTGGAATTCACGCGGGGCCAGACGCGGACACACCTGTGCGCAAACGTCGCAACCGATTCCTTCACTGATGCCACAGTAGTCGAACGCAGCACCAGGCTTGGCCGTCTGCCGCGGTTTGCTGTCGACGTACTCGATCACGTTGTGCGGGCACACCAACACGCAGCTCCCGCACTCGCAGCAGGAACCGTACGCGACCACGTCGTTCATCATGTCCTTGAACGTCGGAGTTTGCTTGTAGCCTGACTCTTCCACGATGGGCTCCTGGTCGATTCTCGGTTGCGACTTCGTACGGTCGGCCCAGGCAGGCCCGCTCAGTCGCCGCCATCGTAGCGCACGAGCGAGAAGCAAGGCGTCGGTGTGAGTCTGTCTCTTCCCGCGAGGAACCCGAGTTCGATCAGGAACCCGCATTCGATCACGTGGCCGCCCGCTGCACCCACCAACTCTACCGTCGCGACCGCGGTTCCTCCGGTGGCCAGCAGATCGTCCAGCACTATCACGCGCGCGCCGGCACGGAGCGTGTCTCGATGGATCTCGAGCGCGTCGCTGCCGTACTCGAGTTCATAGGTCACCGCGTGCGTATCATGAGGCAGCTTGCCAGGCTTGCGCACGAGGCAAAGACCGACCCCGAGCTCATAAGCCACCGGCGCGCCGATCAGGAAGCCGCGCGACTCGATGCCAACCACCGCGTCGACGCGGCCACGATAGCGTTCTGCCAAGCGTTCGACGATCCAGCGCAGCGCAGGTCCGTCGGCAAGCACCGGCGTTATGTCCTTGAACACGATGCCCGGTTTGGGGAAGTCGGGAATGTCGCGAATCAATGCGCGGATGTTCATGCTCCTCGACGGGCTCCTTCGCGAAGTTCACGCGATCGTTGTCATGCCACGCAGGCCCGGCGCAGGGTTCTGGCCGTCGCCCGCGCCGCCACTCAGGGCCACCGGATCGGCAGCGAAACCAGCGATTCCAGCGACTCGTAGTTCGTCAGATCCAGGTGCAGCGGGGTGACCGAAATCCTTCCTTCCCGGATGGCCGTGAAGTCGGTCCCCGGCGCATCGTCGAAATCGAGTTCGGCGCCGCCGATCCAGTAGTACTTGCGACCGCGTGGATCGACCTTCTCGATGATTGCGTCGCCGTAGCGACGCTTGCCCTGCCTCGTTATCGAGTACCCGGCCGGCTTGGCGAGATCGGGAACGTTGACGTTCAACAGGGTGTCGGTTGGCAGCGGCCTGTCGCGCAGCACGCGCACCAACAACGCCGCAAAGGACGCGGCTGCGTCATAGTCGAATGCCACCCGCCCTACCTGCGAGAACGCTACCGCCGGGACTCCCAGCAACACCGCTTCCATCGCCGCCGATACGGTACCGGAGTAGGTTATGTCGTCACCGAGATTGGCGCCGCGGTTGATACCCGAGACTACCAGCCAAGGGCGCTGGGCCAGCAGCCCGTTCAGTGCCAGATTGATGCAGTCGGTCGGCGTGCCATCCACCGCGAACCACCCCGGTCTGACCTCGTCCGCACGCAGCGGCCGCTCCAGGGTCAGCGCATGACTGACCGCCGAGCGCTCCCGATCCGGCGCCACGACGACGACGTCGTCGATCTCGCGCACCGCCTCCACGAGGCGGGCGAGTCCGCTCGACTGTATCCCGTCGTCGTTGCAGGCAACTACCATGATCGCGCGATGATTCCTTTCGAGCCCCCTGAGGTCAACCCGAGTGGAGGGCGAGAACGTGCGAACCGGAACGAACTCGATTTGACAGAAGGCCGGAAGATCTGTCGATCTTCCGGCCTTCGCGATGGTCGGGGCGACTGGATTTGAACCAGCGACCACTCACACCCCAAGCGAGTGCGCTACCAGACTGCGCCACGCCCCGAATTCGGGTGGCGCGACACTAGCCACACGAGGCGCTCAAGGCAACCGGGATCCGTCCTGACGACGCCACCGCTACATGTCGTAACCGGTTTCACCGTGCGCGGCGAGGTCGAGACCCATGCGTTCGTCCTCCTCGCCCACGCGCAGCCCGACGACGGCGTCGAGTACTCGGGCCAGCACGATCGTAGCGACGAAAGCATAGCCGATCGTCGCGCCCGCTGCCGTGAGCTGTGTCATCACCTGACCGACGTTGCCGGCATCGAGCAATCCGCCCGCATCCTTGGTGAGCGCCTTGATCGCGAAGATGCCGGTCGCGATCGCGCCCCAGGTTCCGCCGACGCCGTGGACGCCGAACGCGTCGAGCGAATCGTCGTAACCCAGACGGGCCTTGAGCATGACCCCGCCGTAGCAGGCCAGGGCCACCGATACGCCGATGCCGAGCGCGCCTGCGACTCCGACGAAGCCACAGGCAGGAGTAATTCCGACCAGACCCGCCACCGCACCGGACGCGAATCCCAGCGCGCTGGCCTTTCCGCGGTGCAGCGCCTCGATCACGCACCAGGTCACGGCCGCGGTCGCCGCGGCGACGTGGGTGACGACGAAGGCATTGACGCCGGTCGCGTTGGCGCCGAGCGCGCTGCCTCCGTTGAACCCGAACCAGCCGAACCAGAGCAGCCCGGCCCCGAGCAGCGTCATGCCGAGATTGTGGGGCTTCATCGGCGAGTGCGGGTAGCCGATTCGGCGTCCGAGCATCAGCGTCAGCGCGAGCGCTGAGACGCCCGAACTGATGTGCACCACGGTACCGCCGGCGAAGTCGAGCGCGCCCATCTTGAAGAGCCAGCCGTCCGAAGCCCACACCCAGTGACAGATCGGATCGTAGACGAGCGTCGCCCACAGAACGATGAACAGGCAGTAGGTCCCGAACTTCATCCGCTCGGCTATCGCCCCGCTGATCAGCGCCGGCGTGATGATCGCGAACATCATCTGAAAGATCATGAAAGCGCCGTGGGGAATCGTGGTCCCGGGCCACGGCGCGTCGTTGGCCACACCATGCAGGAACGAATACGAAAGTCCGCCCAGAAACCCACCGCCCTCGCTGAACGACAGCGAATAGCCGACTACCACCCACTGGACCGTGATCAGCCCCATTGCGACGAAGCTGTGCATCAGCGTCGAAAGCATGTTCTTCGAGCGCACCATGCCGCCGTAGAACATCGCGAGCCCCGGCGTCATCAGCAGCACCAGTGCGGCGGAGGTAAGAACCCACGCGGTGTCGCCGGCGTTGATCGCGGCGTCCTCGGCGTGGGCAGGAGCGGCAAAAGCCAAAACAGAAGCGCAGACGCACGCGGTGCGCCGCAGTCGAACACGATAAGACATCGGGGTCCCTCCGATTGCTGTTACGTTCGACTTCTCTCGACCCCGTGCCGCAGCGCACCGAGCGGAGCGAAGATGTCGGTCAACAAGCAACCGTCATGCCACGCCGGGCGGAAAAAAGGCGAGTCGAAACGCGGAGTTCAACGCAGGAGGTCGAGACGCAATCGCCTCTTTGTCAGGCACTGCCCGCCGCGCGGGCAGTGCCCGCGCGAAGCCCCGCCTCGAATGAGACAGAGGGAACGGGCTTGGTTCAGGCCAGCGCGTCGCGAATCGCAACCAGCGCGTCGCGTACTTCTTTGAGCGACTCGGTGCCGGCCACCGGTGAGGCCTCGGCGCTTTCGGCGGCGGCCTCCTGCCGGAGTTGGCGCCTGGCCCCTTCGATAGTGAAGCGACGACCGTGTAGAAGATCCTTGATCCTCAACAGGGTCTCCACATCCCGGCGACGGTAGAGCCGATGCTTGGAGCGCGTCTTGCCCGGCTTGATGACGCTGAACTCCGACTCCCAGTAGCGCAGGACGTAAGGTTTCACCCCGACGATCTTGGCCACCTCGCCGATCTTGAAATAGAGCTTGTCCGCGGGGAGTGCCGGATGCGACGAGGCTGCGGGCGCCTCAGCGGGGTCCTGGCCGGCCTCGTCCTGGACGGTGTCTTCGTTCACGATCAGACACCCTCGACGTTTATCGTCCGCTTGAGCACCTGACTGGGCTTGAAGCTGAGCACCCTTCGACCCGTGATGACGATCTCATCTCCGGTTTGCGGGTTGCGCCCCTTGCGTGGCCGCTTCTCGTTGATCACGAAGTTCCCGAACCCCGAGATCTTGACCTTCTCGCCCTGTTCGAGCCGGGCCTTGATGACCTCGAAGATGGATTCCACCACCTCCGCGGCCTCTTTTTTTGAGAACCCGACCCGCTCGTAGATACGCTCGACGATTTCGGCCTTGGTCATGAGCGACGCCCTTCGTGCCTGCCACCGCGGCGCCGCACCGTGTTCATCAGGTGCGCACCCGGGCTCGTAGTTGTTCGGCCAATTCCCCCACCACCCGTCCGTGCAGCGCGGTAACTTCCGCTTCGGTGAGCGTCCGGTCGCCGGCGCGATACACGATCGTATACCCCAGGGCCTTGTCCGCCTCGTCGATGCCTGCCCCCGTGTACTCGTCGAACACGGAAATGCTCTCGATGCAGGGATCGGCCAGCCGTTCCACGACCTCGATCGCTGCGCTTGCCGCCAGTCGGCGCGGAACGAGCAGTGAAACATCCCTGCTCGAACTCGGATAACGCGGGATCGGGCGTAGCCCCTCGTGGCGGGGAGAATACTCAACGACCTTCCGCCAGTCAACTTCGAAGAGGTAGATTTCCTCCGTGATTTCAAGCTCTTCCGCCATCACCGGATGGAGGCGGCCGAGGTACCCGACCGGATCGGCCCCAGCCAGTACCCTGGCACAGGCCAGCGGGTGGTACTCCGGGCGCTCCGCGCACGGGACGAAGCGGACGCGGCCGTAGGGCGCAAGCAGCGCCAGCGCCGCTTCAACCGCTGCTTTCGCGTCCCCGAACGCCGGGGCTTCGCCGCGCCCGAGCCCACGCCCGGGCCGCGGCCCGGCCAGCAGTCCCGCCAAGGTCTCGATCTGACAGACGGCGCGCCCGCCGTGGGCGTGCGCGGCCGGCGCGCCGCCGCGGTCCGTAGAACCGTCGGATTCCCACGAAAACGTGCGTCCCAGACAGAACAGATCGACCCGGCTCTGGCCCACTGAGAGATTGAGCCTGTAGGCTTCCAGCAACGACGCAAGCGCGCTGCGACGCAGTTCACTCTCGTCCACACGTAGTGGATTGCGAACGCGAACGCACTCGCTCTCGTCGCGATGCAGTCCGCGCAGGCGCGCGTTCGTGTCGGCGGATGCGAACGACAGACCGACGTGCTCGTAGAAACCGCGCGACGCCAGCGATGCACGCAGCTCACGCGCCGCACGATCGCAAGCGGACAGCGATACCGGCTGCATCCGTATCGCGGGCAACTCCGACCCGAAGGTATCGTACCCTCGGACCCTGGCGATCTCTTCGATCAGGTCGATCTCGCGCACGAGATCGTTGCGGTGACTCGGAGCCGTCACTTCCAAACCCGAAGGATGCGCAGCCGCCACCGCGCCGAGCGAAGTCAGAATTCGCTGTGCCTGCTGCGGCGGAACCGCGCTGCCGAGGATCTTCTCGACGCGCGATGAACGCAGCACTATCGGCTCGCCGGCCGCGGGAGCGACGCCGTCGCCGCAGAATCCTTCTTCGATCCGACCGCCAGCCACCTCGACGATCAATCGCGCCGCACGCCAGAGTGCCGCCTCGACCGCGCCGGTATCGATACCACGCTCGAAGCGCGCCGAGGAATCCGTCAGGATGCCGAGTCGACGACTGGTTCGACGAACGGCGGCCGGCGTGAATGCGGCCCCTTCCAAGAAAATATCACAGCTACCTTCGCGCACCGCCGTGTCCGCACCGCCCATCACGCCGGCCAGTGCCACGGGGCCATTCGCATCCGCGATCACCAAGTCGCCGCAGTCGAGGTCGACATCGCGATCGTCGAGCGTACGCAACCGCTCACCCGAGCGGGCGTACCGCACCGCCAACTCCGGCCCGGCAAGCAGCGCGAGATCGAAGGCGTGCAACGGCTGCCCGGCTTCCACGAGAACGTAGTTGGTTACATCGACGACGTTGCTGATCGGACGAAGTCCTGCCGCCGCCAGCCGGGTGCGAAGCCACGTCGGCGAAGACCCTACACTGACGCCACGGACCACGATGCCCCTGTAGTGCGAGCACGCCCCGGAAGCATCGATCCGAACGGGCGGTCGATCACGGCTGGAACTCCACGGCGGCAAGGGCAGTTCGAAAGCCGGCGCGAGCCTCGCGCCGCACAGCGCGGCGACCTCGCGCGCTACACCACGTATACTGAGACAATCGCCGCGGTTGGGAGTGATCGAGAGTTCCATGATCGAGTCGTCGAGCCCCAGCAGCGGCGCTGCCGGCGCGCCCGCGACCAGCCCCGGTTCGAGAACGAGGATCCCGTCGCCCGTGGCCGCAAGACCGAGTTCGGCCGCCGAACACAGCATCCCTCGCGACTCGATGCCGCGCAGCTTGGCAACCTTGATGCGAACGCCGCCCGGGAGTTCGCAACCCGGGCGCGCCAGGACGACGGTGTCCCCCGCCTTCATGTTGCGAGCACCACAGACGATCGCCGAGCATCCCTCACCGTCGTCCACCTGACACAGCGAGAGCCGGTCCGCCGATGGATGCGGCCCCATCTCGACGATACGCGCGAGCACGAGACGGTCGCCGTATTGAAGAACGGGGCTCTCGATGGACTCCACTTCGAGACCACCCATGGTCAGACGAGCGGCGACTTCCTCGACCGCCGGAAGGCCGACCACGAATTGCGAGAGCCAGTTGCAGGAAACCCGCATGACGCTTTCCTAGAACTGCCGCAGGAAGCGCAAGTCGCCGCCGTAGAACAGACGGATGTCGTCGATTCCGTACTTGAGCATCGCGATGCGTTCTACCCCTACGCCGAAGGCAAACCCTGTGAATTCCTCCGGATCGTAACCGACGTGGGCGAAGACCGCTGGATCGACCATCCCTGCGCCGAGGATTTCGAGCCAACCCGTCCCCTTGCAGACGCGGCACTCGCCGCCGCGCTGACCGCAGACCACGCAACCGACATCGACCTCGACACTGGGCTCGGTGAAAGGGAAGAAACTCGGCCGCAGCCTCACCCCGACCTCGCGTTCGAAGACGCGCCGGAGAAAAGTCGTGAGCACGCCTTTCAAGTGCGCGAAAGTCACGCCGCGATCCACCATCAGGCCTTCGACCTGGTGGAACATAGGTGAGTGAGTCGCGTCGTCGTCGTTCCGGTATACGGCTCCCGGAGCGATGATGCGCAACGGTGGCGGCTGCCGCTCCATGACCCGGATCTGCACGGGCGAAGTATGCGTTCGGAGTACTCTGTCATCGCCGACGAAGAAAGTATCTTGCATGTCGCGGGCCGGATGGTCCGCCGGCATGTTGAGCGCTTCGAAGTTGTGGTAGTCGTCCTCGACTTCCGGTCCTTCCTCGACCGTGAAGCCCATCCCTCCAAGGACGTCGCAGATCTCGGTGAGTGTCCTGGATAACGGATGCGGACGGCCCGGCGTGGGACCGAATCCAGGTAGCGTGACGTCGACCGCCGAAGCCTCCAGCGCAGCCTCGCGCCGCCGCAGGCGCAGTTCTTCGCCGCGCGCCGCGAGTGCTGCGTCCAGCGCTTCCTTGGCTCGGTTGACCCGCTGTCCGAAGGCCGGGCGTTCCGCAGGCGCGAGCGATCCCAGCGCTCTGAGCGCACCGGTCAGGCGGCCTTTCTTACCCAGGTACTCGACACGCAGCGCCTCGAGCGAGGCGCTGTCCGAGCTTGCTTGGATACGCGCGAGCGCTTCCTCGGAGATAGCCTCCGGAAGTTGCTGGTCATGCGCGGAAGCGGCCACGGCCGCAACTCAAGCGGCAAGCTTGGACTTGGCCAAGGCCACCAATTCGTTGAATGCCGCGCGCTCGTTGACCGCCATCTCGGCCAGAACCTTGCGGTCCAGTTCGACTCCGGCCTGTTTGAGCCCGTGCATCAGTAACCCGTAGCTCAACCCTTCGAGACGCGCGGCCGCGTTGATGCGCACGATCCACAGACGGCGGAAGTCGCGCTTGCGCGCCTTGCGATCACGAAACGCGTACGTGAGGCCCTTCTCTACCGTCTCGCGGCCTTGACGGTAGAGCTTTCGCCCGCCGACGTAGCCCTTGGCGATCTCAAGGATCTTCTTGTGTCGGCGGTGGCCCTTGGTTCCTCTGGTAACTCTCGGCATGGTCTCTTCTCCTGTAGCGTCGTGGGCCGGGCGTCAGCTTCCGGGCAGGATCCGCTTGATGGCCTTGACGTCCGACGGCGCCACGGTGGTGTTCTTGGCCAAGTTGCGCTTCTGCTTGCGCGTCTTGGCCGAAAGCTGGTGACGGTGATACGCGCGGCCGCGCTTCACCTTACCGCTGCCGGTTACCGAGAACCTCTTGGCGGCACCTCGCTTGGTCTTCACTTTAGGCATTGCTCGCTCCCTGGGTGGATTTGGTCGGCACCACTATGACCGACATGTTGCGGCCCTCGAGCCGTGGTTCGCTTTCGGGCTGGGCGACGTCCGTGATGGTCGCGACCACTCGTTCGAGCATCGCCCGTCCGAGGTCGGGCCTGGCGATCTCGCGCCCCTTGAAGAACACGGTGACCTTGACCCTGTGTCCCGCAGCCAGGAAGCGGCGGATGTGCTGGGTCTTGAACTCGACGTCGTGCGCTTCGGTCCGCGATCGGAGCTTGACCTCCTTCATCTGCGTGGTCGCCGTGCTCTTCTTTTTCGACTCCTGGACCTTCTTGCGCTGCTCGTAGCGGAACTTGTGGAAATCCATTATCCGCACGACCGGCGGCACCGCAGCACCGGCGACTTCGACGAGATCCATCTGCCGCGCTTCGGCGATCTCGCGCGCGTCGGCGATCGTCATGATTCCGAGTTGTTCTCCGTCGGCACCGATCAAACGAACTTCGCGCGAGCGAATCTCGTTGTTGATCCGAAAATCATCAGACTTGGCTATGGTACACCTCCGTTGCCGGCATGACTTCGTTCGAGCAGCCAGTCGGCAAATGCCTCAACCGTCATCGCGTCGAGTTGCTCGCCGCCGCGCAGGCGGGGGGCAACCTTGCCGGCCGCGACTTCTTTGTCTCCGACCACGGCGACGACGGGAATCTTGAGGGCTTGGGCCTCACGAATCTTGAAGCCCAGTTTCTCGTTGCGAAGATCGGCCCGTGCGCGCAGGCCCCTCGCGCACAGCCTGGCCACCACGTCGGCGGCATATTGGTGCTGCCGGTCGGTCACCGTTGCGAGCGAGACCTGGCACGGCGCGAGCCAGAGCGGCAGTGCCCCCGCGGTGTGCTCGAGAAGGATCCCCAGGAAACGCTCGAGCGACCCCAGCACGGCGCGGTGTATCATCACCGGTCGGCACGCCTTCCCCGTCCCGTCGACGTATTCGAGTTCGAAACGCTCGGGCATCGAGAAATCGAGCTGTACGGTGCTGAGCTGCCACTCGCGGCGCACGGCGTCGAGAACGCAGAAATCGATTTTGGGGCCGTAGAACGCGCCGTCGCCCGCGTTGAGAAGGAACTCCACCCCCTCGGCCGTCAGCACCTCGCGCAGCGCGGATTCGGCTTGTTCCCACATCTCGTCCGATCCGGTCGACTGCGGCGGACGCGTCGAAAGGTAGACGCGCGCCTGAGTGAAACCGAAGACCGCGTAGGCCTCGCGTATCATCCCGATCACCGCACGGATCTCGCTCTGGATCTGCGTTGGCGCACAGAAAATGTGCGCGTCGTCCTGCGCGAAAGAACGGACGCGCGTCAATCCGTGCATGACACCCGAACGCTCGAAGCGGTGCAGGCGGCCGAAGTCGGCGAAACGAATCGGCAGGTCGCGGTACGAGCGGATCTCCTCGCCGTACATCAGACAATGGGTCGGGCAGTTCATCGGCTTGACCGCGAACTCACGTTCCTCGATCGCCGTAAAATACATGTTCTCGCGATAATTCTCGTAATGGCCGGAGCGGTGCCAGAGATCGACGTCGAGGATCTGCGGAGTGATTACCTCGCGGTAGTCGTAGACGCGGTATAGACCGCGCACGTACTCTACGAGAAGGTTGTAGACGAGCGCTCCATCGGGATGGAAGAAAGGGCTGCCGGGTGCTTCGCGATGAAAACTGAACAGCCCCAGTTGCTTGCCGAGGCGGCGGTGATCGCGCCGCTTGGCCTCTTCCAGTCGTGCCAGGTGCTCGTCGAGGCTGGCGCGATCGGCCCAGGCGGTACCGTAGATGCGCTGCAGCATCGGATTGCGCTCGTCACCACGCCAGTACGCTCCAGCCACGCTCAGCAGCTTGAAGGCGCCGAGGCAGCCGGTCGACGGGACGTGCGGACCGCGACACAGATCCACGAAATCGCCCTGTCTGTAGAGCCCAACCCTGGCATCGGGAAGGTCGGCGATGATCTCCGATTTGAAACCCTCGCCGCTCGAACGGAAGAACTCGCTGGCCTCGTCGCGGTCCCACTCTTCGCGGACGACCGGACGATCCTCGGCGACGATCCTCGCCATCTCGGCCTCGATACGCTCGAGATCCTCAGGCGTGAAACCGGCCGGATGATGGAAGTCGTAGAAGAACCCGTCTTCGATCACCGGACCGATCGTGACTTGGACCTGCGGATACAAGCGCTTGACGGCGTGCGCGAGTAGATGCGCGGTAGAATGCCTGAGAATGGCGAGACCCGCGGGAGAATCGGCGCGAATGGGCTCGAGACAGCAGTCGGCGCGCAGTGGCGAGGACAGATCGCACGGCCGGCCATCGATCTGTACCCCGATCGTCTCGGGTGTCACCTGGCTGCCGAGCGTTTCGGCAGCGGTGGTCCCGTCGGGTACCGTACGAATGCCGCCGCCCGCAAGGGTGACGGTGAGGTGTTGCGACATTCGATTATCGACCACTCGAGCCGGACAGCGGCAATCGGGAAGCCGCCTTGCGGCGGCGTTTGTTTCGGGTCCCGTTGCTGCGTCAGTTCCGGCGCTGGTTACTCTCCTTCGGCGTTGAAAATGGTAGGCACGGGCGGAATTGAACCGCCGACCCCTACCGTGTCAAGGTAGTGCTCTGCCTCTGAGCTACGTGCCTGCAGCGCGCTTCCGCACTGCGCAAAAGTGCGGAAGGGTTAACAATCCCTGTCCGGGGAGTCAACCGACACGGGAGTTTTCAGGGACACTCCAGATCGCATAGCATGCCGATCAGGTTGATCCGCGACAACGTCTCCACCGCCTTCTTGATACTGGCCCTGCTGGGCCTGGTCGTGCTGTTGGTGCGTCTCGTCGCACCGTACGCGACGCCGCTGGCGTGGGCCTGCGTCCTGGCCGCGGTGTTCCATCCAGCCTATCGCCTGCTGCTCCGAACCATGCCCGGCTGGCCCGGTGCCAGTGCAGCGATCATGACGTCGGCCGTCTTCGCGCTTGCCGTGGTTCCGGCGCTGGTACTGTCGGGGGTCGTGGCCCGAGAGGCGATCGGCGCTTACCAGAGCATGGCCGACTTCGTCACGGCCAATCGGGTCCAGGTCCTCGACGACCTCAGCCATCACTGGCTGGTCCAGCCAGCCTGGACGTGGGTACAGGACCGAATGGCCGGCAGCGAGGTCGAGCCGACCACGCTCGCGCTCTCGGGCCTGCGCTGGCTGAGCGAATTTGCCGCCGCCCACGCGGCCGAAGTAGCCCGCAACGTCTTCGGGTTCTTCGTCGGCATCGGCATCCTGCTGTTCGCGTTGTTCTTCGCCTTCCGAGACGGCGCCGCCTCGATCGCCTACCTGGAGGAATCGCTTCCGATGGCCGTCGGCGACCGGCGCCGCATCTTCGCGCGCCTGCAGACCACCTTGCTCGCCGTCGTCCAAGGGCTGGCGGCCACCGCCGTAGTCCAGGCACTGCTGGTCGGAGTAGCCCTGTGGGCAGCCGGGATCCCTTTTGCGCTGCTGCTCGGTGTTCTCACCTTCGGGTTGGCCTTCTTGCCGGTCGGAGGTGCCGCCCTGGTGTGGGTTCCGGCGGTTGTCGGGCTCTACATCACGGGCGACTGGATTCGCGCGAGCTTTCTGCTCGCCTGGGGGGCGATAGCGGTATCGTCGGTCGATAACCTGCTGCGCCCGCTGCTGATAGGTGGCCAGGCAAAGCTCCCGACGCCATTTCTGTTCGTCGGGATCCTCGGAGGACTCGACACCTTCGGGCTAGTGGGGCTATTCGCGGGCCCGGCCGTATTGGCCGCTTTTCTGTCGTTGCTGACGATCTACCGAGAGCGCTTGTTGTCGCTCGAGGAACCGCCGCCGGATTCGCCGTCAGCCTGAACTGGCGACGCGGCGCGAGCCGCATCCGGCGCGACGAGTACACGCGCCACCTGGCACCCTCGCGCACTCAGCGTTCGGCGGCGATCAGCCCCGCGATAGCGAACCATTTCTCGTGCGCCGACTGAGGCTTCTCGAGGCCGATGTCGATGTAGCATCCGGCCTCGTCAACGGCAGCCTTGGCGACGACCTCACCCGGCTCGGCGTCGTCGGCGGCGGCAGCCGTCGCCGACCATACCGCCGCCGTCGCGAACGTCACGCTCGCCGCCAGCTTCGCGCCGGTGATATTCCTCAGACCGCACCGTCCTGCGATTCGCCCGGCTCGGCGCCGGCATCCTCGAGCATGCCACCGACGGCGCTGACGACCAGCTTGATCTCGGCCGAGATGTCCTGGCCGACGCGCACGCAGACCCGGAACTCGCCGATCTCCTTGATCGGTTCCGGCATCTCGATGCGGCGCCTGTCGATCTCGAACCCCTTCTCCACGAGCAGCTTGTGCACGTCCAGGTTGGTGACCGATCCGAACAACTTCCCGCCGCGTCCCGCGCGCGCTTCGGTTTCGAGCCGCAAGGCGCGCAGTGAGGTCGCCAGCCTCTCGTAGGTCCCTCGCTCACGCTGCTTCTTGAGTTCGATCAGACGCCGCTCGTGCTCGAGCTTCTCGACGTTGCGCCGGTCTGCCGGTACCGCCAGCCCTTGCGGCAGCAGATAGTTCCGAGCGTATCCGGGACGTACCTTGACGATGTCGCCTATCATCCCGAGGGATGCCACATCTTCACGCAGAATCACTTCCATGTCGTCCTCCTTTCGGCTCAGGACGCCGAGTACGGCAGCAACGCAACGTTGCGCGCGCGCTTGATCGCCAGGGTCAATCGGCGCTGGTGCTTCGCGCAAGTTCCGGTCGTGCGGCTCGGAACGATCCTGCCGCGCTCGCTGACGAAGGCCTCGAGCACGTCGAACCACTTGTAATCGAGCGGCAGGGTCTTCTCCGCACAAAACCGGCAAACTCGCCGGCGGGTACGCCCGCGGCCGCCGCCTCGCGCGAAACGACTTCGCGGCCGGCGTTCGCCTCCGGGCGCGCCTTTGTCGTCGCTTCTTCTGTCGTCGCTTCTCTTGTCGTCCATCTCGCTTACTCCATCTCCTCGCCATCATCGCCGATGGCGGTGATCTCATCGGTCGACTCTTCACCCAGGTCGAGTTCCTCGCGCAACGGCTCGAGCTCCTCTGCACCGGCGCGCAGCTCGCTCAGCGGCGTGTCGCGGCGATCGGAATACTCCCGGTAGACACGCGGCTCAGGTAGACCGGTGTGCTCCTGCTGGACGCTGGTGAATCGCATCACACCTTCGGCAATCCGCAGGTTGCGCTCCAACTCGGCCACCACGTTCGGTTCAGCCTTATATTCGAGCAGGAAGTAGTGTCCCTGTCGCTGCTTGCCGATCGGGTACGCCAGATCGCGTACGCCCCAATCCCGATTCGCATCCACCGTTCCCCCTTCTGTGCGGACGATGGATTCGAAGCGGTTGACGAGCTTGGCGGTCTCATCTGCGAGACCGGTGCTCAACACCATCAAAGTTTCGTATGGACGCATAGCTTGATTGTTCCTCTCCGTTTTTCGTCGGTTCTCACGCCAACAGCGGCGCTATGACCAGCGAGACGACTGACATGAGTTTGATGAGAATGTTCATGGACCGACCGGCCGTGTCGTTGAACGAATCGCCGACGATGTCGCCGACCACGGCCGTGCGGCGAGCGCGGGTGCCTGCCTGCTGGGTTTCTACTTCGTGCTTCTCGATCGCCGTCCAGGCGTTGTCCCGGCCCCGGCTCCCGCCGCCCAGGAGAGAGGTAGCCAGCAGCACGCCGCTCACGGTCGCACCGGCAAGCATCCCGCCGAGCGCCTCGGGTCCCAGCGCCAACCCGACGATCACCGGCGCGGCGACGCCCACCAGCCCCGGCGCGACGATCGCGCGCACTGCTCGCTGCATCGGGACCGCGACGCAGCGAGCCGCGCCCGCCCGCTCCTCCCCGCCGCGATCGACAAGACCGGGGAGTTCGCCCGATTGGCGACGAAGCTCGTCCACGAACCCGCCGGCGAGACGCCCCGCCGCGGTCATGCAGAACCCCGCGGCCAGGAAAGGCAACGTCCCGCCGAAAAACAGGCCTGCCAGCACTTTCGGGTCGTTGACGAGGATATGCATCGCAGCGTGCCCCGCGCGGCTCCTCTCCACGTTCACGGCCATCGCGTATGCCGACAACAGTGCCAGCGCGCTCAGCGCCGCGCCGCCGATCGCGAGGCCCCTGCAACGGGCGACCGCGGCCATCCCAAGGACGCCGAGGCGGTCGGTCACCTCGCACGCTCGAGACCCGAGATCGGTCATCCGCGCGATCCGGCCAGCGTTGTCCGCGATCGGCCCGCAGGCCTGGAGCGTCATCGCAAATCCGACGGTAGCGAGCATGCCAACGGCCGCGACTCCGATGCCGTAGACGCCCGCGACGGCGTTCGCGATGAGAATCGACGCACAGATCGTGGCGAGCGGCAGAGCGCAGCGCTGCAGACCAACGGCAAGACTCTCGACACGGTTGGTCGCCGTACCGGTCTCCGAACTGTCCGGCAGCCGCCGCGTCGGTCCCCGACCGGCAGAGGGCCCGCTCACCAGACCCATCACCACCGCGCCGACGGTCCCCACCATGACGGCCCACCACACGCCGGAGGAGATGTCGCAGATCGCGGTCACCAGCAGGGCCGCAAGCAGAAACAGCCCACCTGCAACGAACGTCGAGTATCCCAAAGCGGCTTTGGATCCGTGAGCCTGGAGCCAGTCGAGCGAGTAGAGCCCGCCGATCGACGCGAACAGTCCGACCACCGCCATCACGAGCGGGTACATCATGAGCTGGCTCTGCAATGTTTCGGCTTCCAACGAACCGTCGCCCAGCAGCAGTAGCGAGGCCTTGCTCATGGTCGCCGCGATGGCGATGGTGGCAATGATCGAGCCGCAGTACGATGCGAAGAGGTCGGCGCCGGCACCGGCTACATCGCCGACATTACCTCCGATCCCGTCGGCGATGACGCCCGGGTTGCCGGAATCGGCCCTGCCGCCGGTGGCAGCGAGACTCACGGCGACTTCGCCAGCGGCCGCGGCTGCGCCGGCAAAGAGGCCGCCGCCGACGCAGACGAACAACGCTACCCAACTCGCTCCCAGGGCGAAGCCATTGATGACGCTTGCGCCCGACGGGTCGCCCCAGAACCAGTACAAGACACCAATGCCGACCAACCCCACGGACGCGACCGAGAGGCCCATCACCGCGGCACCGCCGAACACTATCTGCGCCGCTCGGCGCTCGCCCGAACCACGCGCAGCTTCGCCGGCGCGGCCGTTCGAGTCCGTAGCCGCTATCATTCCGCGATATCCCACGAGCATCGAACACGCTGCGCCGAACATGAACGCCATCGCGGTCGAGGAGCCGATTCCAATCGCGAGCATGACACCCACCGCGACCGCTGACATCGCCAGCGCGCGTGCCTCGCGGCTGAGGAAGTCCATCGCACCAGCGCGGACCGCGCGCTGCATATCCTGCATCGAGTCGTCGCCGGCCGACTCGGCACGCACCGCCGCCAGGCGGCGGCCGGCACCGTAGAGACCGACGATTCCGGCGAGCGGCGCCAGATACATCATCAGCCTCAGCACGGCTGGCCGTCTTCTTCCCGCTGGGAGCGCACCGGCACGACAATCAACACGCCTCAGACAGTCCGATTGAACAGTTGCATCGCCGCCTGCGGCCCCTGGCAAACGATCGTCGTCACCGCATCGGCGGCGCGTCCGATCGCCTCCGATGCCGCTCCCGCCTCTTCGCGGGTGAATCGCGACAGCACGTATTCCACCGCGGGCGTATCCTGCGGCGGCCGGCCGACCCCCACGCGAATCCGCACGAAGCGATCGTCGCCGAGTTCGTCCAGAACGGAGGCGACCCCGCGGTGCCCCCCAGCGCCGCCGCCGACACGCACTCGCAGGCGTCCCAAAGGCAAGTCCAGATCGTCGTGGACAACCACGAGGTTGGACGCAGCTACGCCGAGCGCCTGGAGC
>JACRCR010000158.1 GCA_016218925.1 Deltaproteobacteria bacterium | reverse complement strand
TCGAAAGTCGCCGCGTCCACCGGCACGACGGCCGCCACGACATCCTTCTCGCCAGGCGAGCCCGAGGCCGCAGGCACACCGTAGACGAACACGTCGTTCACCTGCGGGTGCTCGGCGACGACTTTCTCGACGAACCCGGGATTGACGAAGTCGCCGTTGTGACGCAGGCCCCCGCCCTTGCGGAAGTCGAAGTACAGCCAGCCGCCCTCGTCGCAGTGGCACATGTCGCCGCTGCGCAGCCAGCCGCCCTCGGTCTTCTTCCTCGACGCTTCCTCGTTCTTGAAATACTCGACCTCGACGCGCTCGCCGGTCTTGGGCCGTGAAATCAGTTCGCCGATCACGCCGGGCGGGCACTCGTTGTCCTGTTCGTCGACGATCTTGATCTCGAACATCGGCGGCGCCTTCCCGAAGCTGCCGACCGGTCCGACGCCGATCGGATTGATCGCGAGTCCGCCTTCCACCGCCGCGTACGCTTCGAGGATCTTCACGTTGAAGCGTTCCTCGAACGGTCGCCACAACGGAGCCGGCATGCCGCCGCTCAGCACTATGCGCACGGGATTGTCGGCGTCGTCGGGCCTTGGCGGCTCGCTGTAGATCGCGGTGGCCATGCCGCCGAGCAGATTGAACGCGGTGCATCCGTACTTGCGGGTTACGTCCCAGAGGCGCGACTTGGTGAAGCGGCGACTGAACACCGCGCGCATCCGGATGACCAGCGACGACGACAGCGTCACCATCTGTGCGTTTCCGTGAGTCAGCGACAGGCCATTGTACGGCCTGTCGCCAAGCTGAAGCCCGCTGAGGTACCCCATCATGCTCGCGCCGACATAGCGGCCGTTGGCGCACACTACGCCCTTGGGATCACCGGTCGTGCCCGAGGTGTACACGATCTCGAGCGGCTCGCCCGGCACCTCGGTGCGCGGCGTGACATAGACCTCGGGTCTGTCCACGAGCGGCGCGAACGGCTCGGCACCTTTCACATCGGACGTCATCATGCTGGCGGGCTCTTCCCCCGACTCCAGAACGACAATCCATTCTAGATCCGGCAGGCCCTGGCGCACCGCGGCGACCTCGGCCAGTGCGTAGTCGGCGCACACGATCCCGCGGCATTCGGAGTTGCGCAGCGTGTACGCCAGCTTCTCGCCCCTGGTGCGCGGGTCGATCGGCACGAACACGCCGCCGGTCAGCGAAGCCGCCACCATCGTCTCGACGAACTGCGGATGGTTGCGCATCATCAACGCGAAGCGGTCGCCCTTGCGCAGCCCTTTGGCGATGAGGCCGGCCGCGATGCGGTTGCCGTTCATCCACAGGTCGCCGTAGGTGCGGACTTCGTCCGGGCGCAGCCCGCCACTTTCGAAGGTCACGACATCGAAGTCGGGCAGCTCTTCGGCCCGGGCGGCGATCAGGTCGGCCAGAATCAGCTCGTTCAGTTCTCGCATTGTCAATCCTCGGCGACGGCCAAATCCCGCGCGCACGCGCTCTATGTCAGCACGCTCACGGGGCCGCAATCTCGACCACGATCCGCTGCGGATCCCCACGCCTGGTGCGCAGCATCTCGAGGCCCTCGCCCACCTGTTCCAGACGGAGCCGGTGCGAAATCGAAGCCTCGATGTCGATCGTGCCGGCGGCCTCCAGCGCGAGGATCTCTTCGAGATCGGCCTGGTGCGAACCAAAGCTGCCGAGCACCGAGAGTTCTTGTAGCGCGAAGATCGCCTGCGGCAGATCGATGGCGGGCGGCATCATGCCGACTCCGACGACGACGAGTCTGCCGCCGGGCACCAACGCCCGCACGCCCGCCGCGACGGTCTCCGGAGCGCCCACGCACTCGATCACGACGTCCGCGCCATCGGCGATGACCGCGCGGATCGCCGCCGCCGGGTCCGTGCCCGACACGTCGACGCACGCGCTCGCGCCGGCGCGCGCGGCTCGTTCGAGCGCAACCGCGGACACGTCAACCGCAACGACCTGCTCCGCCCCGAGCACGCGCGCCAGACTCACTGCCTGCAGTCCGAGCCCGCCGCAGCCGAGTACCGCAACGCGCTCGCCTGCGCGCAGCCGGGCGCGACACTTGAGCGCATGATACGGTGAGGCGACGCAATCGGTCGCGATCGCCGCGGCCACCAGCGAGACGCCATCCGGCACGCGCACCAGCGAGCCGACCGGCACGCGAATCGCTTCGGCGAACGCGCCGTCGATGTGAAGTCCGGGTGCGATCAACGCTGGACAGCAGTTAGGGTGTCCCGACGTGCACGGCCGACACACACCGCAGCCCGATCCGAGATGGATCGCCACGCGATCGCCCGCTTTCCAGGCGCGCACGCCGTCGCCAACGGTTTCCACGATGCCCGCGGGCTCGTGACCAAGAGTGAACGGCACGCCACCCGGAACCGGCATGCCTTCGAGGAAATGCACGTCGGAGCCGCAGATGCCGCAGGCGGCCAGCCTGACGATCGCATCGCCTGGGCCGGGCGTCGGGTATGGAATCTCCTCAACCTTGATATCGATGCCGGGACCGTAGAATCGTGCAGCCCGCATGCTCCTCGCCATCACGCCCTCTCCCATTGCCGCTGCGCGCTCACGCGCGTTTTCATCCCAGCCGCGCGCTCACGCTCGTTTCCATCCCAACCGCTCGCTCACGCGCGTTTCCATCCCAACCGCTCGCTCACGCTCGCTCATCGCTGACCGCTTCCATGATCTCGAAGCGGTTGATCTGGTTGGTGCCTTCGTAGATCTGCGTGAGCTTTGCGTCGCGCAGGAGTTTCTCGACGCCGTACTCGTGCATGTAGCCGTAGCCGCCGAGGATCTGGATCGCATCGGTCGCGTTGGCCACTGCTGCATCCGAGGCGTAGGTCTTGGCCATCGACGACAGCTTGAGCGAAGGCTCTCCGGCGGCCACTGCCCGCGCCGCCTTCCACACCAGCGCTCGCGCCGCTTCCACACGGATCGCCATGTCGGCCAGCATCAACTGCATCGCCTGGTGCCGCACGATCGGCTTGCCGCCCTGCACGCGCACTTCGGCATACTCGAGCGCCTTCTCGTAAGCCGACCGTGCGATTCCGAGCGCGATCGCCGCCACCGGCGCGCGCGATACCGACATGATCATGCGGTTGAGAGCCCAGCCCGTCCCCTCCTGACCGAGTAGGTACTCCTGGGGAACCCACACATCCTCGAACACCAGTTCGGCCGCCGGACATGCGCGCTGTCCCATCTTGTCGAACACCGATCCCACCGAGAAGCCCGGCGTGTCGCTCGGCACCACGAAACAGCTCATGCCATCGCGCATCGAAGCGCCAGGTCCGGTGGTGGCGAACACCGTGACCAGGCTCGCGATCGAACCGTTCGAGATGAACACCTTGCGGCCGTTGATGCGATATCCGTTGCCGTCGCGAACCGCGCGGGTCTTGGCGCGCCCGTCGGCGTGACCGAAGATGAAATCCGAGCCGGTGTCGGGCTCGGTGGCCGCAAGCGCGGCGAGCCGCGGCGCATCGGTCTGCCACGACTCGACCAGCGGCGGAACGAACTGCATGAGCGGCGCCGGATCGCCGCACAGCAGGATCGGCGAGATGCCCAGGGTCGTCGCTCCGAACAGCACCGTGCAGCCCGAACAGGCCGCCGCAAACTCTTCGGTGGCAAGCACCCCGGTGAACGCGTCGTGCCCGGCACCGCCGAGAAACTCCGGCAGGCTCGCGCCGATCACGCCGGCATGGGCCGCTTCGCGCAGCAATTCGTCGCGCGCCGGACTCTCGGGATCCTTGTCCAGCGCCAGCGCACGCGGAGCGATACTGCGGCGGGCAAAGTCGCGCGCCCACTGCCTGATCTCTTCCTGTTCCGAAGTGAGGTCGTTCATTGCTCCTCCTGGGACAACCGCGGCTCGGTGCCGCGCGCGAGAGCGGCGGGGTCGCCGCGGTACGGCTCGCACTCCACGTACACGCAGCGATCGTGCGGGGTCGGCTGCCATTCCACCGGCGTGAAGGTCAGATGACCGTAGCCGGCAACCAGGTGCAGCCACTTGACCAAGCCCGGTTCCACTTCGTTGGCACCCTTGCCGCCCGGGAACGCGAACCCCTCGAAGCCGTTGTAGACGGTCAGCGAGCCCGGTCGCTGGGCGGGACTGGTGCGCGCAGCCACCACGAACTCGCCGGCGTCGTTGCGAATGCTCACGAGGCAGTCGTCGGCGATGCCTTTGGCCCGCGCGTCTGCGTCGTTGATCAGCACGAACGGCTTGCCGCGATGGGTCTCCAAAATGATCGGGTTGGTCATGTTCATCGAGTGGATGCTCCAGCGGCTGTGGCCGCTGGAAAGCGCGAACGGATGGACGCCGCCCATCGGCGGCGGCTCCTTGTGCACCGGAAGATCTTCGCCTGCCTCGCGGTACCACGGATGATCGAGCAGGAACTGGGCGCGTCGCGTCAGCGTCGGGTAGGGATGCCCGAGTTCGACGTGGTTGCGCAGCGGCACGTGGGTCTCACCCTGCGGAAACGGCGAGGCCTGCCCGGAACCGAACGCAGAGATTCCCCAGTTCGTGTAGCGGCAAAGTCCCTGCTGCCGGAACGTGTCGGTCGTCGTGCCGGGCGGCAGGTTTCCAAGCGCAACGGAGGTCTCGACCATGTCGGCCGCAACCGTCTCGTCGTCCACCAGAACGCCGCCCATCGTGTAGTTGTTCCACAGCTCGTCGTAGCGGCGCCTGATGCCGGTGCGATCCGCGTAGCTCTCGAGCCCGCGTGCGGTGGCTCGCTCGGCCATCACCTTCAGCAACGCGGCCAGAACTTCCCACTCCGACCGCGCCTGGCCCGGCGGGTCCGACACCGCGTCCGACATCGTCAGGAACATCGTCCACGGCGTCGGCATGTTGAAGGTCGTCTTCTCGTAGTGCTGCGTGGCTGGCAGCACGATGTCGGCGTACAGCGCGGTCTGCGACATCCGGTAGTCCATGCAGACGATCTTCCTGAGCTGCGGCCACAGGTTCTGCAATACGACACCTTTGCCGCCGCGGCTGCGGCGTACCATGTTGCCGGCGATTTCGAGCAGCACGCGCGGCGGGCTCTGCGGACCAGGCCGCGCCGCGTCACCCCACCATCCCGACTCGACGGCTTCGCGAAAGTATTCGTCGAACGAACGGCGCATCGCGGGATCGTTCCAAGCGTCGTTGTTCCAGCGCTCGCGGTACCCCATGTGCCAGTACCAGAAGAATGCTGCCGGGCTCATCCCGGTGCCCGGCCCCATCATCCGCCACAGCGCGCTCGCGGCCAGTTCTTCGGTCAGGGTCGGGTCCTGCTCACGCAGCGAATCGGTTACCATCTTCATCTGCGCGTGCAGCTCGATGGCACCCTCGCCACCCGCCTTGACCTTGGCGATGGTCAGCGTGCTGCCGTCGAACAGTGACGAGCACCAGCCCGAAACGCCGGTGCCCTTCTTGCCCCAGTTTCCGGTCAGGCCCAGCAACAGCACCAAGGATCGCTGGAAGAGGTCGCCGTGGAAGTACTTGGTCATGCCGGCGCCGACGATGACGCTGGTGCGTCGAGACGCGATCTTGCGAGCCATCGTGCGGATCGTGTCCGGATGCACTTCGCAGATCGGCCCGGCAACCTCGGGAGTGTAACTCGCGTCCAGTTGGCGGCGCAGCCTCGCCAGCAGCGGTTCGACTGTCACGCGACCGCCGTCGTGCAATTCCACCTCGAGCGTGCCGTCCACGCACGGCTCGAAATCGAGCAGCAGGGTGCCTGCGTCCGCGGGCACGACGCCGCGCTCGGCGTGCGCGTGGTAGAAGCGGTCGTCGCGGCCACCGGCCTCGACGTGCGACTGGCGCAGGAACTCGCCGGTGTCGCGTCGTACCAGCAGCGACAGGTCGGTCTGCGCGCGCACGAAAGCGAGATCGGCGCGACCTTCCGCCAGGATGACCTGGCACATCGACAGCGCCAGTGCCGCATCGGTGCCGTTGCGAACAGGAATGTGGAAGTCCACGTGACTGTGCGACGGGCTCACATCGGGCGATACGAGCACCAGCTCGGCGCCGCGGTAGCGGGCCTCGACCATGAAGTGAAACGCCGGAATCTGCGTGTAGGCGGGGTTGCTGTGCCAGACCAGAATGCAGTCGGAGTGGAAGATGTCGTCGACCGAGCGCGCGAACGCGGACTTGCCGTACACCTGATGGAATCCCGACCAGAAGTCGTTGATGGAGGCGTTCACGTCCAGCGACGTACCGCCGATC
>JACRCR010000156.1 GCA_016218925.1 Deltaproteobacteria bacterium | reverse complement strand
GATTCATATGACTTCGGCCGGCGCGTCTCCCCACCGACTACCGACTCCGCAAGGCACGGAACGTCTCGGCCCCGCGGGCAGCTCGAAGGGCCCTTCGCAGTGAGACAAAGCACGATGCGGGCCTCGCGCGGCCACGCCCGCGCGAGGATTCCAGAGCGAGCCCCGACCAGTCAGGAAGCCGCTATTTTCTAGGCAGTTGCCGCAGCCGGCGGCGTTGCCGGAGAGGGTCCGACAACGCCGCCGGGCGAGCTGCGCCAAGCCGGCGACAGCTCGGCGACCACGAAAAGAACTGCGGTCCGTGCCCGGCGACCACGAAAGTCCCTGCGCGCCGGTCACGTCCCGGATCGGGCGCGCGACCTGCAATCCGGCGGCGGCGGCGGTTCCCGGGGCCGCCTCGAACCCGGGCCGCGACCGGCCCCCAAGACGGCGGACTTCTGATGACTGCGGGCCGTGGCAGCTCCCGGCCACAGCCGCGAATCCGGTCCTACGGACGCGGGCCCAACGAACGCCGGCGCGAAGGATGCGCACCCCCGGGGAAAACGCTTCCCTTGAAACGGCCTTCGTGTCTATTATTCTCTTGTCAGGATTGCTTCGCCGCCAGCATAGAAGTTGCCGATGGCACGTTTGATCCGCCAGCATGGCACGGCAGCGCCGGGGTTGAGGCCGGCGTTGACGAGGATCTGTGTGCGATCGTTTGACTCGATGTCGTGTTCCAAGGGGGAGGTGGGCGCGGTGCGTGGGAACCTGCAGCGTGATCGCTGCGACGGATCTCGAACGCGAAGACGCGCGGGCGCCCAGGCCGGAGGGAAGTGAAATGACACAGCCAGTCGCTGAAAAGCGTAATAGAGGTTCGGTTGCTCTGTTGATCGCGGTAGCCGCGGTGGCCCTGCTCGGGTTCGCCGCGCTGGCGATCGACATCGGGTACGGACTCGCGACAAGGGCCCAACTGCAGAATGTCGCCGACTCCGGATCGTTCGCGGGTAACAGGGAGCTCGCAACAATCTACGGCGAGAAGGGCAATCTGGATTACACGAAATACACGCTCACCAGCGTCGACAAGGCGCGTCTGCTGGCGAGGATCAACGAGTACACGCTGCAAAACAAGGCCGCAGCAAAGCCGATCGCGGTCAGCCCGTCCGACGTTCAGTACGGGGTCTGGAACTCCGCCACGCGAACGATGACGCCGGCTTCTATGGGCGTCGATTCCATCAGCGTCACCGCGCGGCGCGATGATCAGGGGAACGGGACGGTCGCGACTCTGCTCGCCCAGGTGCTTGGAGTACAGAGCTTCTCGATCAAGGCCGCCTCCGCGGTCAACGCGGTATCGGGACTCAAGTCGATGCCTGCCGGTAAGGGCGACGTCCCGTTCGGGATCGCGAAGTATTGGTTCACCGCGCACGACTCACCGTGTAGCAGTAGCTCCGCGATCAAGTTCCACCCCACCGGAAACCTGGCTGGATGCGCGGGGTGGCACGTCTTCACCGACAGTCCCTCCAGCGCGTCGAAGCTTCGGAGCATCATACAGGGACTGCAGGCCGGTACGTTCGTGACGCCTGAGACCATCGCCGACGAGACCTACTACAACTTCACCGGCGGGACGGTGGCCAGCGCCTACCCCTACTTCGTCGACCTGTACAACTCGAAGAAGGGACCCGACGGGACATGGCTGGTGCACATCCCCGTCTACGACAAGGACGACTGCTCGAATCCCCACGCGACTTTGAAGATCATCGGATTCGCGACGGCGCGGATCTACAGCGTCACCACTTCTCCCAGCAATACGATTTCAGCGAACGTGGAATGCAGTATCGTACCTTGGGGTCAGGCGGACGGACCGTCGAAATACGGGACGAGCGTTCAGACCGTCCGCGTGGTCAAGTAGCGCGCCGGCGGACGCACTCGAATTCCGAACTACGGCCGCGCCGGTAGAGTCACATCCCTACCGGCGCGCGCCTGCACACCGCTAGAGCGGCCGAAAATCGATCCCGGTAAGGTCTGCCGAAATCTCCCAGAGCCGCCGGGCTGCGCCGGCGTTTCTTCCCGACTTGGGGAGCTTCGCCAGCCCGGGTAACCCTCGCATCTCACCAAGACCGCGCGGTACGACGTACTCCCCACCCGATAACTCCGGCGCCGTCGCCGCGTAGAGCTGCGGAAACGCGCCCATCCCATTGGCCTGACACAACCGAAGCCTGATCCTCTCGACGATCGCATCGAAGATTCCGCTGCCGACCGCCGACCCGCTCGGCCGCTGCGTGGCGGAAAACCCGGGGTGCGCAAGGATGCTCTTGCTCCCCATCGCCGCTTTCTCCAGCCTTCGCTGCAGTTCCATCGCGAACAGCATAGTGGCCAGTTTGCTCTGCGCGTAAACCAGCCACGGATTGTAGCCTTCGCGCCACATCAGGTCGTCGAACCTGATCGTGCCGCTGCGGGCCGCGAGGCTCGTTACCGACACGACACGGCTCGCGGCGGTCGCGAGCAGGACCTCCAGAAGTCTGCCGGTGAGCGCGAAATGTCCCAGGTAGTTGGTCCCGAACTGCGCCTCGAAGCCGTCGGCCGTGCGGTCCTGCGCAATCGCCATGACTGAAGCATTGTTGATCAGCACATCGAGCCGACCGTACTTCGCACTGAAATCGGCAGCGAAGGACCGCACCGAGTCCAGGTTCGACAGATCCACGATCATCGTTCGGATCCTGGCATCGGGGCATCGGCTGAGGATCTGCTCGCACGCGGCTGTCGCCTTGCGCGCATCGCGCGAAGCCATCACGACCTCGGCGCCCGCGGCCCCGAGTGCCGCGACCGACTCATAGCCGAGCCCGCTGTTGCCTCCGGTAACGATGACGACCTTGCCGTCCATCGAAACCATCCGCTCGGTGGTCCAGTCGTCCATGCCGCGACTCGTCCTCAGCGGCCCAGCATCGGCGGTGCTGCCGCGCCGGCGAGGACCGCCATGTTGTTCCTGAATCGCTCCATACCCGAACGCTCCGAGATCCCTACCCGCCTCGCGCGCTCCGCGGCGGCTCTCTACAGCTTCATGGTCACGCACTTGATCTGCGTGTAGTGCTGCAAAGCCTCGATGCCCTTCTCGCGCCCGTAGCCGCTGTGTTTGTAGCCGCCGAACGGCGTCTCGATGGTCCCGGTTACCCACTCGTTGACGTAGACCTGCCCGGCTTCGAGCTGGGCCGCCACGCGATGGGCACGCGAGAGATCGCGGGTCCACAGCCCCGCGGCCAGCCCATAGTCGCTGTCGTTGGCGATCACGATGGCTTCTTCCTCGGTCTCGAACGGGATCACGACAACCACCGGTCCGAAGATCTCTTCGCGCGCGATGCGCATGTCGTTGCGCACGTTGGTGTAGATGGTCGGCGAGACGTACCAGCCGCCGGCCAGATCCGGGTTGTCGGGCAGCGCACCGCCGGCGACGACGGTCGCGCCTTCCTTCCTGGCGAGCTCGTAGTAGTACTGGACCTTCTCGTACTGGGCCTTGGTCGTGACCGGGCCGATCATGCCGCCGGGTTGCACGTTGGTGATGAACTGCGCGAGCATCGCGACGAAAGAGTCGTGGATCTCTTTCTGCACCAGCAGCCGCGTGCCGGCCATGCACACCTGCCCGCAGTTGACGACAAAGGCCCGCAACGATCCCGGCACCGCCTGGGCCAGGTCGGCATCGGCGAAGACGATGTTCGGCGACTTGCCGCCGAGTTCAAGCGTGAGCGGCAGGATGCGGTCGGCCGCGATGCGACCGATCTCGCGGCCGGCGCGGATCGAACCGGTAAACGCCACTTTGCGCACGTCGGGATGTTCGACGATCGCCGCACCGGCTTCCGCACCAGTACCGGTGACCACGTTGAGAACGCCACGCGGCAGGCCGCACTCGACGGCGAGACGCGCCAGTTCCAGCGTACTCGCCGAGGTGAACTCGGAGGGTTTGCACACCACCGTGTTGCCGGCTGCCAGCGCCGGCGCGATGCCGCGCGCTGCCTGGTTGATCGGCGAGTTCCACGGCGTGATGACGCCGACCACCCCGAAGGGTTCGCGCCTGGTGTAGGAATGATAGTCGGGGCCGAGGTCGATGGTCTCTCCGTGGATCGCGTTGACCAGGCCGCCATAGAACTCGAAGTAGGCCGCCGCCGCTTCAATCTCGAACGGTACCTGGAAGGCCGGCTTGCCCGCTTCGGCGATCTCGAGTTCGGCAAGCATCGAAGCATTGTCGCGAATCGCCTTGGCTATAGACAGCAGCACGCGGCCTCTCTCGATCGGCTTGCGTACTCGCCATTCCGGCAGCGCAGCCTTGGCCGCGGCAACGGCGGCGCCGGCATCCGCCGCGTCTCCCGCCGCAATCTCGGCGATCTTGTTTCCGGTGGCCGGTGCGACGTCGTCAAGGTAGCGCCCCGCCTCGGGTGCAACGTAGGCTCCGTCGATGAAGTGATCCCAGCGCTCTTGCATGTATCGGTCCTCCGCGAACCCGCAGCTTCGGTTCAAGCGCGCCCGGTGAGGCGCGCTCTTTCAAGCACGACCTCGAAAATGCGCGCGGTGGCGGCATCAACCATCATCCCGCCCAGTCCCTTGGATCCCTCGCCGCCGCTTTCGGCAGCCTTGTAGGTTTCGACCATGGTGCGCGCCATCGCAACCTCGTCCGCGGTGGGCGCAAAGACGTCGTGGGCGATCTCTATCTGACTCGGGTGGATCGCCCACTTGCCCACGCAACCGAGCGTACTGGCCCAGTTCGCCTCGCGGCGGTAGCCATCGGGGTTGCGGAAGTTGGCGTAGGGTCCGTCGATGGCATCCAGGCCGTTGGCCCGCGCCGCGCAGATCATCTTGCAACGGGCGTAGTGCCAGATGTCGCCCGGGTATCCGCCTTCGACCTGCTCGCCGATGTTGGCCACGCGCACGCCGAGGCTCGCCGACAGATCGCCGACGCCGAGGATCAACGCTTCGAGCCGGGCGCAACACGCGGCGATCTGCTCCACGCACGCGAGCGCTTCAGCCTCTTCGATCAGCACTTCCAGCCCGATGCGGTTGGCGAGGCCGAGCCGCGTCTCGAGCTGCGTCAGCAGCGTATCGAAGAACCATACGTCGCGCGGCCCCTTGACCTTTGGAAGGATGACCACATCGATGCGCGAGCCCGCGCCCTCGACGACCGTGATCAGGTCCTCGTGCGCCCATTCGGTATGGGCACCGTTGACGCGAACCGCACGCACGCTTCTTCCCCAGTCGAGTTCGTTCAGGCCGCGCACGATGTTGGATCGCGCGGCCTCCTTCTGCGCAGGAGCGACCGCATCTTCGAGGTCGAGAAAAACCAGATCAGCACCGCTGGCCGCGGCCTTGACGATCATCTTCTCGCTCGAGCCGGGGGTGGACAGTTCGCAGCGCCTCAGTCTCATGGTCAGTGTTTCTCCTCGTTCTTGCCGGAAGGTCCGACTATCCCCAGTTCGGCAAGGATTTCGGCGGTGTGCTCGCCCAGGCGCGGCGGGCGGCGGTTGATGCCGGCCGGAGTGCCGGTGAACTTGATCGGCAGCTCGGCCAGCACCACGCGTCCGTTGTCGCCGGCGAGCTCGACTTCCGGAAGCAGAGCGCGCGCAGCGGTGTGGGGATCGGCGAACAGATCGTCGGCCTTGTTGACCGGGCCCACCGGCACGGTGCCGCCGAGCGCCGCAACCACTTCACGCTTGGTGCGCACGCGCGTCCAAGAGGTCACCACTTCGGTGACGAAATCGCGGTTGGCAACTCGCGCGTGGTTGTGCGAGCAGCGCTCATCGCGAACCAGTTCGGGCTTCCCCATCGCCTGACAGAGCGCGGCCCAGTGGTTGTCGGTCGGTGCCGCGATCGCGACTGCGCCGTCGCTGGTCTCGTAGACGTCGAACGGACACAACGCCGGATGGCCCGAGCCGCGCGGGCCGAGCACGGTGCCGTTGTACGCGTAGTTGTAGACGACGGTTTCGCACATGCTCAGGACCGAGTCGTACATCGGCACGTCGACGAACTGGCCGCGACCCGTGAGCCGCGCGGCGTGCACGGCCGCAACCACGCCGAGCGCCAGCAGCGAACCGGGAAACAGATCGCCGACGCTGGTTCCGTTGGGATAGCCGTGCGTGCCCTTGGGGCCGGTGACTCCGACAACGCCGCCCATGCACTGCGCCACGATGTCGAAGGCCGGCCAGTCTGCGTAAGGGCTCGCTCCGGTGCGCGGATCGCCAAAACCGCGGATCACCGCGTAGACGATGCGCGGGTTGCGCTGCGCCAGCACTTCATAACCGAGGCCGAGCTTGTCCATCACGCCGACGCGGGTGTTCTCGACGACTGCATCGGCGCGATCGACCATCTGCAAGAAAACATCGCGGCCGGCGGCAGTCTTCAGATCCAGTACGACGCTGCGCTTGCTGCGGTTGATGCTGGCGAAATAGCCGCCGTAGTCGCAGCCCTTTTCGGTATCCGACAGCGGATACGAATAGTTCTCGGGCCACGGCGGCATCATCCTCGTCATGTCGCCGCGCGGCGGCTCGATCTTGATCACGTCGGCGCCGAGGTCGCCGAGCAGCGCGGTGCCGAAGGGCCCGGCAAGAGCCTGCGTGAGGTCGAGGATGCGAAGGTCCAAGAGCGGACCGCGACGTTCGGTTCCGGCCGGGCCCGAGCCTCTCGGACGCGTCGCGGCGCTCATCGCGTCCCCCAGTGGCTGCGCCGCTTGACCAGCACCTCGCGTTCGCCCTCGAACACCACCGTGTCGTCCTGCTTCAGGCCCCAATGTTTGAAGCGAACGATGCCGGCATCGTCGCGGTCGGCGTCGCGCGTCTCGAGGACCTCGGTGTAGGCGGTGAGCGTGTCGCCGTGAAACACCGGCGCGCGGAACATCAGCCGATCCAGACCGACCTCGGCCAGCGCGTTCTCGGCCGTGTCCTGGGTGGCCAGCCCGATCACGATCGAACCGGTGATGAGGCCGAAGACCAGCCGATGTCCGAACGGCGTGGCGGCCATCCGCTGTTCGTTGAAGTGCGCGTCGGCGGTATTCATCACCAGCTTGGTCATCAGTTGATTCTCGACCTCGCCAACCGTGGTGCCGCGTGCATGGCGCATCCTGCTACCCGCGACGAAATCCTCGAAGTAGTTGTCGTTACCGGTCAGCGCTGCGACTTTCTCAGCCACGATGGGTGTTCCTCCTTGCCCGCGCCGTCACGATTTCGGCCGCGGCAGGTGCGCATCCGAGATGATGCGCATCTGGATCTCGGACGTACCTTCGAAAATCTTCGTCAAGCGAGCGTCGCGCCAGTAGCGCTCGACCGGGTAGTCGCTGGTGTAGCCGGCGCCGCCGTGGATCTGGATGCCATCGCTGGTCACTCGCTCCGACATCTCGCTGGCGAACAGCTTGACCATCGACGCCTCTACGTCACAGGAACGATCGTGGTCGAGGTCGTCGGCCACCGAATACATCAGGCGCCGGGCTGCCTCGATCTGCGTGGCCATGTCGGCGACCTTGAAGCGCAGGTACTGGAAGTCTCCGATCGGGCGCCCGAACTGGATGCGCTGCTGCATATACGCGATCGAATCCTCCAGCGCGCCGCGCGCCAAACCGATCGAGCGAGCGGCGGTGTGCACGCGCGCGCTGGACAGCGCCTTCATCGCGCGCTTGAAGCCGCCTTTGTCGGCGGCTTCGGCGGCGTCCTCGTCATCGCGTCGCGGTAGCAGGATATTACCGAGCGGGATGCGGAAGTTGTCGAACGACAATTCCCACGTCTTCCAGCCATGGTAGCCGACCTTGCGCATCGGCGTACCGCTGATGCCTTCGGGAAAAGATCCCCGCGGCTTTTCGACGAAGAACTGGGCGATGCCCGCGTGGCGGTTGGCCGGATCGTACGGCGTGGCGCGCGCGACCAGCAGCAGAAAATCCGCGCCGTCGGCGAACGTGCACCACATCTTCTGGCCGTTGATCACCCAGTGGTCGCCGTCGCGCTCGGCGCGGCAACGAATCGACGCGACGTCGCTCCCGGCGTCGGGCTCCGAAAGCGCGAAGGCACCGAGACACTCGCCGCGCGCCATCCTCGGCAGCAGGCGCTCGCGCATCTCGCTGGTGAAACCCGCGCCCAGACCGTTCCCGCGCGCGATGATGCTGGCGACGCTCATCCACGCCCGCGCCAGTTCCTCGGTGATCAGCACGTACTCGACGATGCCGAGGCCTAGCCCGCCGTACTGCTCCGGGATCAGGATGCCGAAGTACCCCATCTTGGCGAGCTGGTCGCGCAGCGACATCGGGATCTCGCCTTGAACCGGATCGAGCCGGTTGGCGAGCGGCAGCACTTCCTTCATCGCGAACTCTCGCGTGGCGTCGCGAAGCGCCTGGCGCTCCGCGCTCCAGTACGCCGCCGGGATGCTCGACGGGGCGCCGCTCAGCAGAGTCGCCCCTTTCATCGCGGCGCCTTCCGGGCGACGAGGTTGGTGCGCTCGCAGGTCACGACGATCTGGCCGCGCTGGTTGCGCCCCTCCGTACGCCACGTGACGATGCCGAAGCCCGGACGCTTCTCGGACTGGCGCCGCGCGACAACTTCGCTGCGCGCCGTAAGCGTATCGCCGGGATACACGGGAAGAAGGAAGCGCACCGGCCCGATCCCGAGGAAGGGGCCACCCGCTTCGGAGAGGTCTTCGACCGAAAGCCCGACCACGGTGCACAGCACCAGCAACGGATCGACGACGATGCCCGGATGACCGCACGCGCGCGCGTACTCGTCGTTGAAGTACAGCGGCGTGAACCGCAGCGCAGCGGTGGCAAACAGCGTCGCGTCGGCCTGCCCAAGGGTGCGGCCCCAATGGTGGTCGAAACACTGGCCGTCCGCGAAGTCCTCGTAGGCGTGCCCCCTGGCGCGCAGCGGGAAAGTCGAAAAATCAGGATCCGCCAAGACAGGGGCCTCCATCCGTTGGAATGGCGCGCACCGTAGCACTTCCTTGTTGTCTGCCCAACAAGGAAAAGCCGTCGGGCAAGACAGGATCCTGCCATGTCCATCGCATGGACATGGCAAGGGCAGAGAACCGCGCGCGCGGATGCCCGGCGCAGCGGCCGACCGCAGCCGCAGCGCCAGGCAGGCAGGAGGAACCCTAGTTGAAGTGGAAGAAAAGGCTGGCCGTGATCGGGATCACGTCGAAGTCATCGCTCGCCATGCTGCCGCTCAGCGGAAGCACGTAGGCCGCCTCGACCGCACCTCCCAGGCGCTGCGTGAAATATACGTCGACCCCCAGAGCGAAGCGCGAGCCCACGCTGCCGGCGTGATAGGTGTTGGAGACTTTGTCGGCCTGCCCGTGAAACCACCCCAGACCCACCAATGCGTAGGGCTGGAAGCGCCCCGTCAGCGGATAGAATCTTCCATTGACGGTGAGCGCGTAGGCTTCGAGGTCAGTGCCGCCCGGCTTGTCCTTGAACTTGGTGAAGTGCTGCCACTCAGCCTCCGCGGCGAACATATCCACGATCCGGTATCCGCCTCTGAGATCATACCCGCCGCTGCCGTCGTATCCGCTGAACCCGAAGTTCTCGACCCCGTAGACGCCGCCGGCACTGGCGTACACGCCTTTGCCGCCGAAGGCGGTTTCTTCGGCCCTGGCCGACGCGGTTACTCCCAGTATCCCAACAACGATGGTCGCGACGATCAGACGCTTGATTGACATGACAGGAACCCTCCGCGGCGTGACTACTATTGAGGTCAACGTGGGCAGTTGTTCCGGCCACGTGCGGCATCTTTGGCACTTCGCGCGCAGGCGAGTCAAACGGTCTCGACCGATCGCGAATTGGTACCCCCGGCTCGGCCGCGAGAAAGTCGGCCGTAGCCCTCGCAGCGGCGCGATTTCGGGGTCGCCGGGACATGGCGGATCGGCGTACCCCACCGCCGGTTGAGTCGTCGGCTCGGGCACGCGCTACGGCTTGGCCGCACGCCCGGCGTGCTGCGGCAACCGCGACGCCTCGGTTGTAATTGGCCGCTCGCTCACTTAAGCCAACGCCCCATGTCTCGAACGTTGTCCGAATACGATTCCAAGCAGTTGCTGCGCGAGTACGGCGTTGCAACCGTCTCCGAGCATCTCGCTGCCGATGCCGATGCCGCGGTTGCGCGCGCAACACGGATCGGGTTTCCGGCCGTCCTCAAGCTGTGCGGCGCGGCGATCGCGCACAAGACCGAACGCGATCTGGTGCGCCTTGGACTGGCCGACGCAGCGGCCGTGCGCGCAGCCGCGACCGAACTGCTGGCGCGCAGGCGGCCCGAGGACGGCGATGCGCAACTGCTCGTCCAGGCAATGGTGCGCGGACGTCGCGAACTCATCGTCGGGCTGGTACGCGACGCGCAGTTCGGCCCCTGCGTGATGCTCGGCATGGGCGGGATCCTGGCTGAAGCGATGCGCGACGTCGTCTTCAGAATGGCACCACTGACTCTGCAAGACGCGCGAGAGATGCTGGCCGAAATCAAAGCTGCTCACCTTCTAGACGCGTTTCGTGGCGAACCGGCGGTGGACCGCGATGCTCTCGCGAACATCCTGGTCGCGGTCGGGCGCATCGGTGTCGAGCGCGAGACCGTCGCCTCGCTCGACATCAACCCGCTGATAGTCGCCGGCGCGACGGCGATCGCCGTCGATGCGCTGGTGGAGATTGCAGACGCTTGAACAACTTGGTCGAACGCTTCCGCCCGCTCTTCTACCCGCGTGGCATCGTCATCACCGGAGTATCCGCCCACCCGGGCAAGTTCGGCTTCGCCTCCTTGCACAACCTGCTGTGCCACGGCTACGAGGGCGAGATATTCCCGGTCAATCGCGACGGAGCAGAGGTGCTCGATCGGCCCACCTGTCGCGACGTCGCCGAGATCCCTTCGGGACGCGCCGACCTAGCGTTCTTGTGCACGCCGGCGGTGGCCAACATCGAGAACTTGCTGGCCTGCGCACGCATCGGCGTGCGCGCCGCGTTCGTGGTCTCGGGTGGATACTCCGAGGCCGGCGAAGAGGGCGCGGCAGCCGAGCGCGAACTGGTGAAGGTGGCGCGCGACCTGGGCATCCTGCTGGCGGGACCCAACGGGCAGGGACTGGTGTCCACCGCGGTCAAGATGTGCGCCCAGATAGTTCCTCCGTATCCGCCGCCGGGCCGCATCTCGGCGGTCAGCCAGAGCGGCAACATCCTGTCCTCCTACATGAACTACGGACAACTGACTGGCATCGGCTTCAGCAAAGGGGTCTCGGCCGGCAACGGCGCCTCGCTCGGCCTCGGCGACTACATCGAATACTTCGCCGAAGATCCCGACACCGCCGTCGGGCTGGCTTACCTGGAAGGTTTGCGCGATGGGCGCGACTTCGTGCAGCGCGCGATGGCGTGTACGCGGCGCAAGCCGCTGGTGCTGCTCAAGGGCGGAGTAACCAGTCGCGGGCAGAAGGCAGCGTCGAGTCACACCGGATCGCTGGCGTCGAACGATCGCATCTTCAGCGGTATCTGCCGGCAGGCCGGCATCGCACGCGCCGAGACGGTCGAAGAAGCGTACGAAGTGGCGGCAACGTTCGCCACCCAGCCGCTGCCGCGCGGCAACCGCGTCGTCATCCTGACCGCGGCCGGAGGCTGGGGCGTGCTATGCGCCGACGCCTGCGTGCGCGCCGGACTCGATCTGATCGCGCTGCCCGAGGATTTGCGCGCGCGCATCGACGCGGTGCTGCCGGCGCGCTGGAGCCGCAACAATCCGGTCGACATGGCCGGCGGCGAAACGCGCGAGACGATCCCTGAGCTTCTCGACTGTATCGCCGCACACGAAGGGGTGGACGCCGTCATCTATCTCGGCCTCGGCATCCAGGCGGCGCAGGCGCACGTCATGAAGTCGAGCCCGTACTACCCAGGTCACGGCCTGGATCGCATTGCCGATTTTCACGAGCGCCAGGACCGCCGCTACGCGGAGGCCGCCACCGCTGCCAGCGCTCGTCACGCCAAGCCTGTGCTGTGTGCGACCGAGCTGGTCTACACCGACCGCGCCTACGGCAACTCCGCGCCACTTGCGGTGGCCGAGTCCGGCCGCCTCTGTTACCCGTCCGCGCACCGAGCGGTGAACGCGCTGGCACATCTGTGCGCGTACGCGGCCTATCGACGCGCGAGAGAGAACGAGTAGAGTGCGCGGTGCGCTCCAACCAAACTACGCGACCTCACGAAGTTTGTAGATCGCGCGATGCTGCGCGGTCATCACGGCCCGGTCCCCGCTGAACGCAGCGACGTCGAGATCAACGAATTCGTGGCCGCCGCGAGAAAACAGATCGGTGATGGTCGCCTCCACCACGAGTTCGGCACCGAGCGGCACCGCGCCGCGGTTGCACAGATCGCTCTGCGCGTGAATCCACGCGTCCAGCCGCACGTTGCGCGCGAGCACCCAGTTGGCAAGGCCGAGCACGAACGCGGGGTTCGCGTAGCCCTGGCGATCGGGCCGCACCAGCTCGGACATCTCGGCGAGGTCGTGCGTGGTGCGCCCCATCTCGCCGTCGCCGCGCCACACCACACGCAGCGCGCCCATCCCGGCGCTGCGCAGCGCTTCCATCGCAGCGCGCGTAGCCGGGGGCCTCGCCTCCAGTGCGGGGACCGGCACGTCGCCGCGGCGCTTCGGCGCCGGCGCTATCTCCTTCGCATCCGCCATCCACACGCGACCATCGGCGCAAACGACGGCCTGCTCGTCGACCACTCGCCCGCGATAGGCGCCCTCGCCTTCCGGCGTGACCTCGACCTCAAAGCGCGCGCCGTCGTACAGAGGCTTGCGCAGCACCACGCTCGCCGCCCCGCGCGCCAGCCAGTCAATTCCCCACGCCCGAATCGCAGGTTCGGCAAGGTAGGCGTAGACGGTCACGCCCGGCACCAGCCCGCCGCGAAAACCGAAGCGGCGCGCGACGTCGTCGCCGTGGATGCGGTTCTCCGATTCGGTGGCGCCGTTATAGGCAACGCCGCGCCATGGCTGAAGGCTCACGTGCTCCTCCGCTTCGGACCGCCGCGCGCTACGGCTCGCGGCCGGCGCGTCACGATTCGACGCCGAGAATGCTGCGCATGTTGTCGAACATCATCTGCGCCTGCGACCAGCCCATGCCGCCGGTGACGCCGCCATCGACCACCAGCGCATGCCCGTTGACGAAGCTCGAAGCATCGCTGGCCAGCCACAGCGCGGCCGCTGCGATATCTTCGGGCTGTCCCGCCCGCTTGATCGGCTGCATCTGAGCGAAGATCTCGTGAAGGACCGGCAGTCGCTCTTCCGCCTGTATGGGGAGCAAACCGAGCGAGCGCCCGAAGATCGGCGTCACGATCCCGCCGGGACAAATCGCGTTCACCCGCACACCGCTCTCGCCCAGTTCCATCGCGACCGAGTGCGTCAAATGAATGACCGCCGCCTTCATCGCGCTGTAGACGTGAGGGCCAAACCCGGTGCGCAGACCTGCGACGCTTCCGGTGTTGATGATGTTGCCCGATCCCTGCGCTTTCATGATCGGCGCCGCGTGCTTCATGCCGAGCACCACCGCGCGAAACAGCAGCGAAATCGTCGCGTCGAGCTTTACCGTGTCGGTCTCGCCGATCGCGGAGTCCACGCCGCCGACGCCGGCGTTGTTGAACAGGCAGTCGAGTCTGCCGAAGTGTTCGACCGCGGTCGCGATCGCCGCCTGGATGTCGTTCTCGTTGGTGACGTCGGTGTGGACGTAGACTACCGACTCGCCGAGGTCGCGCGCCATTTTCTGTCCGTTGTCGTCGAGAATGTCGGCGACGACGACGCGCGAACCCTCTTTGACGAACAACCGCGTGGTTGCCGCACCGATGCCGCTGGCACCGCCGGTGATGACCGTTACCTTCCCGTCCAAAGCTCCCATCTCGAGTTGCTCCTCCTGCCTGTCCTGCCGGGCGGCGACCGGCAGCGCAAGACATAGCGGCACCCCGCGGGCCAAGCCAGCGCAGCCGCGCGCTCGGCGCCCCGGCATTGAAGAGAGCCGATCGGTCAGTGCAGGCCCCAGGAAACCGAGTACTCGACCGAGCAGTCGAACCGCAATCCGCACGTGGGTCGAACATTCAGGTGGTACAGCCCCCAGTGCTCGGCACGAAACACGAAGCGTCCCTTGCCGCTCTCGCGCAGCGAGTGAAACTCGAACTGGGGGCCGGTCACCAGCGCCGCGGGCAGCGCGGCGTAGTTGCTGAACGAGATCGCGAGTCCGCCGTTGGCGATCGTCGCGTCGTAGTCGAACCAGACCTCCTGTCCCGATGGCAGCGGAAAGACGTCGAGCCCCAAGTCGTAACCGACCGTCGAGATCCCGCCGACGATGCCGGTGGCCGTGCGCCGCTCATACCCGAGCGTCCGGATGAGTCCGCTCGCGTAGGCGGCGATCACCATCGCGGCGATCACGACGACTCCCAGCCCGATATTTCGGAAGGACGCCGATAGCCTGACGATAGCTCCGCGCGCGTTTCCCTGAGGACCCATGAAGATACGACCTGGCGAGCCAAGATAGCACGCCGGACGCCCTTGCGGACGCCCGGCGCAACCGGCGCACAGCGAAACGAGGTTCGGGACAAACTCGCGTCCGCCCCCGTCCGAACCCCGCCGCTGCTCGCGGGCCTCCCCCTACATCGAAACACTCCGCGGAAAACCACCGATGCCGAGCGCCGCGTGACGCCCGAGCAACTCGGCGTTGGTCGCGCGCAGAGCACGCAAGCGCTGTTCGAGGTCGCGCAGGCGCGGTTCGCGCGCGCCGCTTGCGACCGTGCGGGCCGCCTCGGCGCGCAGCTCGTGCGGCATCGAACGCTGCGTGCCGACCGCGGCGCGACGGACTTCCGGCAGAAGCGCGCCGAGCACGATACGTCCCCCGCATTCGTGCTCGGCGAGCTCCTGCCATTCGCGCTTCGACGCCGTCAGCAGCGATCCCGCAACTGCGATGCAAAGCGCGATACCAAACGATCGCAGCAGCCAGTCGTTCTGCACGAACGTACCGGCCACCGACGCGATGAACTCGGAAGTCCCCATCGCGCCAGTGCCCCCCTTCACGCCCTCTACGGGCGCAAGTGCCGCGATCGCGACCAAGGCAAGCAGACCGGCGAATCCGACGACGAACGACGCCGCACCAGGAACCTTCGGCGCTGCCTCCCCCCTGCAGCGCCGAAGGCCCAACGTGCGGGCTCCCGCCTTCGCACTCCCCCCGCAGCTCTTTGCTGTCGTTTCTTCGGTGTTCATCGAAAACAAACGGCGCATCTCGAGCCCCCGTAGCATGCAATGCCTCGAGTGCGCCGTCCCCCCCATTTCGGTTACAGAGTCCCGGTGGCGACGTACTGCGCCGCCGTCATCACGAGGATCGTCAGAGTCGGCACGCCGCCGAGCAGCAGCCCGACCACAGGCAACGTCTCTACGAAACCAAACTCCGGCTGAGTCATTGTGCTGTTGTCGATCATCGGTGTTTTCCTTTCCTGCGATCAGCCGCACACCGCGATTCGCAGTGGCGCGCCTGAAGCCGTCCACGCGGGCTCGTTCGAGAGTCCCGCAAAACAGAAATCGAGAACCTGTTCGACGTAGTCGGTCTTCCACTCGTTGCGCAGATCGCAGCGGCCGAAGACCTTGGAGATCAGCTTGCGCGCGTCGAGGTATTGCGAAGCCGCACCCAGGATCATGAACAGCGCCAGTTCGAACGGCACCGCGCGTACGCTGCCTTCGTCAACCGCGCGGCGGTAGACGGACTCGATCTTCTCGAACACCGGAGCGAGGTGGTTGGCGCTGAGCCAGTCGGCATGCGCGCCGGTGGCCACCGCGTCATCGCGCAGCAGGCGGTGCATGGCAGGATTGGCCGCGAAGAAGTTGACCAGGCGTCCGACCATCACGCGCAACGCGTTGCGTCCCGACATGCAGCGGCCGTCTTCCAGCGCCGCGTCGACCACGCAGTCCAGACGTGCGCAAAGGATCTCGAGCGCTTCCTTCCACAGGATCGCCTTGGAGCCGAAGTGGTAGAGGATGAGCGGCGCGGTGACGCCGACTCTGCGTGCGATGGCGGCCAGCGACGTGTCTTCGAAGCCCTTGTCCGCGAACTCGGACAGCGCCGCTTCCAGAAGGCGAGCCCGAATCCCCTGAAAGTCCGCCGAACTCGCAGTAACCGGAGCGAGGGGGCTGGCAGGGCGTTTCGCCGTGGGCTGGTAGATCATTGGCACGCCTAGCATTATGCAACACGCATGCCACGCGGCTTTGCCTGGAATTTCAGCGACTTAGGTTTTCGTGACGAACGGAGGTGGGGGGCAAGTCCCCATGAGGTGGGCAAATGCCCACCTCTACGGGTAAGAGACGCTATGCCACGGGCGCGCCGGCCGATGGGCGCGGGCCGCGGCGCGAGGTCGGGAGCTGAGGCACGCGGCGGGCTGCGTGGGCGATCAGACGGGACGCGAGCGCTGCGGCGGCGGCACGCGAACCGGGTACAACGGGAGAGACGGCAACCATGGCCGACATCGTATTGGTGGAAGACGAAGACGTCCTGCGACGCTACCTGACCGGGACCCTGCGCCGGCTCGAACACACCGTGCGCCCGGCCGAGACCGCCGAAGAAGGGCTGCGCCTGATCGGAGAGGGCGAACCCGACATCCTGCTCACAGACAACCGGCTGCCCGGCATGACGGGTCTGGAACTGCTGCGGCTCGTCAAGGAGTCACACCCCCACGTCGCCGTCGTACTGCTGACCGCGCACGGAACCGTCGAAGACGCGGTCGCCGCGATGCGCGCAGGGGCGGGCGACTACCTGACCAAGCCGATCAACCTGCAGGAACTCAACCTCATCATAGATCGCTCGCTGACCAGCAAGGGGCTGCGCAACGAACTCGACTATTACCGCAAGCGCGACCTGACCGGCGCCGACGGCTACGGCATCGTCGGCGACTGTCCGAGTTTGCGCACGCTTCGCGAGATGGTGATCAAGCTGGCCGGCCACGAAAAGCGCGGCGGCGGCGGCCCGACGGTTCTGATCACCGGCGAAACCGGCACCGGCAAGGGGCTGGTCGCTCGCGCTCTGCACCGCGCCGCCCCTCGCCACGACGCTCCGTTCCTGGAAATCAACTGCGCAGCGCTGCCCGATCATCTGCTCGAAGCCGAACTGATGGGCTACGAACGCGGCGCGTTCACCGGCGCTATGCGCGCGAAGCCCGGCCTCTTCGAAGCCGCCGAAGCCGGCACCATCTTCCTCGACGAGATCGGCCGCATGAGCCTCGACCTGCAGGCCAAGATCCTCAAGGTGATCGACGAGCGCGTGCTGCGCCGCCTTGGCAGCACGCGCGACCGGCCGATGCGTTGCTCGGTGATCTCGGCTTCGCACATCGACCTGGCCAAGGCTGTGCGTGAAGGCAGCTTCTTGCTCGACCTCTACCACCGCGTCAACGTGTTCCGCCTCGAAGCCCCGCCGCTGCGCCAGCGCGGCAACGACATCCTGCTGCTGGCCGAGCACTTCCTGCAACGCCACGCCGGCGAGTACGGCATCCCGGCGCCGGCGCTTTCCGAGCGCGCTCGCCGCGCGTTGCTCGACTACTCGTGGCCCGGCAACGTGCGCGAACTCGCGCACGCGATGGAGAGAGCGGTGGTGCTTTGCCAGGGGGACACCATCGACGCGAGCGACATCACGTTCTTCTCGCTCGGGGATGCGGGAGCGGCTGGTGCTGCTGCCGGTGCGGCAGAGGCGGGCGCCGCCGCAGGCGCCGCGCCGATTCGCAGCGTTGGCGAGTTCCGCCTCGATTTCTCAGGCGGCCCGATCTCGCTCGAAGACATCGAAGCGGCGGCGCTGCGCCAGGCTTTCGAGCGCGCCGAAGGCAACCGCGTCGTCGCCGCGCGCCTGCTCGGCATGTCCAAGGACACGCTGCGCTACCGGCTCGAGAAGTTTCAGATCGGGTGAGGCGCGCGAAGGCGCCAGACCGAAGCGGACCGGACTCCCCGAGGGTCAGGCGCGTCGCAAACCGCCGCCCGCACCCTCTTGGCCATCCGCGTTGAATCCGTCGTGGAAAGCGAGGCGGCCTTGCGGAGTGTGCCCGTCGAAGGACAGAGCGAAAAAGACCTCCGGCGGCACTCCCTCATGCACGAGTCTCGGCGGGTTCTCGAAGCCGAATTGCCGGTAGTAGTCCGGGTGTCCCACGAGACAACATCCTCGAGCATTCATAGCTCTCAGCCGTGACAGCCCTTCCCGTATCAGGGCTTTGCCGATTCCCCGCCGTTGGTATTCCGGCAACACCGAAACAGGTCCCAGGCCGTACCAGTTGGCAGTGCCGTCTGAAATGGTCACAGGTGAGAACGCAATATGCCCTATCACACGGGCATCGACTTCGGCGACGAGAGAGATCACGAGAACCTTGGCGGCGCGGAGCGCCTCGACGATGAATTGCTCCGTGTGATTGCTGATCTCCAGGGTGCTGAACGCCGCTACTGTCACCTCAGCGATCGCCTTCACATCGAGCTGGGTCTCGCTCCTGATAGCGATCTGCGGATTCATGGGCTCCTCATTCCTGTTCCTCCCTTCCCGAGCAACTCGTGCGCGTGTCTCGCCTCGGCAAGCTGCAAGAGTGCCCAGCCGACCCCCACCTGCCGCGCCCTGAATCAACGCGCTGGCCCGGTCTGACGTGAGCCGAACGATGCCGCACCCGGCAGGCCGTGCTGTAGTTCAGCACGAGGCTGACAGCCTCGGCGGCATCCGACCCGGATGGCACCGGAGCCAGTTCACACTTCGTCAGGCAGACGAACTCCGCGTAAGCACCCCTGATCGGCAGCGCGGCAACTATCTGGCCTGGTTCGATTCCAGAGATACCGTCGCCGAGCCGATCCACCTCACCAACCAGATCACACACCGGCGTGAAGGGCGGCGGGGGTGTCTCAGGATGGACGCCTTCGCGCATCAGCAGGTCAGGCAAGAAGACACCTGCGGCCGGCACTCTCACCCGCACTTCACCATCCTTCGGCTCGGAGCACTCTTCTTCAACCCCCCCGAAGCGCATCCGGCCCGCCGTAGTGAGTGACGATGATGCGCGTGTGTCTCATGGACCTGTTCATCACTCGCCGGATGCTCCAGGTTGTGCGGCGCAGCGCTTGAAGTAACCGGCAGCGACGACCACGCCATGGCTTGAGCCGCGACGCCGCTCCGCCGTCCGGTTGAGTGAATCGCTATCCATGACCACGCCCGAGTAGGATCCGCTTGGTCTCGTCCCACCGAGTCCCGGTTCGCTCTTTGATATCGTGCCGCCAGCGTTCACCAAGCTTGTCCAACGGGACCAAGGAGATGAACTTCTCGATCGCCGGCTGAAGAGCGTCCGCTACGACTACGAAGTCCCAGTCTTTCTTCGGGTTCTCCCATTTTGTGAAGTGCACGATCTGCTTGTTCACCGGGTCCTGGAACTCATCCCGGCCAAGCGCTTGGGGAGGCCTGGGCTTACCCTTCCGCGATACCTCGACCGCCGCGAAGAAGTCATCTCGTAGAAGAGGCGATCACTGCTCGCGTGGCGCGCCTCTTGCTCCGTCATGGGGTTGGATAACGGTGCGCGTGAGCGGCCCGCGCACGGCGTATGCGCGAAACGTAATGGATCGTGACGGCCCGCTCCAAGCGCCTGTTATGCGACTCGTATGGCGTAACGGCATGGGTTACAAGGGCAGCCGTGGCGATTCGTAGCTCCCGGCACACGGGATTGCAGCGATTCTTTCTCACCGGATCGCGCAGCGGGATCCGGGCCAAGCATGCGGAACGGCTACGGCTCATCTTGGGCCGCTTGAACGTGGCTGTAGAGCCACGGGATATGGCGCTACCGGGTCTCGACCTGCAACAATTGAAGGGAAAGAGTCGCGGCCGATGGGCTGTGAGTGTGAGTGGAAACTGGAGAGTGACGTTCGTGTTCGGCGGGCACGATGCCGAGGACGTGCACTGCGAAGATTACCATTGAGGCCTGCTATGAAGATGCACAATCCCCCGCATCCTGGCGAGGTGCTCAACGAACTCTGTCTCGAGCCCGCGGGCCTGTCGGTCACGGAGGCTGCGTCTGCTCTGGGGGTTAGCCGCAAGACCTTGTCCATGATTCTCAATGGTCGATCGGGGATCAGTCCGGAGATGGCGGTCCGACTCTCGATCGCGTTCGGCACGACTGCCGAGAGTTGGCTCGCGCAACAGATCCAGCTCGATCTCGCGCTGGCGGAACGCAACCGCAAGAAACTGGGCGTCAAGCGAATCGCCGCGTAGCTAGGATTCAATTTACGCATAACGCTCGCCGTGACCGGCGCCCGCCACAGGAGTCGCTGCGAAGCCCATCCACGCCTCGTCGGGCGTCCGGTCGAGTGCGCGGTTAGTAAAGCCCGCCACGGTTGCCCGCACCTTGGCCAGCAGTCCGCGCAGTTCAGCGCGGTGCCGCCGCTCGATCAGCGCGACGCAGCAACGTCGCACCGAAGATCAAGTGGACTTTCGTCAGCTGCAAACCCTATCTAGCCAGCGTCTTGGTCGCCGAAGCCGCAAGCGACAAGCAGCGCGCGCCGTACTTCGGGCCATCGGGTGTCGGGGAGGCTGCAGATCGTCGCACCGAACCGATCGCGCTGCGCCAACGATACGTGGTCGAGATTGAGTGCGCACGCCACGGGCATCCCGTCGTCTGAACTCAGCACCACTTCGCTCGTCAATCCGCGAATCGTTCGCGTCACGGGGGCGACGATGACCTCGTTCAGGCGCTCGACCACCTCGTCGCGTGTCATAACCAAGACCGGGCGCCTCTTGTCGGGAAGTCGGAACGTGTACCAGCGGATCTCGCCACGTCTCACCCCACGTCCTCCCACCCCTCGCCGTCCCATGCGAGCGGATCCGTATCCGACGAGAACTCATCGCGCCCGGGCGGAGTCGCCGCATATGCAGCCGCTGCGGAACCCGCGGATCGAGCCGAGATCAAGCGCAATAACCTAGCCTTCTCTTTCGGAGTCAGCGAGGCCACGATCGGCAGGACATCATCGGCGGTGAGGGGTTTTCCCATCGAGTTTCACTCTAGCAGGGCCGCCCCCGCACTGCGAGGCGGGAGCAGAAACCTCCCGTGCCGGGGTGGAGTGCCGACTTCGTCCATCCGTGGCCGGGAGCGCAACCGATGAGAACGCGAGACGGAGCGTAGGCGGGAAAGAGCGAGTCGTGATTCGACGATGAGGTTTCCCGATGACGATCGATCGAGTGCTCCGAAGGATTGAAGAATCTCTGTCCTCGGTCAGTGCTTGCTAACGCTCGCCGTCAGCCGCGGCGGGCATCCGCCAAAGGCGACAACCTATTTCTTCCCCTGTTCGTGCCCGCCGCCGGCTGCACGGCGTTGTTGGGCCGCTGGTGGAATTCTTGCCTTCGAGAGTTGCTGTAGCTGCGCAACTGCGAGAATCGCCACGATGACTGGCACCAGTGCCGCGACAACGAACCATTTATCGAGAGCCTCGAACTGGACGTGACGCACCTCGACAAGCGCTGCGCCAGCCATCGCGGTCACATTCAGGAAATAGTACAGCGCAAACGGCCAGAAGCGAGGCGGATCGGCCTGCCTGAAGAAGTTGCATGGATCTGGCTCGATCGCCGCACCGGCCGCCATGACATGCCTGTAGAGTGAGATGTAGAGATTCTCCATGAACATGAGGCACGCGATGGTCAGCGCAGCGCCAAGGAACACCGTGGGACGCCATACACTGGCGATAGGGCTGCTCTGGGCGGAACTGCCGTCGCCAGACAGGATGCCCAAACCCGCTGCCCAGCCGAGTACTGTGACCGTGACGATCAGAACCCGCGCCTGGAAAATCGTGGCGGAGTAATGAGCGACGAGATCGAGCATCTTGGAGTAGGCGTCGTCGATTGAACCGTTCATGACCCCACCATGAAGTCGGCCCAACGCTCGCCGTAAGCTGCAGCGGCCGCGCCTTCGACGCTGAGAATCCAGGAGACCGCGCTCGCGATCGCTGCCAGCTTGAGGGCGTTGCTATTCCTAGGCCTCTTCACGTTTCAGCTCCTGTGCGATCGTATGCTGACTGGCCTGAAAGACTCGCGCGATCTCGAGTATAGAGTAGCCGTCAGTCTTCAGCTCCAGCATGATCGCTCGGCGCTTTGCGTACGCGTTTCTTTCCAGCGCCACGCGGTTCACGAAAACTCCACGATCCGCCTCGTCCGCGGAATGCTGGGCCGCGCCCTGGAAGTACGCGACCTGATAACGGGCTTTCCCATCGGAGGACATGAGCCCCAACAGCGAGGCAACGACGGCCAAGAGCGCGTCCACGACAGCCCAGGACGGCTCCCCGCGTGTACCGAGCGCTTCGCGGACCCAAGCCAACTCTGTCGCGAGCCGCACTCGATGGCGAGCAGCGGTGTCGAGAGCCGACAAGCGGCATTCCGCGATCGCAAGAGCTATGCGAATCCACGGACGTCGTGCCGACATACTCGTACTGATATGCCCCGCGATGCCGTCCGCCTTCTTACCGACGAACCGTCGAACGGTCACCTCGAAATTCATGGAGTCGCTCATGGCAATTCGATTCTCACGAATAACGATTGCCGTAAGATGCCGCGGCCGCGGCCGCGACATCGCGAACCCGCGCGACCGTGCGCGCGGCCGTTGGCAGCTTGACGGCACTGTTATGGGTTCGGTTGCTCACGCAAGCACCAGGAAAGCGGACTCCGAGTCCTCATCGAACGCCGCGATGGCGCCACGACGCTGCCGCAGGAGGTTGATGACGTCGTCCGTTGAGCAGTTGCCACGCCGAATCCAGATGACACGTGGCGGTGCTCCGAAGAGAAAGCTGCGCTGGTGAAAGTCGGCGTCCTTGGTCAGGATGGTAAGACCGTTGGAACGCGCATAGTCCCAGACCACGGCGTCATCGGCGGTGGCGAGGTCGACGTCTCGGACGTGAACGGATTGAGGATACAGGTCGGCGAGAGCTCGGTTGAGCCGCCAGGAAAGGTTCTGATCGAAAAGAAGCCTCACTCCGCAGCGGCGAACAACTTGCGTTCACGCGCCGCCGCAAACGAAAGACAGGCACGGAGGTCTTCTTCGGTAAGGTCAGGAAAGTCCGCGAGGATTTCCTCGTGGGACATGCCAGACGCCAGGTAGTCCAAGACGTCGTAGACGGTGATACGCATCCCGCGAATGCAGGGCTTGCCCCCGCACTTGCCGGGCTCGATCGTGATGCGTTCGCTGTAGTTCACGCGCGTAGACTACGACCGTGGCCAAAGGGCGTCAATCTCTGACGGGGATGGTCCGTATGTCCCATAACGCTCGCCGTAAGCTGCAGCGGCCGCCACGTTGACGCAACGACTCCACGCCAACGCGCGCGCGGGCGCTGTCAGCTTGAGGGCGTTGTTATGCCAGCCCTTGCAGGAACATACAAACCCTTGTATATATGCCGACGATGAAACCTGCCCGCTGGGAAGGTACGTCCAAGAAGGCCCTTCGCGCGTTTCCAGACGATGCGCGGGCCCGGTCTGGCTACGAGGTGTACCGGGTTCAACTCGGCCTGGACCCAACGGATTGGAAGCCGATGATCTCGGCTGGCGAAGGTGTTCGGGAAATCCGTGTTCGAACGGGCCGGGAACATCGGCTGCTCTACGTAGCGAGGTTTGCGGAGGCAGTTTACGTCCTCCATGTGTTCGAGAAGAAGACACGGAAAACCTCCCGAGCGGACATCGAGATCGGAAAGACGAGATATCGGGAACTTGTGGCTCGGCGTAGCCTAGAAGCCGAGAAGTCTCGAAGGAAGTAGCAGTTATGGCGCTTAGCAAGAAAGGGAAGTCCATCGGTAACGTATTCCGGGATATCGGGTTCAGCCCCGAGGAGGCGGCAAGCCTCAAGATTCGCGCAGATCTGATGATCAAGCTTTCCGAAATGATCAAGCAGCGGAACCTGACGCAGGCTGGTGCGGCGAAGCTCCTGGGCGTCACGCAGCCACGGGTGAGCGATTTGGTTCGCGGCAAGATCGACCTGTTCAGCATTGATACGCTAATTGACATGGTCTCCCGGGCCGGCGGTGCCGTTCAGGTCACTGTTCGAGCCACGAAGAAAGCAGCATAACGTCTGAAGTAACCCGCGGCCGACGATGATGCTAGGCCGTGCCGCGACGCTGGCCCGGCCGTCGGGTTGAGTGAATAGTTATGCAACGTCGTTGCGTTCATCACCACGCCTAGCTCCGCTTCTCCGTTCGCAACAGTGGCCCGTATCATGAAAGGCGCGCGTGTTTACGAATTTGGTGCAGACGTCCTTCTTGGCAAGCCAATCCTCGGCTGTAGGATCTTCGTGCTCGTCGGACCACCGCAGTTCAAATCCCGGGTGATGAACACCCCAAGTCCATTCCACTGCAAGCCCATTGTAGGTTCCGCCGTCACGAAGCGGAATGGCGTACGGCCGCACGGGCCAGTCGGCGTACGCTCCGCCGCGCACTTTCTCGGGGAGCCGATCGCAAGCCGCCCGCGTTAGAGCGCCACCCGCCCAAGCCTGCTGACTCTCCAGTTTGGCCGCTTCGACAATGGCGCGACCGACAAAGAGGGAATTGGGGGCGTCGATAAAGGCCGGACCGTAGGAAATCCCACATCGCACTAAAGTTGCGCCGGTACTAACGGTGGTCCAGATCAGCCACTCGACGGTTCGCAGTACCGCCCGAACGGCTTTGTCGTCATCACGGCGCGAGTAGAGGAAAATTGAATCCGAGAACCACGCTAGACCAACATCCTCATGTGATTGGAGAACAGACAACTCCGGTGGGGTCTCGGGAAAGTCTACTTGATGCATGCTGTAGTGGAGCATCCGCCTGAACAGTGACAGACTTTGATCCACCACGTCGGAGATCTCCGATTTCGTTACGAGATCGGAAAAGCCTAGAATATCGCAGAAAGCCAGAAAGTAGTTCCCGTACACAGATCACACCGCTACTGTATAACGATCGCCGTAAGCTGCGGACGCGTCAGCGGCCGGCAGCTTGAAGGCGCGGTTAGAAAAGCCTGCCACAGTTGCCGACGCTTTGGCCAGCCGCGTGCGCATTTCACCGCGACGTAAGTACAGGGCACCCGCGACCGGCTCTCGCGCATCAGCGACCGTCGGCGTGGCTTCCGTTGCCAACGACCGCGCTGCGAGTCGAGTTGCAGCGTGCCGCGGGACGCGACCGTCGACTTCCGGTGACGTTGCATGCTCGGCGCGACGCACCAGTGGAGCGCGACCGCGGCGGGCGGTAGCGCAAGCCGGCAGGCAGTGTTCCGGAACCGTGCAAGATGCACCCCGCTGCGCCGCGCTCGCCGAGGGCGGGGCGCAGGATGGGTTCATTCCCAACTGCAATCGAAGCGCAGCGTGGCGTGTCGCGGACGAGGCGCCGCAACATTGCTCTTCTGACACGCGCGGTCGTGGAGCAGGACGGCTGCGGTTGCGAGACGCGACGAAAGCGGGAAAGGGCGAACCCAGGCTCGGCCGCGAAACGTGGCGGCAACGGTCGGTCGAGTGTTCCGAGAAGTTCAAAGAACCTCTTTCTCCTGTCAGTGCTTTCTAACTCTCAAATACCCAGACCTGCTCAATTCTCCCGACGCTGCGATTCCCGCTCGTGTATTACTCCGCCGCACCCCGCGAAGAAAACGGAACTCG
>JACRCR010000015.1 GCA_016218925.1 Deltaproteobacteria bacterium | reverse complement strand
GGGAGCACCGACAGCGTGACACCGGTGCCGGGAACGACCTTGACCGAGCACGTCTTGCCACAGCTGATGCCGGCCGGCGTGCTGGTGATGAGGCCTTTGCCGCCGCTGGTCTTCACCGACAGCGAAGCGGTGCTGGTGCTACCGCCGCCGCCGGAGGGCGCTGCGACGAACGTCGCGCCCACGTCGGTGTGCCCGTTGGCCGCTACCGTGCAGGTGGAAGCCGTGCCGCTGCACGCGCCGGTCCAGCCCGAGAACGCGCTGCCGCTTGCGGCCTTCGTGCTGAGCGTTACCAGCGTGCCGGCGTCGTACGGCGCGACGCACTTGTTGCCGCAACTGATGCGCTTGTCGGCGGACTCCACCAGGCCGTTGCCGGTCCTGGTGACGGTGAGCGAGTCCGCCTGCACGTTGACCGCCGTCATCTGCGTGCTGACGAGCGCGCCGAGTTCACCGGGCGAGGGTGCGGTGCAGGTCAGGTCGGCGCACAGCGCCTGATGTGTAGCCGCATCGTAGGCGCCGGTGTACTCGTACATCTCGATGCGACGCACGACCGAGCGTGTGGTGGGCTGCAGATCGCGGCCGTTGCGCTTGCGTGAACGCTTGCCGCCGGCCAGCGCGGCGGGCTCGGCCTGGATCACATCCCAGTCGGATTCGAGCTGGGCCGGGTCCATCGGAACGACCGCGGGATTGTCGGCCATCAGTTCATCGAGCGCCACTTCGCGCGGGAGCTCGGCTACGAACACGCGCATCCACTGCGCGTCGCCGTAGAGTTCGGGGGCCTCGGCGGGTTCCGGCGCGTCGACTTCCATCACGACCTGCGGAGGATTGCCGGCCCGTGCGGGCTGCTGGACGCTGTAGTTCGGGAACGCGACGGCGGTCGGAGGATCGACCGGCACGAGCGCGGTGGGGTCGGCGCTGTCCTGGCAAAGCCAGCGCGCCGTCACGCTGGTGATGTTGGACGTGCCAGACCTGGCGGTTCCGAAGTGCTCGCAGCCCGAGTTCTGATAGGTGGCCGGATTCCATTGGTAGCACTGGCCCGGGAACCACGCGACCGTATGGGGCAGCGTGCGCTCGGTGAACGACTGCGTTGCCGGATCGAACGGGCTCTCCCAACGAACGGCGACGCCGCCGGGGTAGGCGAACGAAGTTGGTGCGCCATAGCGCTCCGTGGTGAACGAGTCCGAGGGCAGCAGCGGAGTCGTCTCGCCGTCGAGATCGATCTCGAAGCCGTGGCAGATCCTGCCGGTGTCGTTGGAGATGTCGAAGTTGCTGACCGAGCCGTAGATGATCGCCGACTGAGCCCGGGCAAGGGGAGGGGCGGCAAGCAGCGCCAAGGCGATGGCAGCTCCGAGCGCCGTGCATCGCGCGGTACTTGGTTGTGGTCTGTTGGGTTGCATGGATGTACTCCTGGTGTGTGGTTTCGTGTTCGTGACGACTCGATGGATCTTCGTTTCTTCGTGGAGAGCGGGCGCACCAACGCGACTGGCGCTCCGTTTGTTCCGGTTCTTGGTTGCCAACGCGCTGCACAAAGCAGCGACCGTGCCAGACGTCATCGTTGCAGCCGCGCGAGAAACCGCCGCGCAAGGCCTTGGTTTCGAGATCTTTCGGGGGTATTTCGTCGGTCAGTGCCGCAAGCGCGCGGGTGACCTGACCCGCACGGGCGACATCACCCGGCGGTGCGACAGGAGGGACCATGAAAGACAGACTGCTGGTCGGCGTGGGGCGTCACATGATTCCGCTCCCGCGCATGGTGTGGACGCGCCTGTTCAGTGCCAACGACGGCAAGATCCGCGCAGCGGGCGGTTTCATGTCGAAGGATCATCACCGGGTGCGCGACTTCGTGGTCACGGAGTTGCCACGTGCCGGAGTGCCGCTGGCGCCGCAGCAGATTGCCGAGCACCTCGGCCTTTCGGCGCCCCGGGTCGTCGAACTGCTGGGCGAGATGGAGAGACGCCTGACCTTCCTGTTCAGGAACGAACGCGGCGAAGTCACCTGGGCGTACCCGGTGACTGTGGATCAAACCCCCCACCACGCCCGGTTCAGTACCGGCGAAGAAGCCTATTCGCCTTGAGCGGTCGACGCGTTCGCGATGCCCTTCGTGCAAGGGCAACTACGCCGGCAGCCGATCTCGGTAACCATCGATTCGCAGTGCGCGCATTGTTCGCGACCGATGCGACTGCACGTGGATAGCGACCTCAACTATCGCAGCGAGGATGCGACCGATCCGATCATCTACCTGCCGATCGTGGATTTCGCCAAGCTGCGCGCGCCCAGCATCATCGACGCCTTTTGACGCCGCTCGGTGTTCTTCTGGTCAGAAGAACATGCAAGAGAGCAGCGCGGGCAGGCGGGTGGCGGGCTCGGTCTCTACCTCACCGCCAGCCAACTCGTGTACGTCACGCGGATCATCCAGAGCGCGGTTTTCGCGTTTCCACGGCAGTAGCAACGCTCCCCCGGGCGCGCCGGTGGCGTGTACCGGGTATGGGGGCGTACCCGGCTGACACACCGCCTCGCTTTGCGCCGGACGCGCGAATCGTGGAAAGGAGTTCACGCCCGGTACGAACTGTGGATTTGCCGCGAAAGCCACAGGCCCCGGAGCGCGAAAGGGAACCACGATGAGCGACACGCTGGTGAACCTGCGGGACATCAGATTTGTCCTGTACGAGATGCTCGATGTCGAGACGCTGACCAAGTACGACTACTTCGCGGACTATTCCAGGGACACCTTCGATATCGTTCTGGACGCGGCCTACAAGCTGGCCCGTGAGGTCTGCTGGCCGTCTTACGCGGAGATGGACCGCATCGGAGCCAGCTTCGACGCCAAGACCGGCAAGACCAGCGTTCCCGAGTGCATGCACCGGATCTGGCAAGCCTACAAGGAAGGCGGCTGGGGCGGCGAGACGGCGCCCGTCGAGGTCGGCGGACAGCAGCTTCCCGCTTGCGTGGCTGCTGCGACGTCGCTGATGTTCAACGCCGCGAACACGTCGGCGAACATGTACGTCGCCGGTGCCGGCGGCGCGGCGGGTCTGATCCTCTCGTTCGGCAGCGACGCGCTGAAGAAGACTTACCTGGAGAAACTCTACGGTGGCGAGTGGGGAGGCACGATGTGCCTGACCGAGCCGCAGGCCGGCAGCTCTCTGAGCGACGTCAAGACCACTGCCGTCAAGGCCAGCGACGGCGACCATTACCTGCTGACCGGAACCAAGTGCTTCATCTCGAGCGGGGACCAGGACCTCACCGACAATATCGTCCATCCGGTGCTCGCCAGGATTCCCGGATCGCCTCCGGGAGTGAAGGGGATCAGCCTGTTCATCGTGCCCAAGTATCGTGTCGACGACGACGGGTCGGTCGGCGAGTTCAACGATGTGGTGACCGCCGGCATCGAGCACAAGCTCGGGATCCGCGGCAACGCTACCGCGACCTTGAACTTCGGCGACAGTGGCAAGTGTCGCGGCTGGCTGCTCGGAGAGCCCAACCGCGGCCTCACTTACATGTTCCAACTGATGAACCATGCGCGCATCGGCACCGGTCTGCAGGCCACCAGCCTGGCTGCCAACGCGTATCAGCACGCGCTGCAATACACGCGCGAGCGTCTGCAGAGCCGCAAGATCAGCGAGAAGGATCCGACCTCGCCGCAGGTGCCGATCATCAAGCACTCCGACGTACGCCGTATGCTGCTGGCGCAGAAGGCCACTACCGAAGGCATGTTCGCGCTGCTCGCCTACGCGGCGTATCTCGGCGACAAGGAACGCTGCAGCCCCGACGAGACCGAGCGACTGGCGGCCACCGACATCCTGGACGTGCTGACGCCGGTCTGTAAAGCGTACGGCTCCGAGGCGTCCTACGAGTCGATCGTGCTGGCCATCCAGTGCTACGGCGGCTACGGGTTCAGCGAAGAATTTCCACTCGCGCAGATGCTTCGCGACTGCAAGGTGTTCCCGATCTACGAGGGCACCAACGGCATCCAGGCGATGGACCTGCTCGGCCGCAAGGTCGTGATGAAGAACGGCGTGGCGTTCAAGGCCGTGCTCGACGAGATCTCCAAGACCGTTGCCGAAGCGGCCCAGATCGAGCCCCTCAAAGACATGGCCGGCAAGGTCGCCGCGGCGCTGGAAGCGGTCGGGGACGTCACCGGGCATCTGGCGGGAATCGCCATGGGCGGCGACATCGAGCTGTACATGAGTGCGGCGACGCCGTACCTGCGGATGTTCTCGCGGCTGATCATCTCGTGGCTGCTGCTGTGGCAAGCGACGCTGGCGCAGAAGGCGCTCGAAGCCGGCACCGGCGAGAAGAACTTCTACCAGGGCAAGCTCGGTGCGGCACGGTTCTACCTCGGCAACGAGCTGCCGCAGCTTCACGCCACCGCGCAGATCCTGAAGAACGGAGAACGCACCGCGCTCGACTTCGACGAAGCGTGCTTCTGACCTCGGCGAGCGGCTGGTGACGCGCCGGCGCGTCGCCAGCCACCTGGCGCGCCGGCAGAATTGGCGGCGACGAGGCTGGTCGCACGGTAGCGGGAAGGCTCGGCGCATTGACGACGGGAACGATACCGCTGGCGTGTCCGCATGCCGCTTTGCGCGTTCGATCCAGGCGGAGTGGGACCAGTGGAAGCGTTTTTCAATCCTCGCGGAATTGCTCTCATCGGTGCGAGCGCCAAGGCAGGGCGCGGTGGCTACAGGATCCTGAAGAACCTGATGGCCGGGTTCAAGGGCGGCATCTATCCGGTAAATCCGGGCAACACCGAGATCGAAGGGCTCCGGTGCTACCGGTCGGTGCTGGAGGTTCCCGATCCGGTCGATCTCGCGATCGTCTTCGTGCCTGCGGCGCGGGTTCCCGCGGTGGTTCGCGAGTGCGTGCAGCGCGGCATCGGAGCGGCGATCATCGAGTCGGGCGGATTCGCCGAGACCGGAGAGGAAGGCAAGGCCTTGCAGGCCGAGCTGGTCGCCATACACCGCGAGACCGGCATCCGCCTGTGGGGCCCCAACTGCATGGGGCTGGTAGACGCGGCGAGAAAGCACGCGTTCTCCTTCGTCATGGAGAAGATCTGGGCCGAAGGCTTCATCACCGGCAAAGTGTCGTTGGTGACGCAGAGCGGTTTCCTCGCCGCCGGCTTCCTGATCGACCTGATGAGTCACGCGTCGGTCGGAATCGCCAAGGCCTGCTCGATCGGCAACAAGGTCGACGTAGACGAGTGTGACCTGCTCGAGTATCTGATCGACGACCCGCACACCGGCGCGATCGGCATGTATCTGGAGTCGATCCGCCAAGGGCGCCGTTTCGTGGACCTGTGCCGGTCGACCGACAAGCCAATCGTCGTGCTCAAAGGCGGCAAGAGCGCGAGCGGCGCGCGCGCGGCCATGAGCCATACGGCGAGCCTGGCCGGCAACGGCGCGCTGGTCGGCGCGGCTCTGGCGCAAGCCGGCGTAGTGGAGGCCGAGGACTTCCACCAGATGATGGACGTGTGCGAGGCACTGGCGAGCTACCCGAATGTCGCTGGAGGCGGTGGCCGCGTCGCCGTGCTGACGCCGAGCGGCGGTGCCGGCATCGTGTGCGCCGATTTCATCGATCGCTTCGGGCTTTGTCTGGCGCGGTTTTCGCCGGCCACGCGCGTGGCCCTGGCTGAAGTGTTCCCGCCGTGGATGCCGGCGGCGAATCCGGTGGACGTCTGGCCCGCGCTCGAACTGCACGGACCCGACGCCTACCGCAAAGCCTTCGACGCGTTATGCGACGATCCCGAGGTGGATGCGATACTGTGTCACTTCTTCGCGCTGGGATTCATCGGCGAGGACATCGGTGCGCTCGCCGGCGCCGCGCGCGCGGCCGGCAAGCCGCTGTTCTGCTGGATCATCGGTACCGTCGAGGTAGTCGATCGCGTCAGGGCCGTCGCCCGCGCTCACGGCGTGCCGATCTACAGAGAGCTGCGGCGCGCCGTCGAATGCATGGCGGCTGTGCTGAAACGTCGGCCGCGCAGTGGAGCGACTGCCCACCGCGTCGCGCGAGACGGCGCGCGACGAGACGGCGCCGTTGCCTGCTCGGGCTCGAGCGAGACGATGCTGCCCGGCGAGCTTGCCGGCGTGGTAGCGAGCGCGAACGGCGCTTTGGACGAACATCTCTCCAAGCGAATCCTCGCCGCCTGCGGCATCGCGGTGGTTGAAGAGTCCGTGGTCGCTTCGGCCGAGCAGGCCGCGGCCCGCGCCGCCGAACTGGGCTGGCCGGTGGTCATGAAGGGGCTGGTTCCCGGACAGGTGCACAAGACCGAGATGGGTCTGGTACGCCTCGGTATCGCCACGCCCGAGCAGGCCGCCGGAGAGTTTACGCGGCTCGACCGCAAGATGAACGGCGCAGGACGCGTGCTGGTGCAACGACAGTTGGCCGGCGAACTCGAGTTGATCGCCGGCCTGGTGCGCGACCCACAGTTCGGCCCTTGCGTGATGTTCGGACTGGGCGGAGTGATGGCCGAGATCTTGCGCGACACCAGCTTCGCGCTGGCGCCGCTAGGCGATGACGACGCGCTGGCGTTGATCGCGCGCCTCGAGTCGCAGCGGCTTCTCGACGGTTTCCGCGGCGCTCCCGCGGTCGACCGCCAGCAACTCGCCGGGGTGCTCGTGCGCCTGGGCGCGCTGGCTTCGGCCTGTCCGCGCATTCGTGAGATCGACGTCAATCCGCTGATCGTGAGCGCGGGTCGTGCGATTGCGGTAGATGCATCGGTGATCCTGGGCGACTGAGGCCCATGTCTGCGCAAGGTGCAGATACCGGATCGGGACTTGCTCGCCCGCAGCGCCAGGGCGAGGCTTCTCGGGGGCAAGACAGGAGGGAGCCATGAGCACCCAATCGTTCGACTACATCGTCGTCGGGGCGGGATCGGCCGGCTGTGTGCTGGCAAACCGCCTCACCGCGTCGGGCAAGCACGCAGTGCTGCTGATCGAGGCCGGCGGCGCGGACAGTAATTTCTGGATACCAATCCCGCTCGGGATGCCCAGACTGCTCGGCGACCCGGCTCTCGCCTGGCTGTACCGCACGGTCGCGACCGAGAGCCTTGCCAGCCGATCGCTGGTCCTGACTCAAGGTAAGATGCTCGGCGGCAGCAGTTCGCTCAACGGGATGATCTACGTCCGCGGGCAGAAGGACGACTACGACGGCTGGGCCGCAGGCGGATGTCCGGGTTGGGCGTGGGAAGACGTGCTGCCCTGTTACAAGCGCATCGAATCCATCGAAGGCGGCAGCGACGCCTACCACGGCCGCAGCGGCGAACTCAGGCTCAGTTGGATACGGCAGATCCATCCCACCTCGGAGAGCTTCATGCAGGCGGCTCAGCAGGCCGGCATTCGGTTCAACCACGACACCAACAGCGGCGACCAGGAGGGAATCGGATACATCCAGGGGACGATCCACAGGGGTCGCCGGCAGTCGACGTCGAACACGTTTCTGGCGGCCGCGCGCTCTCGTTCGAACCTGACCGTGATGACCGGGGCGCTGGTGCGGCGCGTGCTGTTCGAGGACCGGCGCGCGGTGGGTATCGAGCTTGCCGGTGCCACGGTACGCGCCCGGCGCGAGGTCATCTTGTCGGCCGGCGCCGTCGGCAGCCCGCAGATCCTGCAACATTCCGGGGTCGGAGAAGCTGCGCATCTGCGCTCGCTCGGCATCGACGTAGTGATGGACCTCCCGCAGGTAGGCAGGAACCTGCAGGATCACCTCTTCGGCCACCTCAAGTACGGGATCGCCAAGCCGACCGGCAGCATGAACCGCAAGTTCAACAACATCCCGGTGATGGGGATCGAGTTGTTGCGCTGGGCGCTGTTCGGAACCGGCGCCCTCAACACTACCTCGGCGCAGATCCTCGGCTTCATCAAGTCTGGCGCCGACCAGCCCAAGCCCGACATTCAACTGGCGATGCGACCGTTCTCGTTCCACATCGCGCCGAGCGGAGAGGTTGCGGTCGACGCCTCGCCCGGGATCACGGTCTCTGCCATCAACGTTCAGCCGTTCAGCAGGGGCGAGGTAAGGATCACCTCAGCCGATCCGAACACGCGCGCGAGCGTGAGGCCCAACTATCTGAGCGATCATCGCGACGTCGAGACGCTGACGAACGGAATCGCCAAGCTCCGCGAGATCATGCGCCAGTCGTCGATCGCGCCGCTGGTCACCGAGGAACTCGAACCGGGTTTGGCCGCGACCTCACCGCAGGACATAGAAGCGTATCTGCGCAGGGCCGGATCCACCGTCTACCATCCGGTGGGCACCTGCCGGATGGGGTCCGACGACGATGCGGTACTCGATCCTCGGCTTCGAGTGCGAGGCATCGACGGGCTGCGGGTGATCGACGCCTCGGTGATGCCCAGGATCATTTCCGGCAACACCAACGCGCCGTCGATCATGATCGGCGAGAAAGGCGCCGAACTGGTTCTGGCCGACGCGCCATAGCGACGACACGCCGGTCGCGGGCGCGGTTCCTGACGTGCTCGACGGACTGCGCGGCAGGGCGCCTATCGGCGGCGGGGTCCAGTGCGCGACGAAACCCCAGGAGGCGACGCTGTCGCTCGAGCGGCACGGGCCGGTCGCGCAGCCGTCTTGGACCGTTCGCCGAGATGCAGCAGGCCGTGCAGCAGCAGATCCTCCGCGCCGCGGATGGCATCGGCTGCCGACAGGCCCACTTCGACCAGGAAGCTCGAATCCATCACGCGCTGGACGGCGGCGACGATCACCTCGGCGGCCAGGCGGCTGTTGATGTCGCGGAACGTGCGCGAGCGTATCGCCTCGTCCAGCAGCCGCTGCGTATCCTCGCGGCGCGCGTTCTGATGCTGCTCCAGCAGTCGCTTGGCAGCAGGGAAAGCGGCCACGTCGGCGAAGAACAGGCTGGTTGCGCGTCTGAGTTCGCTGACGCCGGGCTCGACCAGCGCGACGATCCGCTCGCGGATGTCGCTGCGAGCGCCGGCGGCCGCCAGCCCCATGCGGCGGATCCGGCCGAGCACCCTGGCCAGGACGAGCAGGATGAGTTGTTCCTTGCTCTCGGCGAGTTGGTAGAGCGTGTGCCGCGAGCAGTGCAGTCGGCTTGCCAGCTCGCCGATCGTGACACGCCGGAACCCCTCGCGCAGCACGATGTCTTCGAGGCCGTCGAGCAGATGCTCGCCGCGCGGGGTGGCCGCCCGGGGCAGGGGGGTCGCCTTGGGCGGGGATTCTTTCGTTGACTCAACCGATCGGCGCATGGTACTCAAAGTACCCGCGGTACTATTTGGTTGCAATTGGTACTGCACCGGGTGGAGCGAAGATGACGAAGTTCACGCGGCGGCAATTCCTCAAAGCAACAAGCGCGGGGCTTCTGGTCCTGTCGTTCGACCGGCTGACCTGGGCGGCGCGCGAAGCGGGCGCCGCCGGGCTGGCCGCGCCCGCGGTGCCGGACTATCGCGCCTGGGAAGACGTGTATCGCCGGCAGTGGACGTGGGACCGCGTCGGACGCAGCACCCACTTCGTCAACTGCTGGCCGCAACTGCATTGCTCGTGGGACGTCTACGTCAAGGACGGCCTTGCCTGGCGCGAGGAGCAGGCGGCGGACTACCCGCAGACACGCCCCGATGTTCCCGACTTCAATCCGCGCGGCTGCAACAAGGGCGCGTGTTTCAGCCAGCGCATGTACGACCCGACGCGGCTCAAGTATCCGCTCAGGCGTGTCGGAGAGCGCGGCGCGGGGCAGTGGGAGCGGGTCACCTGGGATCAGGCTCTGGATGCGATCGCCGACTCGATGCTCGACACGATCACCAACGAGGGCAGTGACCGCGTCATCTACGATCTCGGCCCGCTGTACACGTTCGGCGTCCTGACGGCGGCGCACGGAAGCCTAGCGCTGCTGCTCGACTCGACCAGCCTCGACATGAACACCGAGATCGGCGACGGCTGCCGCGGCTACGTCGAAACTTTCGGCAAGCTGTGTTTCGATCGTTCCAGCGACGATTTCTTCTTCTCCGATCTGATCCTGATCTGGGGCGGCAATCCGCTTTACACCCAGATCCCGCAGACGCACTTCCTCACGGAAGCGAGGTACAAAGGCGCGCAGCTCGTGTGCATAGCGCCCGACTACAGCCCCTCCACCATCCACGCCGACATGTGGGTACCGGTAAGGCCCGGTTGCGACGCAGCGCTCGCCCTGGCGATCGCCTACGTGCTGATCGAAGAGAACCTCATCGATCGTCCCTTCGTGCTCGAACAGACCGACCTGCCGATGCTGGTGCGCGACGATACTCGCCGATATCTGCGCGGGTCGGATCTGCAAGAGGGCGCAAACGCCGAGGACTTCTACCTGCACGACGCCAGGCGTGGCATCGTGCCGGCGCCGCGCCGCAGTCTCGACCCGGCCGGGCTCGAGCCGTCGCTCGAAGGCAAGTTCGAAGTGACGCTGCGCGACGGCGCCAGAGTCAGCGTGCGCCCGGTGTTTGCTCTCCTGCGCGAGCACCTGGCGCAGTACACGCCGGAGAAGGCCTCGAAACTGTGCGGTACCAACCCGGACCTGATCCGCGAGCTGGCTCACCGCTTCGCGCGCGCCAAAGCCGCAGCGTCTGTGACCACTACGATGTACGGCAAGTACTACCACGGCAATCTCACCGTGCGGGCGCAGGCACTGATCTTCGCGCTGATGGGCCACTTCGGGAAGAAGGGCAGCGGACTGGCCGGCGAATCGTTCCTGATCCAGGACGGAGTCGAGAAATTCGTCTTCAGCGCGCTACCCGAGCAGCAGCGCAACGAGTTCCTGGCCAAGCTGCTGCCCGACACCAAGGCTCTGGCCGAGCAGGGCTACACGCCCGAGATGATCATCTACGAAACCGACCGCCGCACCCGCCCGACCGGCGGAGTCGGCATGGGCGCCTCCGGCGCGCTGTTCTGGTACGTCCACGCCGGGATCCTCGAAGCGAGCGAGAACCTCCAGCAGTGGGACCCGTACCTGAAGCGCCCGGTGAGGGAGATGCTCGACGAGTCGCTGAAGAAGGGCTGGCAGTACGTGTGGCCGCGCCCCGGCAACGATCCGCGCGTGATGATCTCGATCGGCAGCAACTGCCTGCGGCGTCTGCGCTCCTACCACCTGGCGCTGAAGAACCTGTGGCCCAAGCTCAGCACCATCGTCACGCTCGACTCGCACGTGACCTCGACGGCGCTTCATGCCGATTACGTGTTGCCGGTCACTGCCTGGTACGAGCGCGCGGAGCACAAGTACGTGACCGTGAACACGCCGTTCCTGCACGGCGGCGGCAAGGTCGCGGACCCGTACCACGAGTCCAAGTCGGACTGGGAGATCCTCGGGCTGCTGGCCAAAGCCGTCCAGCGGCGCGCCAAGGAACGCGATCTGCGCGGATTCACCGACCGCTACGGCAATCCGCGACGGCTCGACGATGTCTACGACAACTACACGCGGCAGGGGCAGTTCGGTCCGGCCGACGAGGAGAAGGTGGCCGCGGCGACGGTTGCGCTTTCCTCCAACCTGCAGGGAGTCACCTGGGACGATATCAAGGAGCGTGGATGGGCGCGGTTCACTTCGCTCGGGACCTCGGTGCCGAGCGTCGGTACCGCCACCGAGATCCGCCCCGACGACACCATCACCCATTTCACCGCCCACGTGTTTCAGAAGCAGCCATACCCGACGGAGTCGCGGCGCATTCAGTTCTACCAGGACCACGAACTCTACCTAGAGATGCGCGAGGAACTGCCGGTACACAAGGACCCGCCCACCGCTGGCGGCAACTATCCGTTGATCATGAGCGGCGGGCACACGCGCTGGAGCATCCACGCCGCGTGGCGTGATCATGCGATGATGATGCGGCAGCAGCGCGGCGAGCCGGTGATCTACATCAATTCGGATGACGCACAGGCGCGTGGCATCGCCGATGGCGCGCGCGTGCGCGTGTTCAACGACCTCGGCGAATTCGAAGTGATGGCCAAGGTGTCACCGTCGATGCGCTCCGGCATGACGATGATCTATCACGCCTGGGAGAACTACCAGTTCCGCGGGCGGCGCGGCTATCAGAATCTCATCCCTACGCCACTCAACGCGATCGAACTGTCGGGCGAGCAGTTCCACCTGCGACCGATGGTCATAGCGATGCAGCCCGGGCATACCGATCGCGACACCAGAGTCGAAATCAAGGCGGTCTGACGCGCAGGCGTCGGACAGGGAGCACGAAACGATGAGGTTGCAAGGAAGAAATGCGCTGGTGACGGGCGCCGGCGCCGGGATCGGAAAGGCGGTCGCGCAGCGTTTCGCCTTTGAAGGTGCGCGCGTGGTGGTCAGCGACATTCAAGCAGCCGCGGGTGAGGCGGTGGTGGAGTCGATTGGCAGCGCCGGGGGAGTCGCCCACTTCATCCATGCCGACGTCAGCCGTGAGAGCGACGTCCAGCACCTCGTCGGCGCCGCCGTGCAGATGCTCGGAGGGCTTCATATCGCCGTCAACAATGCCGGGATCGAGTTGGTCAAACCGATGGTCGAGCTCACCGAGGCGGAATGGGACCGGATCATGGCGGTGAACGTCAAAGGGGTCTTCTTCGGATGCAAGTACGCGGCGCCTGCCATCGAGGCTAGTGGGGGCGGGACGATCCTCAACATGGCCTCGGCGGCGGGACTCATCGGCCAGGGCCTGCTCAGTGCCTACTGTGCGACCAAGGGCGCGGTGATCGCGTTTACCAGGGCTCTTGCCCAGGAGTACCGGGGACGCGGTCTGCGCTTCAACGCGCTGTGCCCGATGCTGGTCGATACCGAGCTCGGTGACCGCTTCGTCGAGAGCTACGAGTACACCTATGGCGTCCCGATCAGCGAACTGCTGCATGCGCGCCAAGGGCGCATGATCACCGCCGACGAGGTTGCCAGCAATGCGCTGTTCCTGGTTTCGGACGAGTCCAGTTTCGTAAACGGTCACGCATTGGTTCTGGACGACGGCGGGATCTCGGGATGACCGCGCCGGCGGTCGTGAACGTGCAAACGACCAAGCGCGACTAGACGGGGGAAGAGAGCATGGAAAGCCGTCCGTACTGGAACATGGAGATCGAGTCCGCGCTCGGCAGCGAGCGCATCGCCGCGCTGCAATTGGAGAGGCTGCGCGGCCGGGTCGGAGAGCTTTTCACGCACGCACCGTACTTCGGCCGCCGGCTCCAGCAGAGCGGCGTGCAGCGGCCCGAAGACATTCGCAGTCTGGCCGACTGGTCGCGCGCGATGCCTCCGTTTACCAAGGCGGACTACCGGGCGCTCGTGCAGGAGTGCGACAACGACATCTATCGTTTCCTCGACGAAACCCTGCCGGTGCCGCTCAGCGACCTCGTCTGCATGGCCGCCACCTCCGGCACCACCGGCGATCCGCAGCCGTATCCGTTCACGCGCGTGGACCTCGACGATTTCTGGGGCGAGTTCTTGCAGCGGGCGCGGTGGCGGGCCGGCGTACGGCCCGGCGACCGCCTGGTGCATGCGTTCGCGCTGTCGATGTTCGCGGCCGGCGTCCCGCCGCTGCAGTCGAGCCATGACGACGGCACGATGCAGATTCCGGTCGGCGCCGAGGGCGGCGTGGCGCGCATCCTGAAGACCGCGCGGTTCTTTCGCGGTAACGTGCTGTCGTGCACGCCCTCGCTGGCCGAGCACATGATCGAGCGCGCCCCGGAGATTCTCGGCGCGCCGATCGCGTCGCTCGGTATCAAGATCCTGTTCTGCGGCGGCGAGCCGGGCGCCGGCATTCCCGAAGTGCGCCGCCGGATCGAGTCGGCCTACCAAGCCAAGCTCTACGACGCCGGTGCCGGCCTCGGCGTGTCGTGCCACCACCCGGAGTATCAGGGCATGCACTGGGTGGCCGACGACATGGCGATCTACGAGCTGATGGACCCCGCCACCCACGAACCGATTCCGCTCGCCGACGGCGCTGAAGGCGAGGCGGTCTTCACCACGCTGATCGGCGGCGGCCTTGGCTGGACACGGCTGACCCTGGGCGACATCCATCGAGTCCAGATGTCGCCGTGCCCGTGCGGGACCACGGGATTTCGCTACCGGATCATCGGGCGGGTCGACGACCTGCTCAAGGTAAAGGGCGTGATCGTCTATCCCGCGGCGATCGACGCCGTGATCGCGAGCTTCATTCCGCGGGTTACCGGCGAGTTCCGCATTCTGCTCGACGAGCCGCCTCCGCGCGTGGTACCGCCGCTGCGGCTGCGCATCGAGCGGGGGCAGGATACGCTCGAGTCGGCGCTGCCCGAGCTGGAAGC
>JACRCR010000154.1 GCA_016218925.1 Deltaproteobacteria bacterium | reverse complement strand
TCCGGGCGGAACTTCTCCCGCTGCCCTGTCTGCTGGAATCGCCTCGGAAGCCTCGCCATTGGCTGCGTCGGTCTCGCTCGTGATTCCCGGCGCAAATCCGGCGCGGCGACGATCGAGCACCTCGAAGAAGTCATACTCGGGTGCGCGCCGCGGCACCTCGCGAAACGCGCGCTCGAGTTGCTTGAACAGGTTCGCTTCCAGTTCAGCCCCGACCGCGGCCTCGGCCGCCGCGATGCACTCGGCAACCAGCACTTCGATCCCGCGCACGGCCGCCACGAACGCGGCGGCGGCCGCATCCGGCACCACCGCTCTGCGATTTCCCGGAGGCACCTGGAAGTCGGCGAATTCCAGCAATCCGCCGAGCCGCGGCTCGCTCCACGGCGCGCGCGCGAAATCGGCGAGCGTGAGATCGGCGATGTCGTCGTAGACGACGGTTCCCGCCTGGGCCACCGCCACTTTGCCCGCCTCGTCCCCGACCGGTAGCAGGTAGAGTTCGATCTGAAGCGCACCGTACCCGGGAACCGCAACGCTCGCAGGCAGGTCGATTCGCTCGCCGTGAAAACGGCGAGGCTGCACCTCGATCACCTTTGTCGCGCGACCGCGCGCGATGCCGTCATACACCAGCACCTGCGCGGCGTGCGCGAGAAGCTGTCCGCGAAGCTCGCTGCCGAGAAACTCCGCCATGCGTCGCGCACCCAGGCTGCTGAAAGCCTGAGGGTGAAGCCGGCGCACGACTACCTCGGTCCAGCACTCGCCCTCCAGCGGCAGACGTCCGCGCAGATGCTCGATCTCGAACTCCGGCGAGTCCTCGTGAAGCCGCAGCAGCATCGGATCCTGCCCGGCAACCTTCGAACGAATCTCCAACACGTTGCCGATCGCCCAGAAACCGAGCAGGCCGATCCCGTACTTGCCCTGCATCATCAGTTCGCGACGCTGCGCGGGCGTCAGATCGGCCTTGCGCGAGTGGCCGACGTGGGTCGCCAGATGATGAAGGGCCTCCTCGCGTCCCAGTTCGGGAATCACCCCTTCGCCGTCGTCCAGGATGCGCAGTTCGGCGATCCCGGCTTTGCGCAGGCGGCTGATACGGATGCTGCGTGCCGCCGCATCGAGCGAGTTCTGCACGAGTTCGGCCAGCGCCTTGCGCGGATCCGGCTGCGAGCGGGCCAGCCAGCGGATCAGTTCGAACGGATCGGCAGCACGCAGCTTGCCGGTGCGCACGGCGTGACTGCGACGCGCATCCGCCTTCGGTCTGACAGGGCGCTTGGCCGGCATCGGCCGATGCTTTGCGATACGCGCGGACGACTCAAACCAACGCATCTCTCTCGGAGTTCTCCGCAAGAGCCGCGCAGGCGATCCGTACTCCGCGCGGGCGATCCGTACTCCGCGCAGGCGACCCGTACTCCGCACAGGCCTCAGCCCCGTGACGGGTCAGCCGACGCAGGGAAGTCGTCAGTTCGGAGTCGACGCGAAGGCTGCCAGCAGACAGTCGGCGCTGCACTGGTCATCGGCGATGGTATCGCCGTCGTCGCACTGCTCGCCCTCGTCGACTTCTCCGTTGCCGCAGACCGGGCAACCGGCCATCCCCGAATCGACCTCGATAGTCGGAGCCGGGCTGACCGAAGACAGGACCACGGGAGGCTTGGCGGCGTCACGATAGCGAAGAACATTGGTGCCGTACTTGCTGCGAATGCCGGCGCCGGCGCCAAGGGTCATGCTCTCATGGGCGATCAGCCGCGTGGTTGCGCCCCGAGCGCTGCTGAACAGACTCGAGCCCGCTTCGGTACGGATGCGGCAAGCTTCCACACCGAGCGCCGGGTGAAATGGGCCCCGCCCCGACCCGCCCTCTACAATGATCCCGCCTCTGAGCGTCAGGTCGCCGTGCCACGACCCGACGTACAGCTCGCCCGCGTCCGACAGGTCGCCGCTATGAAGGCGGATCGAGGCGCTATCTTCGACGCTGATGGCATCGCCGGCGTTCAGCGAGACGGCGCCCCAGCCACCTTCGGGCCCGGCGCCGCTCGCGTCGATGCTTCCTGCAAAAGCGAGGCTACCACCAACGTCGATGTAGATTTCACCCGCGGTACCGTAGGTGGTTCCGGCGTTGGCCGTTATACGTGCATGGCGTCCCACCAGGCCGTTGCCGTGCGCCGACAGGTCGACGATGCCGCCATCACCGCCGTTCTCGGAGTCGGGAGGACCATCGGCCCCATCGGCACCGATGCGGACGGGGTCCTCGAAACTGCCACGTTCGACCGCCAGATTGCCTTCCGCGTGTACGAGGATTTCGCCTCCCGCGCCTGCGTAGGTGATCCCGTTGGCGGTGACATCGTTCCCGATCGAGATATCGCCGCCCGCACGGATTTCGATGTAACCGGCGGAGCCGTCTCCGCCGTTGCAACGCAGCGGTCCGCCGGTGGCGATATTGCCAGCCGCCCTGATCCCGAGCTCGCCTCCATAGGAACCGGTGCAGTCGATCTTCCCCAGTACGGAGACGTTGCCTGCCGACGAATTGACCGAAACCGAACCGCCGTCTCCCCCGACAGCCGTTCCCGACACGTCGATCGTACGCCGCAGCGTGATGTCGCCCACGGCTTCGATGGAAATCAGGCCGGGGATGGTCGATCTGCCGTTGATCCCGCCGCCCAGATCGATCCGCGCTTCTCCCACGCTACACGAGCCGAACTCGCAGTCGCTGTCCTCGCCGCACGCGACGGGCTGCGCACCGGACGCGCGACAGACGAGCTGAGCACCGCAAACGCCAAGATTGCAGTCCGAGTCGGAGAGGCAACGCACGCGGTCATTTGCCGAGCAGCGGCGAGTAGGCTGACACACGCCGAGCGTACAGTCGGCGTCCTGCGCGCAGACCCACGAACTGCGAAGCGAGCAACGCCGTGCATCGCAGGGGCCGAGGTGGCAATCGTACTCGACGCTGCAAGGGCGCGCCGCAAGCGAGCAGGAACGGCGGGCAAGAATCTCTATGTCGCCGCTCTGCGGACCCTCGTCGGTGGCACCGAAGGCTTTGATGAGACGACGCCTCGACGAGTAAGCGAGCAGGCTGCCGCATCGGATCGCACCGCCGTCGGCGCCGAAGTCGAAGCGACCCGCGCGGCTGACGAGGACGGAGCGAACACCGAAGTCGAGCGCTCTGTTGCCGGTGACTTTGACCGGCCTGGTGATGAGACATGGATCGTCCTGCGGCCC
>JACRCR010000153.1 GCA_016218925.1 Deltaproteobacteria bacterium | reverse complement strand
CTCTTGCGCGACGGTCTCTTCGGCTGCGAGCCCCGGGGCTTGGCGGCCGAGGAGGCCGCGCATGCACAGCAGCCGCAACCGTTCCCTTCCATTCGTCGCGACGACGCTCGCGGCAATCCTTGCCGGTCAGTTGCTCGTAGAGGCTGCCCACGCGCAGCAACCATCCCCGCTGCGACAACCTGCCGTGAGAGACGCGCGCGGATGGATGCCCGACGTCGGCACTCGCCTGGGGCGCCTGTCATCCGATCGACGCACGGCGGCCACAACCTCACCAACCGCAACGTCGACCGCCCGCGACGAGCCGCCATGGTGGTGGCTGCCCTGCCCTCCTCCTGATCAGGTGAAGCCGTGAGGCCGCGCGGCGTGCGCACACACGCGAGAGCAACGAAGGTCTGCGCGGCCATCGGCGCCGCGCTGTTGTCGTTCGTGCTGTGTGTCGCCGGCGCAGCGGCGCAGGCGCTTCCCGGAGCGGCCACCGGCTCTCAGACCGGAGACGCGGGCGGTCCCTACGCAGGGCTGGCGTCGGCGCCGGAGGCCGATCTGTTCACCGGTGCCGCGCAGACCTCGATCCCGATCCAGGTTCCGCCCGGACGGCTCGGCGTTGCGCCGGTGCTGGCGCTTTCGTACTCGAGCAGCGCCGGCCCAAGCGCCTACGGATACGGCTGGACGCTGCCGCTGGCCAGAATCCATCGCTCGCTCAGGAACGGCGTGCCTCGCTACGACGCCTCCGACGTCTTCGTTCTGGCAATGCCGGGGGCCTCGATCGATCTCGAAGCGGTAGCCGGCTCCCCCGGCAACTACCGTCCGAAGATCGAATCGACGTTCCCGCGCATCGCCTTCAGCGCCACGGGAAACCTGTGGCGCGTCATCGACAAGAGCGGGGTGACGTTCACCTTCGGCTCGCGCCCAACCACGCGGCTTGGCCGCGGCGACGGCCTCGACCAGACCTTTGCGTGGCTGATCGAGCGGATCGAGGATCCGGCCGGTAACACCATCGACTTCTTCTATCGCGAGGACCCTGCCAGCGGCCTCGCCACCGCGCTGCCGGCGCGCATCGAGTACGGCGGCAACAGCGCGCAGTCGATGCCGTCCTTCGCCGAGGTGCGCTTCACTTGGCAAGCCATCGCGTATCCATCCGGCCCCGCGGTCTCGATGCGCGCGGGCTTTCGCGAACTTCTCGACGCGCGCCTTGCATCGATCGAAACCTTCACGCGAGGAGTGGCGGCGCGGCGCTACGACTTCAGCCACGAAGTCGATCCGGCCTCCGGCGATGCGCGACTGGTGGGCGCGACCCTCACCGCGCTGGCCGCCGAGACCAGCGGCGACGTGCGGCTGCCGAGCACGGTCTTCTCGTACGCCCCGGCGCTGCCGAGCGGGTGGCCTACCGGTAGTTCGTCGCACGACACCGGCAAGTCACTGGTCTTGCCGGGCATCGGCCCGTTTCGACTGGGCGGCAAGACCACAACCATAGATACCCTCGACCTCAACGGCGACGCGATCCCCGACTATGTCGACGTACACCGCGCACCGGCGGTCGTGCGGCTGGGCACAGGCAAAGGCTTTTCGGCGCAGCGTTCTTGGCGATGGCCGGCCGCGCCGAAGTATCCGCAGGCACCGCAATCGATACGCCGCATTGACGGCGACGACGACCTCGAGAGCAACGTGTTCGACCTGGACGGCGACGGATTCGCCGACCTCGTCGACAGCCGCCCGCTGGCCTGCGCGGCGGCCGAGGGTCGCTGGTGCATCTGGCGCGGAAGCGCCGATGGTTTCGCCGCGCAAGCGGTGACCTGGAAGGCGCCAGGACTTCGGCTGCGCGACACCCGCAAGTCCGGCACGCGCGTCGTCGCCGACCTCGTCGACCTGAACGGAGACGGCTATCTCGATTACGTCGACAGCTCGGCCTTCGCCGACGGGATCGAGAGCGGCAAGTGGAAGGTCTTCTGGAACAACGGAAAGGGCTTCGCCGATGCGCCGTCGCAGTTCGTCTCGCCGCTACCGTACCTGGCGCGCTGGAGAGACGGACGCATGGCGTACGGCATCTTCGATCTCAATGCCGACGCGCTGCCCGATCTCGTTGTTGCCGAGCCGGGATCCAGCGACACGCCGGCGCGATGGGACTTCTATTCCTCATGGCAGGTCCATCTCGGCGATGGGCGCGGATTCGCTTCCGCGCCGGCGCTGTGGCCGATCGAGAGCGACACGCTGAAGCTCCCAAACTTTCTGAACTTGCAGGCCGACGACGGCTCGGTCGTCAGCGACCTTCTCGACATCAACGGCGACGGACGTCCCGACATCGTGCGCCGCAATCGCATCAGCGACTACTGGCGCACCCACATCGTCGACACCTGCGCGTCGCGCAGCCACTGCCCCAGCTCGGCCTCGGACGAAACCGGGATCGCCGCGGGTTTTTGCTGCTACAACCTGCTCGTCTACATCAATACCGGTTCTTCGTTTGCGGCGCCGACGCCGTGGACCGCTCCGGCCAACGCGGTCCGCACGAGTTACAATAGCTGCCCGTTCTCGGTCGTCGAGTGCACGAGCGGCTGGCTGTTCGACTACGACCTCTTCGACTTCAACGGTGATGGACTGGTCGATCTGGTCGAACGCGCCGCTCCGGCCGATCCGCCTACCACCTGGCGCGTCTTCCTGCACCCGGCTACCCCCACTGGCGACGTTCACACGTCCCCTGCGCGGCCCAACCTGTTGCTGTCGATGATGAACGGAATCGGCGGGCAGACGCTGCTCGGCTACCAGGCCGCCGCCATCGCGCCCGACACGCACATCCCGTTCCCGTACTGGACGGTAGTGCGACGCGAAATCCGCGACGGCGTCTACGACGCGCCGCCGCGCAACGCGTGGATCTCGTATCGAGGCGGTCGCTACGACCCGGTCGATCGCGAAATGCGCGGCTTCGCCGTGGTCCAGCAGGTGGACGACCTCGGGATCACGCGGGTGCGCGAGTTCCATCAAGACACCATGCGCAAGAGCCGCCTCAGGCGCATGTCGGTGCTGGGTCGCCCGAGTTGCCAAGCTGTCGATCCGATGGACCCGAACGACCCTTGCAGCCCCTGGCGAGTTCCGCTGTCGCAGCAAGAGTATGTCTGGTCCGACCACAGCCCGGTGCTGCTCGCTTCGCAGAGCGAAGTCCCGTTCGGCGCCGCCGGCGCGGTCGAAGCGCTGCGCACCACCACCGAGTATCGCTACGACGACTACGGCAACACCGTCTATCAGCGCACCTTCACGCCGCTGGCGGCAACGACGACGATCGAGAGCGAGTTCGAGGTGAAGACCACCTCCGGCGCCGGCGGGTTGCCCGAGCACTACACCGTCAACAAGCCGCGCAGTCTGCGCGTCACCGAGGACGGACGCGTCGCCCCGCTGCTGGAGCGACGATTCGAATACGACTGGCGGGGACCCGCCTTCGGGGCTCTATCCAAGTCGATGACCTGTGCGGCGTGGAACGCGCAGAGCTGCACGTCGTGGTCGGCGCGCACGTTCGTCCACGATCCCTATGGAAACATCGTCTCTGCCGCGTCACCTGCCGGCGAGACGAGCACTACCGTCTATGAGGATCTGGCGGTATTCCCGATGACGGCGCGCGACGCGGCCAGACTGCTGACCACTTCCGAAGTCGATCCGCGCAGCGGCAGTGTCACCAGGACCGTCGATCCCGCCGGCAACCGGCTCTATTCCGAGTTCGACGGACTCGGCCGCTTGCTGAGGACCTGGGGGCCCGGCACCAGCCGCGAGTCGCCGCTGGGCGTTAGCGAGTACGCTCCCGGCGCGCTCGGGGAAGGGCCGCCGCGCATCGTCACTCGCCGCGCCGGCGCGGCCCCGACGGCGACATTCTTCGACGGGCTCGGTCGCGAAGTCGCGACCAAGACGCTGCGGGCCACCGATGAAGGCACGATCGCCGAAGTTTCGGGGCTGCGACGCTACAACGCCGACGGCACCGTCGCGCGCAGGGCACTGCCGCTGCGCGCCCCAGGCCTGGACGTCGCCGCGCTGGACGTGACGTTCGACGACGCGGAGGCCTGGGTCGAATTGCTCTACGACGAGCAGGGTCGCCCGACCCAGACGATCTATCCTGACTCAACGCGCACGCGCATCGATCGCTCCGCACCGGGAATCGCGGTCAGCTACGACGCAAACATCTCAGAGATCGAGCAGCAAAGCAGCGTGGCGGGCCGGCAGAATGACGACCGCGCACGCGGGCCATCCGAACTTCGCTCGCGCGCGCCAACCGCTAGCCGCTCACGCGGGCCATCGGACAGTCGCTCACGCGACTTGGGCGGCGCGGTCACCATCGAGTTGTTCGACGGGCTGGGGAGGCGCGTGCAGCGCGACGTCTGCTCGGCCGCGCCGGTGGCGCCGTCGCCGTACGACTGCCCAGCGGGAACCGTCCAGAAACGCGAGTCATGGTTCTACGACGGGCTCGGGAGAGTCGTCGCCACGCAGGTGCACGCCCTCGGCCAGGCCGCCGGCGACGCGCTGACACGCATCGAATACGACGGGCTGGGCAACCGAAGCTCGGTGTGGAACGGCGATGCCGGAACCTGGCACTTCGAGCGCGACTTGGCCGGACGGCTCACGGTAACCACGCGGCCCGACGGCGTGAGGATCGCCTCAACCTATGATCAAGGCGGACGGCTTCTGCGTCACCGCGGACCGGCGACGACGCTGGCGTACCGTTACTGGAACGCCGGGCCTGGAATCGGCAAGGTGCGCAGGATCGGCACGCGCACCCGCCGGGCGCGCGTCGTTCGCACCTTCACCTACGACGTGCGCGGCCGCCTCGGCGAAGAGACCTGGATGGTAGTGGTGCGCGGCGAGACAGCGCAGCGCTGGACCGCGCGTTACCGCTACGACGAGCTCAACCGGCGTGTCGCGATCGAGTATCCGACCGAAGACCCCGACGCTGCGGAAATCGTCGAGACCGGCTTCAACGAATACGGCGACGCGGTCTCGCTGTCGTCGTCACGCGCGACCTACGTCGCCGGCGCCGCCTACGACACATACGGGCGCCTGATCCGCATCGACTACGGTAACGGCCTGTCCGATCGGCTCAGCTACGATCCGTGGAGCAACGCGCGTTCAACGAACGGCCGTCTGCAATGCCTTCGCACCACGCGCACCGACGCGCCGGGCAGCGCATGCGAGCCTGCCAGCGACGACCCCGAAGCGCTGTGGTATCGGGACTACGACGCCAACGGCAACCTGCTAGAAGTGGCGGACCTGGCGCATTCTGCCGCCGAGCGGTTCTACGACGGACGAACTTACGCCTACGACGCGGTCGGACGGCTGAGCCAGGCGACATACGGTGACGGCACCAGCGAGAATTTCGAGTTCGATCCGCTCGGTAACCTGCTGCGCAAGGGGAACTCGCAGTTCGCGTACACCGATCCGAGCAGTCCCTCCCGTCTGTCGATCGTCACGCGCGAGGGCGCGACGTCGGCAACGTACACCACCGAGTTCGACGCAAACGGCAGCCGTACCCGCGGCGGCGACACGCGCTACGAGCACGACGACATGCTGCGCCTGACCGCGGTCAGTGTGGCGGGCGAAACTGTGACGGCCTACGGCTACGACGACTCGGGCCACCGGATCTATCGCTATGACGCCGCGTCGGACACGCTGCGCTACGAACTTGGCGACCTGGTGGCGATCCAGGGCGGCAACATCGACCGGATGTTCCACTTCGGCGACCGCCTGGTCGCAGTCGATCGCGTGAGCGGCTCACGCTCGCGCGCCGCGGCGGCACCATCGCAGCGCCTGTTCCTGCACCCCGACCATCAAGGGACCCCGCGGCTGGTCACCGATGGCAACGGCAACGTCG
>JACRCR010000152.1 GCA_016218925.1 Deltaproteobacteria bacterium | reverse complement strand
GGCGGCGAGCCGGGCGCCGGCATTCCCGAAGTGCGCCGCCGGATCGAGTCGGCCTACCAAGCCAAGCTCTACGACGCCGGTGCCGGCCTCGGCGTGTCGTGCCACCACCCGGAGTATCAAGGCATGCACTGGGTTGCCGACGACATGGCTATCTACGAGCTGATGGACCCCGCCACCCACGAACCGATTCCACTGGAGGATGGTGCCGAAGGCGAGGCGGTCTTCACGACGTTGATCGGCGGAGGTCTCGGCTGGACGCGGCTCACCTTGGGAGACATCCACCGCGTCCAGATGTCGCCGTGCCCGTGCGGCACGAGCGGATTTCGCTACCGGATCATCGGGCGGGTCGACGACATGCTCAAGGTAAAGGGCGTGATCGTCTATCCCGCGGCGATCGACGCCGTGATCGCGAGTTTCATTCCGCGGGTTACCGGCGAGTTCCGCATTCTGCTCGACGAGCCGCCTCCGCGCGTGGTACCGCCGCTGCGGCTGCGCATCGAGCGCGGGCAGGATACGCTCGAGTCGGCGCTGCCCGAGCTGGAAGCCGAACTGATGAAGGCAATGAAGGAGCGTCTAAAGTTCTCACCGAAGATCTTGTGGGCCAAGCCGTATGAATACGAGCGCAGTGACCACAAGACGCGGTTCATCGAGCTGACGAAGCCATAGAACGAATCGACAGGAGGCGAGCGATGGAGTTTACAGAGGTTATCGGCATCCGGCGGTCCATCCGGTTCTTCGACCCTGATCGGCCGGTCGAGCGCGAGAAGGTCCAGAAGATCCTGGAGGCGATGCGCCTGGGGTCGTGCGCGATGAACGCGCAATGGTTGCGCGCGGTCGTGGTCTATCGCGACCAGTTGTCACCCGAGACGTTCGAGAAGCTCAAGCTGCCGGTGGCCGGCGTCATCATGGAACTGGCTCCCGTGCACATCTACTGCTACGGCGACCTGTCGGTCATCGCCAAGGACCACGGCGCGCGTCCCAAGCAGCTCATCGACATCGGAGCGCTGGCTCCCAGCCACGGATGGACGCATCGCTTCGTCGACGAATTCGTCTGGCCGCAGCTGCTTGAGCCGCTGACTCAGAGTCCCCACTATCCGGTCGCGATGGCGTTCGACAACGGTGGCTGCGCGACTCAGGGGGTTCTGATGGCCTACGAAGAAGGGCTCGGCGCGTGCTGGACGGCGTTCAACACCGAAGTCGCCAAAGAGGCGTTCGGCATTCCCGACGATTGGGTCCCGCACTATCTGCTCAACCTCGGCTATCCGGCCGAATCGCGCGAGGCCGGCGGTCAGCGCCCCAGGCCGCCTTTCGAAGAACTCTATTTCGAGGGTCACGCGAGCAAGCCGTTTCGGCGTGACGAGGCGGTTGTCGAGGAACTCCGGCAGCGAAAGATGATCCAGGCTCCGGCCCCTCTTCCCAACAGGCAGCAGGAACTGCGCGAACTGGCACGTCGGCTCGGACTGCCGGAGTAGCGCCGTGCTGGAGCGGCCGATCGAAAGCTACCAGAGCGTAGCCACCTGGGCCGGCGGCCTGCACCAGCAATGGGGCGGCGATCCTTTCGCCGAGGATCCGGCCAAACTCCAGACGCTGGCGGCGTTCTGCGACTTCATCGCCAAAGACCCCGATGCGCTGGTGGCGTTCTGCTTCCTGCGCAAGCGGGCCACCGGCGAGCGCTTCGCGAGCAAGCAGCGTCGCGACGAACTGATGCCGAAGCTCAAGGAGTTCGAGGAAGCCGGCGGCCGCGGCGTCGAGGCACGGCGCCGTCGCAGCCACGTCGTGTCTTTCCTGTCCCACAACGGCGTGCTGATCTACTAGCAGCTGGTAAGGAGGAACTGCGATGCGCATGAAAGCCGTGATTGCCGGCACGGGAATGACGTCGTTCGGCAAGCACGCCGACACCGGCCTCAAAGCGCTCGGAGCGGCGGCCGTCACCGCTGCGTTGCAGGACGCGGGAATCGCCGGCGGCGATCTCGAAGCCGCCTTCGTCGGAAACGCGGCAGCCGGCGTGGTCACCGGGCAGGAGTCGATCCGCGGCCAGGTCATTCTGCGTTCCATCGGCATCGGCAAGATTCCGGTGGTCAACGTCGAGAACGCCTGTGGCGGAGGCTCCACCGCGCTGCAGCAGGCCTGCGCGATGGTCTCGGCCGGCTGCTACGACGTCGTGCTGGCACTCGGTGTGGAGAAGCTCTACCACCCCGACCGCGCCAGAATCGCCGGCGCGTTCGCCGGCGCGGTCGATGTGGAGGCGTCGCTAGCCGCTGCCGCGCAGGGCTCGGGAGGGGCGCCGAGCACCGCGCTGTTCATGGAGCTGTACGCGGGGCTCGCGCGCGATCACATGGCGCGCTACGGCACGACGGTGCAGCAGTTCGCCGCGGTAGCCTCCAAGACCTCGTTTCACGGAAGTCTCAATCCGCGCGCGCAGTTTCGCGAGGCGCTCAGCGTCGAAGAAGTGCTAGCGACCCCGATGATCGCCGCGCCGCTGACGCGCGCGATGTGCTCGCCGATCGGCGACGGCGCGGCGGCCGTCGTCATCGTCAGCGAATCCAAAGCGCGTCAGCTCGGGCTGCAGGATCCCGTCCGTGTGGTGACCAACGTTCTGCGTTCGGGCTGGGATCACGGTGCGGACGAAGAGACCGTCAGCGCGCTGTGCGCCCGCGAGGCCTACGCAGACGCCGGCGTCGGTCCGCAAGACCTCGATGTGATCGAGTGCCACGACGCCTGCGCTCCCTCCGAACTGATGGTCTACGGATGGCTGGGACTGTGCACGCCTGCGGAAAGCGGCCGCTTCGTGGAAAGCGGAGCGACGAGGCTGGGCGGACGGCTGCCGGTCAACACCTCTGGGGGCCTGTTGCGCAAGGGCCATCCGCTCGGCGCGACCGGCGCAGCGCAGATCGTCGAACTCAGGGAACAGTTGCTCGGGCGTTGCGGACAGCGTCAGGTCGAGGGTGCCCGCGTCGCGCTCGCACACAACGGCGGCGGCATGCTGGGGCCGGATGCGGCGGCGATGTGCGTGACGATTCTGAGCCGCGGCTGACGATCCCCCGGTTTTTCCGGCGGATCGTTACTCGCAGAATACTTCTTTGACGTGCATCGTGTCGAGGTACTCGCGTATGTGCCACACCGATGGGACCGCTTTGCGCTCGACGGGCTACAGATCTATCAGCGTTAGAGAGTCCGCTGTGGAAGGACGGACATTCATCTGCACCCCCTGAAGGTTGCCATGACTGCAATCCATGACGTGGATCTGCCCACTGTCGGGCTCACCGGCTTCGAGCCTCCTTTGAGCGAAGTCGAAGCGGCGGTACACGATTCCCTGCACCGCTTCGCCAAGGACGTGGTGCGTCCGCTCGGGCAGAAGCTCGACCGCATGAGTGCTGCCGAAGTGATCGCGCCGGGCTCGCCGTTCTGGGAGTTCCACCAGACGGTCGCGCAAATGGGATTCGATCCGACTACGTTCGCCGAGCAAGGGCCAATGGCAGCGGCCCGCATCGAAGCGCTTCTCGGCGAGGAGTTTGGCTGGGCCGATGTGGGCCTGGCGATATCGGTTGGCGCCGCTGCTTTGCCGCTGACCGTGGCGCGAGAGGTGGGCAGGCAAGAACTGATCGAGATGTGTACCGGCAAGATCGGGTGCTGGGTGATCACCCAGCCCGATCGCGGCTCGGACTGCGGGATTCTGTATTCGAACGAATACCACCCGCTGTCGCCTCACGGCAACAAGGGCAACCTGACGGCGCGCGTCACCGCCGACGAGATCGTCCTCAACGGTCAATCTTCCGCATGGGTGTCCAACGGCAGCATTGCGCAGGTCGGCATGCTGTACGTCGCCGCCGACTACGGCGACGGCTACTACGAGGACAACGGACGCCCTTTCGGCGTGGCTCTGCTGTGCCCGCTGGACGTGCCGGGGGTGAGTCGCGGCAAATCGCTCGAGAAACTCGGACAACGAGCGCTGCCGCAGGGCGAGATCTACTTCGACAACGTTCGCGTGCCCAAACGCTTCGCGCTCGCGTTGCGTGACGAGTACCTGGCCAACCACGCTTTCAACTGGTCGAACGCGGGGCTCGGGATGTGTCACGCAGCGGCAGGCGTGGCGCGCGCGGCGTTCGAGTACGCACTCGCCTATGTGCACGAACGAAAGCAGGGCGGCGTGAGCCTCCACGAGCACCAGCTCGTCTTGTATCGGCTGGGCGTGATGGGGCGCAAGGTCGAAATGATCCGCGCCGTTGCGCGTCGCGCCACCGAATACGCCAAGCTGTCGCCACACAGACATCCGTACTACACGGCCCAAGCCAAGGTCACCTGCACCGAGGAAGCCCTGACGGTGGCGAACGAGGCGTTGCAGTTGCTGGGAGGCAACGGGCTCGCGCACGACTACCCGATGGAAAAGCTGCTGCGCGATGCGCGCGCGATGACCATCGAGGACGGGGAGAACTACATCACTACGACCAGGTTTGGCGGCCTGCTGTCGCGCTTGCATCAGAACGGATGGGCGCGGGAGTCGTGAGGGCGATCTGCGCTGGTCGCCTGACTGCGCTGCACGCCTACGAACAGACGGGCCTGGCCCGCGTGGCACCGCGTTTACGCGGACGAGCTGTTGTCGCACTGAACGGTGAAACTCCCGCCGCGTTCGAGAATCGGGACGCGCCAGGATTCAAGGCAGCGATGAGCGAAGTCTCTTGTCACTGGGAAGTCTGCGAAGGCCGCGGGCCCTTCGTGCTTCTCGTCCACGGCGTGCTGTCGAGCCGCGCGCAGTGGAGCCCGAACTTGCCCGCGCTGCAGAGCGTCGCACGGCCCGTGATCGTGGAACTGTGGGGGCACGGCCGATCGCCGTCCCCATCCGACGCGGCACGCTACGACCCGGCTGCGTACGTTCGAGAGTTCGAAAAGATCCGCGAGACCCTCGGGGCGCAGAGGTGGCTGGTGTGCGGCCAATCGCTCGGCGGTGCGCTGACGCTGCGCTACGCCCTGGACCATCCGCAGCGCCTGATC
>JACRCR010000149.1 GCA_016218925.1 Deltaproteobacteria bacterium | reverse complement strand
TCGCCGGTGCGATAGCCGAGGAACAGCACGACCAGCGTGCCGGCCGTAGCGGCCGCGGCGAGCGAGCGAGCGGTTCGCTCATCGGGCATCAGCGCGCCGCCAAGCGCCAGGACCAGCACAACCGCAGCCGCCCACACGAAGGCCTCGGCCGCTTCCTCGTGCGCCTCGATCACCGCTTCGGCGACTACTTTTTCGACTCGCTCTTCCTCGGCGCCGCCGCTGCGTATCGCGGCAATGCCGGAGATGACGAGTACCGCCTGAAGCGCGACAGCGACGATCCACACGCGGCGCGGCAGCCATTGCCTGCGCCACGCCGCTAGCAAAGCGACGCTGATCAGTGGCATCAGGACCGCCAACGCAATCGGCAGGTGAACCAGTTTGGGATGAAGGGGCAGAACGTCCATCAACAGAGTCTCCTTGTTGCCGCGATCCAGTACGCGGCCGGTCTCGCGGCCCTTGCGCCGGTGCGCCACCGGATGCGTCGCGAATCGCCGTCGTTGGCGTCTCTGGTCGCATCCGGCTGCACGCAAACGGCGCCGCATTTCGCCGAACAATGCGCTGCGCGACCCCGTTCGGTCTATCCGCCTGATGTGATACGAACGAGTTTTCGCGGAGTTGGCGCGCGTGACTACGACGGATGAAGGACGCGAACGACGGCTGACGATCGGGCTCTCGGGCCTCTTCGCCCTGGTTACGCTTCTCACCGGCGCCGATCTCGCGATCGATCTGCGTCACGGCCTCGATGCGCAGCACGCGGTCGCGGAAGGCCTCGTCGTCGCGACGGGGCTGGCCGGCGCATTGTGGACGATGACACGGCTTCGCGCCATGACCGCCAGCGCCCGGCGCCTCGGCAGGCGCACGCACGAACTGGAAGCGGACCTCAACGCCTCGCGCGCCGAAGCCGAGCGCTGGCGCGCCGAAGCCGCCGGGCTGATCTCCGGTCTGAGCGCCGCCATCGACACTCAACTCGAACGTTGGGAGTTATCGTCGGCCGAACAATCGGTGGCGCTGCTGCTGCTCAAGGGCCTCAGTCACAAGGAGGTCGCCGACGTGCGCGGTACCAGCGAAGCCACCGTGCGCCAGCAGGCGCGCGCCATCTATCGCAAGTCCGGCCTCACCGGACGTCACGACCTCGCCGCCTTCTTCCTCGAAGACCTGCTGGGCCCGCGGCCCGATCCCGGCCACTACGCCTGAGGCGGCGCTCGAAGCGCCGCTGCATCGGTGTGAATGGCAGCCGCGGGGCCCGCGCTGCCCGATTTCGAAGCCACGCCCCGCGAACTACGCCGCAGTCGCGTCACGCTCGCGAGAAGAAGATGACCGAGGTGGCATCGCAGACGGTTGAACGCTCCCGCGCGGCGCTGCTATGGTCTCCACGTGCACAGCGGCGACGCGGAACCTGGACGCTACACGGCAGCGCAGTATTTCGGCCTCGTCGAACGAGGTCTGCTCTGCCCCGACGAACGTGTCGAACTGCTCGACGGCCTGATAGTTGCGATGCCGCCGCAGACGCCGCCTCACGCCGGAACGATCGCGGTCCTCGACGACCTGCTGCAAACACGCCTCGGCGCCGACATGCACGTGCGAGTCCAACTCTCGCTGCAAGTTGCAACGAGCACGGTGCCCGAGCCCGACCTGGCGGTGGTCCCGGGACTTCCCACTGCCTATTTCACTCATCACCCGACATCGGCGTTGCTAGTCATCGAAGTCGCCCAAAGCTCGGTCGCCCAGGACCGTCTCACCAAAGCCGCCGTCTACGCGGCCGCGTCGATTCCGGAGTACTGGATCGTCAATCTGCGCGACGGCGTGGTCGAGTGGTTCGCCGAGCCCCGCGGCGGGGTCTACCGTCGCAGCGGAACTGCGCTACGCGGTCAGGTGCTGTCCAGTGCAGTACTCACCGGTCCGCCGATCGCCGTCGACGAGGTGCTACCTCCGGCCCAGAACGACTGACCAAGAACGACAACCCCGGGCGGCGCGCCCGCCCGACCGCCTACGGCGGGCCCGGCGCGGGCGATGCATCCTCTTCGCGCTCGGATCAGTTCGAGATCACGTAGTGCAGTTGCACTCCGGTGCCGACGTCCGGCACCGAATCGGTGAAACCCACGCTCACGTAGCTGTCGAGCGTCCACGCCTGAGCGAAGCGGATGCGCAGCACCGGTAGCGCCTCGACAGCGTCGTCTGCTCCGCTGCTGGCCGCCTGCTTCCAATAGACGAACATCCCCGGCTCCAGCAATTCGTTCGCCACGCGCCAGGTAAGGCCTGCGTTGGCGACGAACCCGTCGCGGTAGTTCAACTGCCGCCTGATCACGTGATGATCGCGGACGATCGTGTAGGTCGAATCGCCGAGCACGCGAAAGCCGCCGCCGAGGTAAGGTGTCCAGCGTCCGAACGTGCGAGATAGTTCGATCTCCGGAGTGAAGTCGAACTCGCCGGTGCCAAGACCGTCCTCGGCTGTTGGGAACTTGACGCGCCCGCCGACCTCGATGAATGGCGCATAGCGCGCGAAGGGATCGAAGGTGTAGGTGCTCTCCGCGATGATGTCGCCGAATCCTTCCTCGGTTCCCGCCGGCGTGACGATCGGCCCGCCGGGTCCCTCCACGGTTGTGGTCCCTCCGCTGATGCGCAGGAACGGTAACACGAGCTTGAGCATCCAGGCGTCGATCTCCAGCTTGGCGATAAGGGGCACGTAGAGGATGTCGACGCTGTCGGTGCCGTCGTAGTCGCCGGTGCTGTAGTGGGTCGCGAGCGACACGTCGAGGTCGGCCGCCAGCGCACGCGACGCGAGACCAGCGAGCAGGGCGAGTTGGGCAGCCACGGCACGGGCGCGGCGCAGGCAACGCCGCACAGCGAGC
>JACRCR010000148.1 GCA_016218925.1 Deltaproteobacteria bacterium | reverse complement strand
GTGCTCTACGCCGGCTACTCGATAGCGATGATCCGGCGTTACAACTCGACGCGGGCCGGCGCCGTCGGTCTGTTTACGTGCTTCCTGTGCGGCTTCCTGGTGCTGACCATCATCGGCACTCACTTCCGTGGACCCAACTGGGAGTTCTACTGGTCGCCCGCGCTGTGGCCGGAGCACTGACATGAACGTGCGCGCCAACAAGCTGCTGCTGCTGCTGTCGAGCCTGGCCACCCTGGCGCTGCTCGGATTTTCTGCCTACCGGGAAAACGTTCTCGAAGAGTGGCGCGTCATCCAGCGCCGCTACGCGCGTGAACTTCCGCCCGACGCGGCCGCCGAGTTCAACGTCCAGCTCCGTCAGATCGTCGCGCCGGCACTCGATGTCACCGACCGCTGCGTGTCGTGCCACGTCGGAATGGCGCCGGGCGAGCAGGGCATCAAGACCGATCGGCTCTTCGCCAAGCATCGCGACGTCGTTCACGACCCCGCCGACTTAGGCTGCACCACCTGTCACGGTGGGCAGGGACGCGCCACCGAGAAGGATGCCGCGCACGGCGACATCGAGTTCTGGCCCGAGCCGATGATTCCGGCGCGCTACTCGTACGCCGGCTGCGGCAGGTGTCATACGCACCTGGCGGTGCCGAACCTCGACGGCGTCGCTCGTGGGCGCGATCTGCTGGAACGCTACGACTGTCTGGCCTGCCACAAGCTCGAAGGCCGCGGCGGCACGCTGCGTCCCGGAGGGGCAGGGGGCATGGAAGGCCCAGACCTCTCGCGGGTGGGCGCCAAGGGAATCGACCCGTCGTGGTACGACAAGCACGAGGCCGCGCGTGATGCAGCGCTGGCGGCGCCGACGACGGGTGCGGCCGTAGCAGCCGCTTCGAGCGCACCCGCAACACCCACCGCGTCGCCCGCCGCATGGAAAGCCTCGTTCAGCGACATCGGCGCCGAGGATCGCGCGCAGATCGAGGTCTTTCTCTCCTCGCGTTTCGGCGCGCCGGAGCTGATCGAGTCCAAGGCGTTGTTCCACTCGCTTGGTTGCCGCGGGTGTCACAAGCTGAGCGGAGTCGGCGGTGATGACGGCCCCGACCTCACCAAGGAAGGGCTGATCGATCCGGGCCGTCGCGCATTTTCGCACGTACCGGGCAAGCGCACCGTGGCCAACTGGCTGGCCGCCCACTTCCGTGCGCCATCGGTGGTGATGCCGGGCTCGGCGATGCCCGAGTTCGGTCTCGACGAACGCAGTATCGACCGTCTGGTGTTCTACATGCTGTCGCTGCGTCACAACGACCTGCCCGAGAAGTTCCTGCCCGACGACCGTGCGCTGGCCGATCGCTTCGGCAAGCGCGAGTTCGCCGCCGACGGCGCGACGCTGTACGGCTCGTTCTGCGCCGCGTGTCACGGCCCGAGCGGTGAGGGCATGCGCTATCCGGGCATGACGGCCTTCCCGGCGATCGGAAACCGCGACTTCCTGGCAGTGGCCTCCGACGATTTCCTGCGCGCGACCATCACGCACGGACGCGTAGGGCGGCGCATGCCGGCTTGGGGCGAAACCAGCGGCGGTCTGCACGGCGACGAGATCGAGACCGTCGTCGGTTATCTGCGCACGCTCGGCGGCGACACCGCTTTCGAAGGCGACGACAAGCCGCCGCGCTGGGTAGTCGCGGACGCCAGGCGAGGTGGCGAGCTCTACGCCGCCGCCTGCGCGAGCTGTCACGGCGCCAGCGGCGAGGGCAAGGAAGGCCCCGCGCTGTCCAACGCGCAGTTGCTCGCCAGTGCCACCGACACCTATCTCGTCCGTACCATCGGCCGCGGTCGCCGCGGCACGGCGATGCTCGGTTTTACGCGCGGCTCGACGGTGCGTGAGGCCCTGTCCGAGCCAGACATCGAGTCGATCGTCGCCTTTGTGCGCACCTGGGAGAAACACCGATGAGATTCGACAAACAGACCCGCAGAGAGTTCCTCCAGATGGCGGCGAAGGCCGGCTTCGGCGCGTTCGTGCTCTCTGCGACCAAGGGATGGGCCTTGGAAGCGATCGAGAATCCGCTCGCGGCCTACCCGAGCCGCGATTGGGAGAAGGCCTACAGGGATCTGTGGCACTACGACTCCAAGTTCCACTTTCTGTGTGCGCCCAACGACACGCACAACTGTCTGCTGTCGGCGTACGTGCGATCGGGGGTGGTTACCCGTGTGGGCCCGAGCATGCGTTACGGTGAGGCCGTCGATCTGGACGGCGCCGGTGCCTCGCACCGCTGGGATCCGCGCGTGTGCCAGAAGGGCCTCGCGCTCACGCGGCGTTTCTACGGTGACCGTCGTCTGCGTCACTGCATGGTGCGCGCGGGGTGGAAGAAATGGGTAGAGGCCGGCTTTCCGCGCGGCGCCGACGGCCGGCCGCCGATCGAGTACTTCAACCGTGCGCGCGACGAATGGGTTCGCATGACCCACGATCAGGCCGCGACTTTGGTTGCGAAGGCCATGGTCAACATCGCGGAAACCTATACCGGTGAGGCCGGCGCCAAGCGCCTGGAAGCGCAGCACTACGATCCGGCCACGATCGCGACGGTCAACGGCGTGGGGACGCAGGTGATGAAGTTCCGCGGCGGCATGCCGCTGCTCGGCATGACGCGCGTGTTCGGAATGTACCGGCTTGCCAACTCGATGGCGCTGCTCGATGCCAAGATCCGTGGCGTCGGTGCCGACAAGGCGGTCGGCGGCCGCGGGTTCGACAACTATTCGTGGCACACCGATCTGCCTCCGGGGCATCCGATGGTGACCGGGCAGCAGACTGTCGAGTTCGACTTGAACGCGGTCGAGCACGCCAAGACCTTGGTGGTGTGGGGGATGAACTGGATCACCACCAAGATGCCCGACGCGCACTGGCTCACCGAAGCGCGCCTGAAAGGCACCAAGGTCGTGGTCATCGCGTGCGAGTACAGTGCGACCGCGACCAAGGGCGACGAGGTGCTGGTGGTGCGGCCGGGCACGACGCCGGCGCTGGCGCTGGGACTGTCCAGCGTCATCCTGCGCGAGAAGCTCTACGACGCAGACTACGTGCGACGCTGGACCGATCTGCCGGTGCTGGTGCGCATGGACACCCTGAAGTACCTGCGCGCGAGCGAAGTCTTCGGTGGCGAGGCCGCTGCCCTGAGCAATCAGACCCGCGTGATGGACGTGGGCGAGAAACCGGCGCCTCCGGGCAAACACACCGACATGCTGATCACTCCCGAGATGCGCAAGGAGTGGGGCGATACCGTGTGGTGGGACCGCGCTTCGGGCGCGCCGATGCCGCTGACGCGCGATCAGGTCGGCAAACTCTCGGCGGTCGGCGACCCGCTGCTCGAAGGGCCGATCGAGGTGACGCTGGCCGACGGCAAGAAGGTACGCTGCCGCCCGGTGTTCGATCTGGTCAGCGAGTACGCCGCTCACTTCGATCCCAAGACCACCGAGGAGATCACCTGGGCGCCGGCCGCGGGAGTGGAGAAGCTGGCACGCCACATCGCTTCCCAGCCCGGCACCACGATGTTCGCGGTCGGAATGGGTCCCAACCAGTTCTTCAACAACGACAACAAGGACCGCACGACGTTCCTGCTCGCCGCCCTGACCGGCAACGTCGGCAAGATCGGCGGCAACGTCGGTTCCTACGCCGGCAACTACCGGGTGGCCAATTTCAACGGCACCCCGCAGTACATCAACGAGGACGTCTTCGACCTCGAGCTCGACCCCACCAAGCCGGCGCGCGTCAAGCAGTACTGGAAAGCCGAGTCTGCCCACTACTACAACCACGAAGACCATCCTCTGCGCATGGGCGAGACGTTGATCACCGGCAAGGGACACATCCCCACCCCGACCAAGTCGATGTGGTTCTGCAACGCCAACTCGATTCTCGGCAACGTCAAGTGGCACTACAACACCGTGGTCAACGTGTTGCCGAAGATCGAGATGGTCTGCGTCAACGAGTGGTGGTGGACCACCTCGTGCGAGTGGGCCGACGTGGTGTTCGCGGTCGACTCGTGGGCCGAGCTCAAGCACCCGGACATGACGGCCTCGGTCACCAATTCGTTCCTGAACATCTTCCCGCGCACTCCGCTGCCGCGCATCTTCGACACCATGGGTGACATCGAGGTGCTCGCGCTGATGGGCAAGAAGATGGCCGCCGAGACCGGCGACAAGCGCTTCGCCGATGCCTGGAAGTTCGTCGACGAGGGCAAGGTCGATGTCTACCTGCAGCGGGTGCTGAACGCCTCGACGGCGACCAAGGGCTACGCCGCCGGTGATCTCGAGGCCAAGGCCAAGGAAGGCGTGCCGGCTTTGATGATGAACCGCACGTATCCGAAGTCGGTGGGCTACGAGCAGATCGAAGACTCGCGTCCTTGGTACACCAAGACGGGGCGTCTCGAATTCTATCGCGAGGAGGACGAGTTCGTCGCAGCCGGCGAGAATCTGCCGGTCCATCGCGAACCGATCGACTCGACGTTCTACGAACCGAACGTGATCGTCGCGCCGAAGCACGAGGCGTTCCGGCATCACGGTCCCGAGCATTACGGCTTGGATCCGAACGACCAGTCGTGCGAGGTGCGCCAGGGCCGCAATGTGGTGAAGGCCTGGGCGGAGGTCGCCAAGACCGCGCACCCGCTGGCCAAGGACGGTTACAAGTTCGTCTTCCACACGCCCAAGTACCGGCACGGGTCGCACACGCTGCCGATCGACACCGACATGGTGGCGATGCTGTTCGGGCCTTTCGGCGACATCTACCGTCACGACAAACGCATGCCGTTCGTCAGCGAAGGTTACGTCGACATGCACCCGGACGACGCCAAGAGTCTCGGCGTCGAGGACGGCGACTACGTGTGGATCGACTCGGATCCCAGCGACCGTCCCTTCAGGGGCTGGCAGAACAACGCCAAGGACTACGAGTTCGCGCGGCTGCTGTGCCGCGCGCGCTATTATCCGGGAACTCCGCGCGGAGTGACACGGATGTGGTTCAACATGTACGGGTCGACTCCGGGCTCGGTCGAAGGGCGCAAGACCCGCGAAGACGGTCTGGCCAAGAATCCGCGCACCAACTATCAGGCGCTGTTCCGCTCCGGCTCCCACCAGTCGGCTACGCGCGGGTGGCTCAAACCCACCTGGATGACCGATTCGCTGGTACGCAAGGAGATCTTCGGACAGGCCATAGGCAAAGGCTTCCTGCCCGACGTGCACTGCCCGACCGGAGCGCCGCGCGAATCGATCGTCAAGATCACCAGGGCCGAGCCCGGCGGCATGGAGGGCGTAGGTTTGTGGCGACCGGCCGCTGAGGGGCTCAGGCCACGCTACGAGAACTCCGACATGCAGAAATTCCTCGCCGGCAACTTCATCGACGGCGACGACAAAGGGGAAAGCTGATGGCACGCGTACGCAACTGGCAGATCGATCGCGAGATGTCGTACTGGTACCCGGAGAACCGCCCGAAGCGGCAGTTCGCCGCGGTCTTCGACACCAACAAGTGCATTGCGTGCCAGACCTGTACGCTGGCCTGCAAGACCACCTGGACCTCGGGCAAGGGCCAGGAGTACATGCTGTGGAACAACGTCGAGACCAAGCCGTACGGTTTCTATCCGCTGGGCTGGGACGTGAAGCTGCTCGGCAAGCTCGGCGGCCAGAAGTGGAAGGGGTCGCGCTATGAAGGTCGCACTATCTTCGAGGCGGCCGAGGGCGGCGAGCGCGTTCACGGCTGGCGTCCCGAGGAAATGGACTACGCCTACCCGAACGTCGGTGAGGACGACTGTACCGGCGCCAAACTCGAGCGCGGCGATTTCCTGACCCTGCCGCACAACCGCTGGTTCTTCTACCTGGCGCGCATCTGCAATCACTGCACGTATCCGGCGTGTCTGGCGTCGTGCCCGCGCGGTTCCATCTACAAGCGACCCGAAGACGGCATCGTGCTGATCGACCAGAGCCGCTGCCGCGGCTACCAGGAATGCGTCAAGGCCTGCCCGTACAAGAAGACCTTCTTCAATCCGCTGACCGGCACCTCCGAGAAGTGCATCGCGTGTTTCCCCAAGATCGAGATGGGTGAGGCGAACCAGTGTTTCGTCAACTGCATCGGCAAGATCCGCCATGCCGGCTTCGTCTCCAGGCCCGAGGATGCGCGCGAGGACAACCCGATCGACTATCTGGTGCACGTTCGCAAGGTGGCGCTGCCGCTGTATCCGCAGTTCGGGCTGGAACCCAACATCTACTACATCCCGCCGATCCACGTGCCGCGGCCGTTTCTCCACCAGATGTTCGGCCCCGGCGTGGATCACGCGCTGGAGACCTATCGCGGCGCCGCCGACGATCCGGATCTTGCCGGACTGCTCTCGCTGTTCGGGTCGTCGCAGTACATCGTCCATCGCTGGAAACGCGAGAACGACTCCGTGCTCGGCTTCGACGAGAAGGGCGACGAGGTGGTGCGCGTACCGCTGCGCGAACCGGTGCACATCCGCCAAGCGTGGGATTCGGCGCGCAGCATCGCGCGCGTCAACATTCCGTGAGGAGGAAATCATGAGAAGCCTCACCGCTTTGTTGCTCGCGGCCGGCGTCGTCGCCGGCTGCGCCAAGCCGGCGGCCGCGCCGCCGGTAGAAGTCGACGCCGCTCGCGTCACGACGCTGCCCGCCGGACCCGCCGACGCGGCGTGGAAGTCGGTACCGGCCTACACGGCCGCGCTGCTGCCTCAGGACATGGTCGAGCCGCGGCTTCTTCAGCCCTCGACTCCGACTGTCAACGTGCAAGCGCTGACCGACGGGACCTCGGTCGCCTTCCGTCTGGTATGGACCGACGACACCAAGGACGATCTGCCCGGCGCCGCGCGCTTCGTCGACGCGTGCGCCGTTCAGCTTCCGGCCGCCGCTTCGGCCAACGTTCCGGCGCCGCAGATGGGCGAGGCCGGCGGCACGGTCGAGATCTCGTACTGGTCGGCCGCGTGGCAGGCGATCGTCGACGGTCGCCCTGACACGCTGGCAGCGATCGAGCCGCACGCGTCGGTCGATCACTATCCGTTCGAAGCCGCGTCGCTGGCCGAAGGGTCGAAGGACCAGAAGGACATGGCGCTGCGCTACGCACCGGCACGCGCACTCGGTGGCGCATCGCGGCCCGCCGCCGGCAAGTCGGTGCAGGATCTTCGCGCCGAAGGTTCCGGCACCATCACGCCCGCTGCCGAGACCAGGTCGGCAGGCAAGGGCGTGCGCGACGCGTCGGGATGGCAGGTGGTGATCGTCAGGCCGCTGCCCGATGGCCTGCGCGGCCAGCCGCGCTCGCAGGTGGCACTGGCGATCTGGGACGGATCGCATGGCGAAGTGGGCCCGCGCAAGATGCGCTCGGTGTGGATCCCGCTCGCGCTCGGAGGTGGAGCGTGAGCGGCGCCGACTGGGCGGCCTCGATGCGCGCGGCAAGCGAGTGGCGCCTGATCGGGTTGCTGTTCGAGAGGCCGCGGCCGGGTTGGCTCGAGGAACTGCGTGAGCTGCGCGATGAAGTACCGGACGGACTGCTGCGCGACGCTGCCGATGCGGCGACCGTTGCCGATGAAGGGACCTACCTTGCGGTGTTCGGACCGGGCGGCTGTGCCTCGCCGCGCGAAGTGGCCTACCGCGGCCGCGAAGATCCGGGGCCGGTGCTCGCCGACATCGGCGGCTTCCATCGTGCGTTCGGTTTCCAGCCGGCGGTGGAAGATACCATCGATCATGTCGCGGTAGAGGCGAGCTTCGCCGGCTTCCTGGCATTCAAGGAAGCGTTCGCGCGCTCGCAGAACGACGGCGAAGCCGCCGAGGTTTGCGCCGAGGCACTGGCGCGCTTTTGCGACGCACACATTCGCTGCTTCGCCGAGGCGCTCGCTTTGAAGCTCGACGCCGTCGGCGATGCGGCCCCGCACCTGGCGCAGGCCGCCATCGCTCTGGTAGAACGAGCCGGGCGCGCACCGGAAGGATATCTGGATGCGATGGCAAGCGACGATGACGGCGACGAGATGACTTGCGGTGTCTGCACGGCCGTGGAGTAGTCTGAGGCGAGGTCGCGGCGGCGCACGAACGGACCAGGAGAGCCGGAGGTGGAAAACGTGGACGAGACAAAGAACCAAACCCGAAGCGCGTCGTGCGCTCGTTTCTACCCGGTCGATGCCGACGTCTGGTCGCGCTCGCGGCGATCACGCCGAAGCAAGCGAGCCGTCAGTCCAACGGCGACAGGTGCCGCCGTAGGTCTGCTTGCGGCTGCAGCGCTGCTGATCGCTTTGGCCGGACGAGCCAGCGCCGAGGACCGGCCGGCCTTCCAGGGGCTGCGTTTCGCCGAGAACTGGTCGGTTCTGAAGAACACCACGCCGGCGACCGCCGACTTCTTCGATCGGATCAAGTACATTCCTTTGGCGGGCACCGATTGGGCGTGGCTGAGCCTGGGCGGGCAGTTGCGCGAGCGCGTGGAGGCCTGGAACGGCTACGCTTTCGGAGCACCGGCCGGAAGCGACGACGACGCGGTCTATCTGGTCAGCCGCCTGCTCGCCCACGGCGACCTTCACCTGGGATCCCACCTTCGCGCGTTCGTCGAGGCGCGCAGCTCGCTGGCAACCGATCGTGATCTGGCCGGAGGGCGCCGCACCTCGGAGGTCGACGAAATAGACCTCGAGAACGCCTTCGCCGACGTCGCGTTCGATGTCGGCGACGCCAAGGTCACGCTGCGCGGCGGCCGCGAAGAAATGCTGCTCGGCAAGGAGCGCCTGGTGAGTCCACTCGACTGGAGCAATACCAGGCGTACCTTCGAGGGCGCGGCCGCGATCGTTGGTCTGGGGCAATGGAACGCGCGGGGATTCTGGTCGCGTCCGGTGGTGATCGAGAAGTACGACTTCAATTCGAACGACGACGCGACCGAGTTCTACGGGATCTACGTAACCCACGCGCCGGCCGCTCCCGGCGCTCTCGGGTTCGACCTCTACTGGCTGGGTCTCGAGCGCGACAGCGCCACGTTCAACGGAACCTCCGGCAAGGAAGAGCGCCATACGCTTGGCGCTCGGGTGGGAGGCCCGATTCCGCTCGGTACCAGCGACTACGAAGTCGAGGCGGCCTACCAGTTCGGCGACGTCGGATCGGCCGATGTCAGCGCCTTCATGGTCACGGCTCAGGCAGGCACCACGTTCGGCGAGGTAACAGCGAAGCCGCGATTCGAGTTCGGTGTCGACTACGCCAGCGGCGATGACGCGGCCGGAAACGGCACCGTAGGCACGTTCAATCAGCTCTTCCCGCTCGGTCACGCCTACCTCGGCTACATCGACATCGTCGGCCGTCAGAACGTCATCGATCTGCGCGAGAGCGCCAGTTGCGCGTTCATTGCTGCGACCACCCTCAAGCTCGACGTCCACTATTTCCTGCGCGCCGACGACAATGACGCTTTGTACAACGCCGGAGGCGCGGTCGTACGCGCGGGCAACCTCGGGTCGTCCGACGAAATCGGCACCGAACTCGACTTCACGCTGAAGCGCGCTTTCGGGCGGCACCTGTCCGCACTGCTCGGATACAGCCACCTGTTCGCCGGCAACTTCATCGACGAATCGGGTCCCGACAAGGACACCGACTTCGGCTACTTCTCGATCCAATACACGCTCTGATCCGCCGCGCTCGTAACCCACGCCGGGCGCAGAGGTCCGCCTCTGCGCCCGGCTGGCTTGCGGCGCTCGTGGCGCCGCGGTCAGTTCTCGTCGATGCGGTATATCTGGAACGGCGCGTGTGGGGCGTTGCCTCTGCGAAAGTGCATCACCCCCGCCGCCAGGTCGAAGACGATCGAACAGACGGTGCCGATGTCTCCGAGCAGCATCTGCGGCCGATAGGACTGGCAGATCGAATTGGCCGGGTCGTCGCGGTCCGACAGCATCGATCGCATGGCTTCGCTCGAGCGCTGCGAGTGCGCGCGGCCGAGCTGCGCCGCCCGCGCCAGCCGTATCGACGAATTCTCGTACAGTTCGCGCAGCACGACGATGTCTCTTCCCAGGTAGTGGTTGGTGTGGGCCAGGACCTCGTCGTTGTCGGGTAGTTCGAAACGCTCGTCGCCGGCGAACTCGAAGTCGAAGCGCTGTCCGTCGCGGTCGGCGACCAGCACGTTGGCCGAGCGGCCGTGGCCGGCGCGCTCGATCGCGCCGCGTGCCGCGGCCAGCGATGTCGAATCGAGCACCGCGCGCAGCAGCACGTGCACCGGCACGCCGTTGGTCGGCTTGGCGACCGGCAGGAAGTTGAAGCACACGCCGATCCCCGCGCTATTCAGCCCGATCTTCCCGATGATCCCCGGCTCGGTCATCATCAGAAAGCGGTGTCCGTCGGGCCTGGTGACCCGGGCCAGCACGATCAGGTCTTCGAGCGATCTTTCCCAGTCCCAGTTCTGACCGAGAAACGGCGTGCCGCCAAAGTGCAGCGCTGTGCACTCCGCCGCCGGCATCGAAGAGAGAAACTCGCTTCGCGCATTCAGCGCGAAGATCCATAGCGGATCGACTCCGGCGCCCTCGGCCACCGCTTCGATTTCCTCTGCGTACTCGCGGCTGAACTCGGCGATGACGTGCTGGAAGTGCCGCGCCACGCCGAACACCGCCGCTTCGGAGCGGGCGAAGTATCGGCCATACACTTCGATCATCCGGCCGATGCGCTCGGCAAGCGCGCGGCCGTGCGCGAAGCCCCTGGCGTACGCGTCGCCGCGCAGCTCCAGCAACGGCACTGTGTCGGTGGAGGTCATCTGTTCATTCGACGCGGCGGATTCGGCGGCGCTACGCCGGACGCGGCGGGCTTCACGTCCGGCGCTACGGCAGTGCGGTCGCGCTCGGCTCAGGCGACTCCACGCTCGACGCGAATGCGGTCGATGGTCTCGTGGAAGTCCCTCGGCGGGGCCTCGACTCCCGCCTTCTCGACCATCGCTATCGCGCTGGTGGGGCAACTCGCCACGCACAGACCGCAGCCGATGCAGCGGCCGTCGATGATTCCATAGGTGTCGGCGCCCTCCTCGATCGCGGCCATCTGGCAGCGCTCGGCGCACAGCTTGCAACTGGTGCACGAGTCCGGATCGATTACGGCCTGGTAGTTGGAAAGAACGTAGTTCGCCGGGTGATTGAGGTGCTTGATGGTCTTGAGCCCGCCGCAGCAGCATGTGCAGCAGCAGCACACCGCGTCGATCTTCGCCGAGTTGGTGGGACGCAGGATGAGCCCGGCGTTCTCGGCGACGTCGAGAAGCCGGAACGTCTCTTCCTGGCCGATTTGACGCCCGGCGGCGTTGTCGAGCATGAAGCGCGCGAACTCCCCGAACGAGAAACACAGGTCGCGCGGCTTGTCGCACTTGTGCCCGAGCAGTTCCTGTTCCTTTCGGCAGATGCAATCGCCCACCGCGATCAGCTCCTGCTCCTTGACGAGATTTCGTATGCGATCGTAGTCGGCCACGGCAGGGATGTCGGCGATAGCCGATTCGAGCGGGATGACTCGCATCTGCGCGGTCTTGACCGAGGCCATCGCGAGGCCGATGTAGGGCATGTATTCTTCGAACAGCTCGCAGAATTCGCGGTCCATGCGCTCGATCTGGAACTCGTAGATGCCCACCACGAACTGGAAGGCGCGATACAGGCGCTTGTCGCCGTCGCGGGTGCGGAAGATCAGACCCTTCAGCGCCAGGTCCTCGAGCCTCGGCGCAAGCTCGGCCTCGCTGCGTCCCAGACGCGCGGCGACCGACGCGGCCTCCTCGGGTTGCCGTGTGAGCTGCATGGTCAGCTCGGCCTCTTCGGGCGAGTACAGCTTGCGCAGGATCTTCAGCTCCACCCCTGTCGGTGTGGATGGGTATCCCGCCGGCAGCGAATCCATGAACTCCCGCAGTCGTACGTAGACGTCTTCGCTCATTGCCGTTGCTCCTCGTCTCCCGCTTGCCGTCGCGGCGGCGGCCGGCACGGGTGTTGCCGCGCCACCGCGCGGCCCTCGGCCAGCATGGCGCTGCCGCCACGGGCCGACCAACAGCGGGCACTGGTGCCTGCCGTGCGCCGCCCAGTCAAGGGCGATCGCCGGACACGTGGGAATGGCCGTCGCTGGGGCTTCTGATCCCGCCGCTCTGCCTCGTCCGGCGGTGGCGCGGCTTTGACCCCGGTCGACCGGAAATCGGCCGGCGCGAACCACTCCGCGCCCGGAACCGAAGCGATACCTGCGGCGTCATTGAGGTGAGGTGGTTTGTCATTGGGAGTTTTCGAATCCTTGGCGCGCGGGCCTGGCGACGGTGATAGTGGGGTGGCGAACCGATCGTGCAGGTGACACACTTCGCCGGATCTCATCGCGACGCCGGCTCATGAAGCTCCTTGCCCTCGAGATGCGGTGGCTGCTCGCCATCGCCGACGCGATTCTCCCATCGGACGCGCACGAACGCCTGCCGGACGGCGCCAGTGCGGCGCCGATGGCGGAGTTCTTCGACGACGTACTGGTGCGCTCGCCGCTGCGTCCGATGCTGGGCCTGCGCGCCGCGATCTGGGCGATCACGCTCAGCCCGCCGCTGGTGATCCGGAGCTCGCGTTTCTTCGGCGGCTTGTCGCCCGAGGAGCGGGTGCGACATCTTGCCACGCTCGGCGCGAGCGAAATCTACCTGCTGCGCGAGCTGCCGGTTCTGATCAAGACCCTGGCGCTGATGGGCTACGGCGCGATGCCCGACGTGCAGCGCGCGGTCGGTGTCGAGCCGGCGGTGTCACAGCCGCCGGTCTGGGCTCGGAGCGAGCACGCGCCGTGATACGCGAGCGAGTGTTTACCGCGGCCGATGTGTCGGGCCGCAGCGCGGTCGAAGACTCGGCCGACGTCGTCATCATCGGCAGCGGGTGCGCCGGCGCCACTGCCGCGCGGGTCCTGAGCGAATGCGGTCTCGACGTGATCGTCGTCGAAGAAGGCCCGTGGGTGAAGCCCGCCGAGCGCCAGCACGACACCTGGGGATCGTTTCGCAGGTCGTGGCGCGACTGTGGATTCCAGGTTGCCGAGGGACGCTCGCTGCTGCCGGTGATACAGGGGCGCTGCGTCGGCGGATCCACCGCGGTCAACGGCGCGATCGTCCACCGCATGCCCGAGAAGGTCCTCCATCACTGGAAGAGCGAGTTCGGCATCGACGGGATGATCACGATGGATGCGCTCGAGCGCATCTACGCGCGTCTGGACGACGAACTCGGGGTCGGCGCGGGACCCGACGCGGTTCTGGGCCGCAACAACGAGCTGATGCGCAAGGGCTGCGACGCGGTCGGCATCACCAGCAACGTGATCCGTCGCAACGTACGCGACTGCGAGGGCTCGGCGCACTGCCTGCAGGGGTGCCCCAACGCCCGCAAGCAGAGCATGGACGTGACCTATCTGCCGCGCGCGGTCGCGGCCGGTGCGCGGCTGTACGCCGATGCCCGCGCGGACCGGCTGGTCGTAGAGCGTGGCCGCGCCGCCGCTGTGACCGGCATGTTCGTCGACGACGAGAACGGCCGGGTGCGCACCGGTTTCACGATGCGAGCCAGGAGGGCCGTGATCGTCGCGGCCAGCGCGATCCAGACGCCGCTGCTGCTGCAAGCCAGCGGCGTCGGCCGCATCTCGGGCATGGTCGGACAACGGCTTCAGATGCACCCGGGCGCCTCGATGATCGGCGTGTACGACGAGCCGGTCGGCATCTGGTCGGGGATCAGCCAGGGATACGAAACCACGCACTGGTGGGACGAGCGCATGAAAATGGAGTCGGTCGGGGTTCCGTTCGAGGTCGGCGCGGCACGCCTGCCGGGCTACGGGCGCGAACTGATGCGGCGCATCGCCGGCTTCGGTCACATCTCGCAGTGGGGCGTGCAGATCCGTTCCACCGCACTCGGCAGCGTGCGGCGCGGCTGGTCGGGACGCACCGTGATCAAGTGGTCATGGAGTCCCGAGGACATTGCGCGTCTCAAGATCGGCCTGCGTCGCCTCGCCGAAATCGCGTTCGCGGCTGGCGCAAAGGCGGTCTATCCGGGCATCCACGGCATGCCGGAGGAGGTCACCGGTCTGGACGCGTTCGCGAAGCTGGACGTGCTTCCCGACGACCCGCGACTGTTCCACGGCATCGCTTCGCACATGTTCGGCACTGCGATCATGGGCCGCGACCCGCGAACCTCAGTGGTCGGGCTCGACGCTCGCGTTCACGATGTGAACGGACTCTTTGTCGCCGACTCGTCGATCTACCCGACCAACATGGGCGTCAATCCGGCTCACACCATCTGTGCGGTGTCGTGGCTGATCGCCGAGCGCATCGCCGGCGCGTAGGCGACGCGCGTCGCGCGACCGACGGCGCCGTGGCCGATCACGACCCGGATCGCGCCGGCGTCGCCACCTCGAACACCCGGCGCGCGTTCGCCAGTGCCTCGGCATCCCAGGTGAAGCGCGCCGTCTCGAACGCCTGCGCGTTCGCCGCCTGATAGGCCTGCGAGTGGAACGCGTCGACGAGCGTCGGTGAGATCGGCAGGACCTGCAGCGTGGGGCTCCAGCGCACGACGGCTCCGTCGGCGTCGCGTACGGCGTCTGCGAGAAAGGCCAGCGTGGCGTCGGCCAGTGAGAGTCCGCCCAGATCGCGAATCAGCGCTTCCAGGCGGCCCTGCTCGCGCGGATCGAGAAACAGGAAGAGTCGCGAGCGGTAGAAGATCGCCGCGTCGTGGAAAAACTTCGGCAGCGCTGCGATGCCGTCCTTGCCCATCTCCCTGCCTATGCGCACTGCCACGCGGAACGCACGACGCAAGAGGCCGAGCCCGGGATGCTCCTGCAATGGAAGGCGCGAGTGCAGCGCATCGAACTCCACCGTCGGATCCTGCTCGCGCAGCCAGTACACCACCACGAGCTCGACCGGCGCGTCGACTGCGAACCCGCGCGCGGTGGGCTGGTCGGGCGCCAGGCTGAGCTCGGTCAGGCATGCGTCCAGCAGCGGATAGCGATCGCCGTGCTTGGAGGCCAGCAGGCGAGCGTGCACCAGCGCGCCGCTGGAGCCGTCGAGTTCGAACCCGACTCGAGAGAACCCGCGTCTTTCCACCGCCGCGATCGCGCCGGCTTCGGTGAACATCCTGAGCAGGTCGTCCTCGTCGTAGCGACCCAGCACGCGCGGCGGATCGCCGGCTCCGCTCACGCCCCGCCTCCGGCTCCCGCCGAGAGCAACCAGCCGAAGTAGTTGCGGTAGATCTTCCAGCTCGACGGCCCGTAGCCTCCGGCCATGACGACCGCCATCGGTATGCCGCGCTCGTGCAGCAGACCGGTCACGAAGCGATCGCGTTCGAGCATTCCCTGTTCGCTGACGCGCGCGTCTCCGAGCGTATCCTCGACAAAAGGATCGGCGCCGGCCAGGTAGACGGCCAGATCGGGGCGAAAGCGTTGCAGCACCGGCGGCAGTGTGTCGCGAAGAGCACCCAGGTACTCGGTGTCGTCAGCCCGCGCAGGGAGCATGACGTCGGCGTTGTTGCGCTTTTCCAGGAAGCACCACGGCGCGTTGTGCAACGAGTAGGTGAAGACGTTCTCGTCGCCGGCGAAGATCAGCGCGTTGCCGTTACCGTGGTGGTAGTCGAGGTCGACGATCAGGACCCGTTCGAGTTCGCCGTCGCCGCGAAGCTGTCGTACCGCGATGGCGACGTCGGCGATCGCGCAAAAACCTTCGGCCTTGTCGGCCTGCGCGTGATGGAAGCCGCCGCCGAAGTTGACGGCTATCGTATGCTCGGCCAGCGCCATGCGGGCGGCGGCAATCGTTCCGCCGCTGGCGTAGAGCAGCGACTCGAGCAGGCGATGATCCCAAGGATGGGCCGGATCCAGCAGCAGATAACGCGCCAGCGTTTGGGGATGCTTGATGGCGGCGATGTAGTCTGACGTATGGACCAGAGCGAGCTGGGCGTCTGAAACGGCCGGCGCGGCGACGAAATCGGCAGAGGAGACGAGACCGGCACCGACCAGTGCGTTGCGTACCCGCCGTGGCCGTTCCACGTCGAAGGTGTGCCGCAAGCCCTCTTCCAGCGCGTCGTAAACGTACTCGTCGCGGTAGAAGAGGTGTACGTTTGCGTGCCGGTGCGTGCTCATCGAGCGTGCTCCCGCGTCAGTCCAGTGCCTCTTCGAGCCTCAGCAGCACGTCTCCGGGTCCGACCATTACGCCAGCCACGACGCGTACTTCCACTACACAGGCTTTGTGCGTCGCGCGCACGGTGGTTTCCATCTTCATCGCTTCGAGCAACAACAGAGCGGCGTCGGGTTCGACGATGTCGCCGGGGCCGACCAGTACGGCCAGGACCTTGCCGGGCATCGGCGAGCTGATCTCGGGGGTGAAGCGGCCGCTGTCCTGATCGGCCGTGGCTTCTTCGCCGGGGACGAACTCGTAGGAGTGTCCGCCGATCGCGGCGTGGACGTGTCCGCGCTCGCTGTCCACCAGCACGCGTCGGCGCACTCCGTCGATGCTGAGCGTGACCGAGCGATCGTCGAAGGAGACTTCGTCCAGAACCAGTTCGCGTCCGTCGATCGTGACCGTGGTGCGGCCGTCGTGTTCGCCGACAACCATCTCTACGCTGCGCGAGCCGACTCGAAAACGCAGTTCCACCGCTCAGGTCCTCTCGCCCACGCGCCACGCGCCCAGGGTTTGCCAGGGGCCGGGGATGGCGCCGGCGCCGCCATGCGACGCGCTGTCGTGCGCAGAGCCGCCGCGCGTGCGGCCGCTGCGCACCAGCATCGCCACCGCTGCTGCGGCGATGTCGAACGACAACTCGTCGGCGGGCTTCCAGGCGGCGAACTCGGTGTCGAGCGTGGTGGTGAAGAACCCCGCGCGGGCGAAACGCTCGCTGCGCAGCAGTTCGAGCAGGAAGGCGATGTTGGTCGTGAAACCGAGGATCGGGAAACTCTCCAGCGCCGCTATCATGCGCCGAGTGGCCTGGGAACGGTCGGGAGCCCAGGCGATCACCTTGGCCAGCATCGAGTCGTACTGCACCGGCACGTTCCACTCGTCACGCAGCGCCGAGTCGACGCGGATGCCGACGCCGCGCGGGTGGTCGACGCGGCGCACGCGACCGGCCGAAGGCAGGAAGCCGTTGGCCGGATCCTCGGCGCAGACGCGGCACTCGATGGCGTGGCCGCGTGCGGTCGGTGCTGTCTGCGGCAGGCGCGCGCCGCCGGCTACTTCGAGCTGCCAGCGCACCAGATCGGTGTTGGTGACGGCCTCGGTGACCGCGTGCTCGACCTGCAGGCGCGTGTTCATCTCGAGGAAGTAGAAGTTCCCGTCGGGAGCGACGACGAACTCGACGGTGCCGGCGCCGCGGTAGCGGATCGACGCGGCCAGATCGACGGCGGCGCCGCCCATCTTTGCGCGCATCGCCTCGTCGACGATCGGGGAGGGCGCTTCCTCGATGATCTTCTGGTGGCGGCGCTGCACCGAACACTCGCGCTCGCCGAGAAGGACGGCGTGACCGTGGGCGTCTCCGAACACCTGGATCTCGATGTGGCGTGGGCCGACCACGAACTTCTCCAGATAGACGCGGTCGTCGCCGAACGACGACCCCGCTTCGCGCTGGGCCGAGGCGATCGCGTCGCTCAGCGCCGCCGCGTCGGCGACCAGCCGCATGCCACGTCCACCGCCGCCGGCGGCGGCCTTGACCAGCACCGGAAAGCCGAGTTTGTCGGCGGCACTGCGATCGCACGCATCGTCGCCGGTGACCGGCGCCGACGGCAGCACCGGCACACCGGAAGCTTCGGCGGCGCTGCGCGCGCGGATCTTGTCGCCCATCGCCTGGATCGACGCGGCGGTGGGCCCGACGAAGGTGAGCCCCGCTGCTTCTACCGCGGCGGCGAAGTCCGCTCTCTCGGCCAGGAAGCCGTAGCCCGGATGGACCGCATCGGCGCCGCTGCGGCGCGCGGCGGCCAGCAGTTTGGCGATGTCGAGGTAGCTCTCCGACGAACTGGCGCCGCCGAGCGCGACCGCTTCGTCGCAGGCGCGTGCATGTTCGCCGCCTGCGTCGGGGTCGGCGTAGACCGCGACCGTGGCGATCCCCATCTCGCGCGCCGTCTGCGCGATGCGCACCGCGATCTCGGAGCGATTGGCGATCAGCAGCTTGCGAATCGGTCTGGGCATTGCGTCGCCGTTCGTCTCGATTTCGTCACATGCGGAAGATGCCGAACGTGGTGTCGTGGATCGGACGGTTGAACGACGCCGCCAGCGCCAGCGCAAGCGCCGCGCGGGTGTCGAGCGGATCGATGACGCCATCGTCCCACAGGCGCGCGGTGCTGTAGTAGGGGCTGCCCTCGCGTTCGTACTTCTCGAGCACCGGGCGCTTGAACTCGGCCTGCTCGTCCTCGCTCATCGCTCGTCCTTCCTTCTCGTACTGCGCGAGCTTTACCTGCAAGAGCACCGAGGCCGCCTGCTCGCCGCCCATTACCGAGATGCGGCTGTTGGGCCACATGAAGAGCAGGCGCGGACTGTAGGCGCGCCCGCACATGCCGTAGTTGCCGGCTCCGTTGGAGGCTCCGATCAGAACCGTGAACTTCGGCACCTGCGTGGTGGCGACCGCGGTGACCATCTTGGCACCGTCTTTGGCGATGCCCTTGGCCTCGTACTCGCGGCCGACGATGAAGCCGGTGATGTTCTGCAGGAACACCAGCGGGATGTGGCGCTGCGAACACATCTCGATGAAGTGCGTGGACTTGAGCGCCGACTCCGAGAACAGCACGCCGTTGTTCGCGACGATGCCGATCGGGTAGCCGTGCAGCCGCGCGAACCCGCACACCACCGTTGTGCCATAGCGCGCCTTGAACTCGTGGAAGTAGCTGCCGTCGACCATGCGGGCGATGACTTCGCGCACGTCATAGGCACGGCGGTTCTCGGGGTTGACGATTCCGTAGATCTCGCTCGGATCGTAGTACGGATCTTCCGGCTCGCTCCGGTCCAGAGGACAGGGACGCGAGGTCGGCAGGTTCTCGAAGATCTGCCGCGCGATGCGGATCGCGTCGGAGTCGTCGTCGGCAAGGTGGTCGGAGACGCCGGAGGTGGCGGTGTGCACGTAGCCGCCGCCGAGGTCCTCGGCCGTGACTTCCTCGCCGGTGGCGGCTTTGACCAGCGGCGGTCCGGCCAGGAATATGGTGCCCTGTTCGCGCACGATCACCGTCTCGTCGCACATCGCGGGCACGTAGGCGCCGCCGGCGGTGCATGATCCCATCACCACCGCGACCTGCGGGATGCGCGCCGCCGACATGTTGGCCTGGTTGTAGAAGATGCGCCCGAAGTGCTCGCGATCGGGGAAGACTTCGTCCTGCATCGGCAGGAAGGCGCCGCCCGAATCGACCAGGTAGACGCACGGCAGGTGGTTTTCGAGTGCGACTTCCTGCGCTCGCAGGTGCTTCTTGACGGTCAGCGGAAAGTAGGTGCCGCCCTTGACCGTCGCGTCGTTGGCGATGATGACCGCGTGACGTCCGTGGATGGTGCCGATGCCGGCGACGATGCCGGCAGCCGGTGCCTGGTTGTCGTAGATGCCGTACGCGGCCAGCGGCGACAATTCCAGGAACGGAGTGCCCGGATCCAGCAGGCGTTCGACGCGCTCGCGCGGCAGCAGCTTGCCGCGGCCGGCGTGCAGTTTGCGCGATGCCTCGGGGCCGCCGAGTCTGGCCTCTGCCAGCCGCTCGCGGAGCTGGGCCGACAGCGCTTCCATGCGCGCCTTGTTGTCGAGGAACTCGGGCGCGGTGGTGCGGACCTGGCTTACGATGCGGCGCAACGGCTGGCCTCAGGCGGGTGATGCAAGCGCGTGCAGCACCGGCAGCACTTCCTCTGTTTCGGTGAACAGCATCGTTTTCCAGCCCAGCGCGCGCGCGGCCTTCAGGTTCTGGCCGATGTCGTCGAGAAAGAAGATCTCCTCGTGCGCGACGCCGAGGCGCTCGCGCGTCAGTTCGTAGACCCGGGGCTCGGGCTTGCGGGCGCCGACCTCGCTCGAGTCGATGACGAGGTCGAACAAGGAAGCCGGGTCCAGCACCGACTCCCAGCCCTCGCGCCACTCGCGCACATTGTTGGTCAGCAGCGCCGTCGGCACCCGCCTCCGGATGCGGCGCACGGCCTCGAGCATCGAGAGCCGCAGTCGCGCCTTGTGCGCCATCGGGTCGACGTCGCCCATGAACGCTGCGGCCTGGCCTTCTGCGACGCTGCCGCCGGCGGCCACTATCGCGGCGCGCAGGTTCTCGGTGAACTCGGCGAACGAAAGCTCGCCGCGCTCGAGCTGAGCCCAGCGGCCGTCGTTGCCGAACAACTCGCGGCGCAGGGGTCGCCAGACCTCTTCGGGCAGTCCCACGCGGGCGCCGAAGGCTTCCACCTCGCGGGGGCCTCCTTCGATGAGCACGCCGCCGTAGTCGAAGACGGCGGCGCGAATCCGGTTCGGGTCGAAATCCAGGGGGGACGGCGCAGACATGAGCGCGGATCCTGTCGGAAATCGCCCTGCTAATCCAGCGCAAGGCCGCGTGCGCAGGGCTGCGTGCGCGGGGCTGCGTGCGCAGGACTGCATGCGCGGGGCTACTTGTGCGGGTCTCGTGCGCAGGGCTACTTGTGCAGGCCTCGTGCGCGGGGCTACTTGTGCAGACCTCGTGCGCAGGGCTACTTGTGCGGGTCTTCTCGCGCAGGCCGATCTTCGCCGGCCGGCCTGCACCGGTCGGCGTGCGGCGCATGGAGCGCGCCGGCTCGATCTCAGCGCAGCAGGGCGAGGATTCTCGCCGTCGCCAGTGCGAGCCCCACCAGTCCGACCGGCAGCGCCACCGCGCGCCGATACCGCTCGGCACCCTCGCTGCGCGCCAGCGCTTGCACGGCCGGGATCAGGATCGCCAGCACCGCGATCTGCCCGACCTCGACGCCGGCGTGGAAAGCCAGCAGCGCGGGTGCACCGTCGCTGCGCGCGAACCCACCTTGGGCGAGGGCGGCGGCGAACACGAAGCCGCACAGCAGACCGGCCGCGAACGTTATCGCGGCGCGGCGTCGGCCGCTTGCCTCCTCGCGACTGCGACCGGTCGAGAGGAGTTGTCGAAAGCCGCGACTTGACCCCACTGCGAGGGGGACGATGGTCAGTGCGATGGCGGCTTGCGCCACTGCCGCAGGCACGGTGACCAGCCCGAGAGCAGCCAGTACGAGGGTGAGGCTGTGAGCCAGCGTGAACGATGCGACGATGGAAAACAGCCGCGCCAGGCTGCCACCGGCTATCAATGCGACCAGGAGCACCAGCAGCGGATCGTGGTTCATCGCGATCTGGCGCAGACCGAGCGCGAAGAAAGCTCCCGGACCGGCGGCGCAGCCCGGGCCAGCGGCGCCACCGCAAGCCTGAGAGCCGGCGTTCGCGGCTGTGGCGCCGGCTTCAACGGCGTCGCTTGCGTCGCCGAGAAACAGTCGCGTGCTGGTCGGCGTGAACACGGTGCTGTATTCCTTGCCGTCAAAGCGCACGCTTGCGATGTTCTGCCAGTCGCCGAGCCTGGCCTCGAAGGCGTGGAACACGATGCGCAGCGACGTGATCGGGTCGTTCGGGCACTTCCATACGGCAAGCACCTGAAGGTCGTCTTTCGCGTCGGGGCCGATCAGGTTCTCGACTGCGGCTTGGCACCGTCCGCCGGCGCTGCGCACCTCGATGGACTGGCCGAGCCACCGCTCGATATCGTCTTGCAACTCCAGCAGCGCGGCGCGGGCGGGCGGAACGCTGCGACCGGCGGGCAGACCCGGAGTCAGATGCGCGGCGTACTTCAGGCGCCACACGACGCTGCCGGCGGTGACGTCGATGTCGGAGTAGCTGATGCTGCCGAGATGGGCACCGGCTCGTTCGGGCAGTGCGAGCACGGCCAGCGTGCCGAGCAGCGTGAGCAACGACGGCGCCGCCGGCCAGAGCGGCGCACGGGCGCGGCAGCGTTCGTCCGCCGGAGCGAGCGGCGCACGGGCGCGGCAGCGTTCGTCCGCCGCAGCGAGCGGCGCACGGGCGCGGCAGCGTTCGTCCGCCGGACCGAGCGGTGTACCGGCGCGGCAGCGTTCGCCTGCCGCAGCGAGCGGCGCGCGGGCGCGGCCACTTCCGCCGCAGGCCGCGGTGCCGCTCCCGCTCAGAAGAAGATGCTCCGCCGGCTCTTGCGGCCCCGGTCGAGCTGCCGCTGCAGGATCGTCTTTACTTCATCGACCTTGGCCTCGATCACGTCGTCCTCGTCTTCGGAGTCGCCTTCGAAGAGAACCGGCGGGCCGAATTCGATGTGGTAGCGCACCGGTAGCGGCATCATCCCGAGCGGCCCGAGCCACGGAAATGTCAGCGTGATCGGAAACGACGGCATGCCGAGCAGTCGGGCAACACCTTTCAAGTTGGCGATGCCGGGGTTCTGCTCTTCGGAGCCGACGATCGAGACCGGCACGATCGGCGTGTCGGTCTGCAGCGCCAGACGCATGAATCCCAGCCCGAAGTCCATCAGCTTGTAGGCGTCGGCGTAGAGCTTGTTCATGCCGTGCACGCCTTCGGGAAACGCCATCACGCATTCGCCGTGTGCGAGCATGTCGACGGCCGTCTGCCTGGTGCCGACCGCGCTGCCGGTACGGTCCATCAGTACGCTCATGAACGGCAGCGTTCCGAGCCAGTACTCGCCCATGCCGCGCGCCAGACGCGGTGGCTCGGCCTCCAGCACGCAGGCCGCCATTACCATCAGACCGTCGAAGGCGACCTGACCGGCGTGATTGCCGATCAGCAGCACGCGCCCCTTCGGCAGATTCTCCAGCCCCGTGGTCTGGCAGCGAAAGTAGTAACGGTACAGAAACGCCGACGGCAGGATGAAGCGTTTGAGGACCGCGGGGTTGTAGCCCCACGGGTCGTAACCGTACTCGTTGAGCTCGGCCGGAATGCGATCGACCTTCTCGTCGATCTCGGCCACCAGATCGCTCAGGAAACCGCTCATGCGCGGCGATGCGTCGCGCAGTCGGTCACCGAGCCAGCGCACGAACTCGAGCGGCAAGTCGACCGGATCGCTCATGGTGCCACGCTCGCGAAAATCTCGGCCAGCGTGTGGCGCGCTCGAAACCCGGTGGCTTGGCGAAAGCGCTGGTCGTTGATCGTGCAAGGGTACTTGATGAAGTCGATCGCGCCCGGGGGGAACGTGTAGATGCCCAGCCCGAACAGCGTACTGATCAGTGTCTGCGCCACCGGATCGGGGATCGAGAAGTAGGGGCGGCCTATTTCCTCGAGAGCGCGCTTGAGCGGCACCGCGCCGGGACCCGCCACGTTGTAGACCCCGCGTATCTTCTTCTCGAGAGCTACGTTGACCGCTTCGGCCAGGTCCTCCTCGTGCAGGAATTGCATCATCGGGTTGAATCCCATGACGGTGGGCACCAGCGGAATTTTCATGTAGTTGCCGATCGCGTTGTGGAGCGAATGGCCCAGCGTGTTCACCGGTCGCAGAATGCTGGTCGCGATTTGCGGATAACGCCACAGGAAGGTGCCGACCAGCCCTTCGACCTCGCACAGATCGCGGATCTCGGGGAAGGTGCGCGAGGCGTTGAGCGGATGATCCTCATTCATGTAACGTGCGTTGTTGGGCAGCGCGCCGTAGACGTAGGAACTCGACACGACCACCAGTTGCTGCACTCCGTACTCGGCGCAGTGTTCGAGCACGCGCTTGGTACCTTCTACGTTGATCTCGTGGCGCGTAGCCGGGTCGCTGCGAAAGTGCCGCACGAAGGCCAGGTGCACGACAGCCTGCGGCCGTTCGGTGCGGAACACGTCTTCGAAGCGACGCTTGCGCATGTCGAACTGGTGGACGACGACGCGGTCTGGAGCGCTGGGCCACGGCGCTCGGTCGACGCCGATCACCTGGTAGCGACTACGCGCCATCTTGGCGACCAGACGTCCGAGCCCACCGGCGATGCCGGTAATGAGCAGCTTCGGCATTCGGGTCGATTACGGCATTCGGCCTTTGTAGGCAAAGCAGTCCGTCCAGAAAGGCCGATCGGCGGCGTCGGACGCGATACGTTCGCTCCGACGCAGCTCCGCTACGCGTCCGCTCACCAACAACGTGTCCTCATGGCATCTGGGCGTTTCCGAACAGACAGCGCCGACAGGTTGATTGCTCGGGTCGTGCGGCATTCGGTATGACGCGAGGCTCTGGCATACTGCGCGGCCGATGAGAAATCCCGATCTTGCTACTCACTTCGAAGGCTGCCTGGTCGGAGTGATGACCGGAGACAGTCTGGGAGGACGTGTGGAGAGCACGTCCTTCGGTGTCGTGCGCCACCGCTATCCCGGCGACGAGATACGCGACATGCACCCGGGCCGCTACGGCTCGGCCACCGAGATGACGCTGGCGCTGGCCGAGTCGCTGGCGGCCGATCCCGATTTCGACGGCGACGACTTCGCGCGCCGGCTGTGTCTGCGCTGTCACGACACTCGCAGCTACGGTCAGGGCACCTTGATCGCGCTCGGGCACTTGCGCGCAGGCGCCGACTGGAACCAGGCGGGCGATGCGCCGGCCGGTCGCGGTTGCTACGGAAATGCCGCGGCGGTGCGCAGCGCCGCGGTGGGTCTGCTCTACAGCGGCGATGTCGATGCGCTGCGTTGGATCGCCGAGGAGGCGGCGGGAGTCACCCACACGCACGCGCTCGGCGTCGAAGGCGCGGTGGTGTTCGCGTTGGCTACGGCGCTGGCGCTGTCGTCACGCGTGAAGTCGATCGTGCCGCTGGCCTTCCTGGAGGCGATCGCCGCCGAGACTCAGATGCGCGAATACCGCTCGCGGCTGGAGAGCGCGGCGACGATCGCCGAGCGTGGCTGGGACGAGAAGACCGTCGTCGAGCGGCTGGGCAACAACCAGACCGCGCTCGGTTCGGTGGTGACGGCGATCGCGTGCTTCGCCTGCCATCCGGCGAATTTTCTCGACCCGGTTTCGGCGGCGATCCGTCTGGGCGGCAACGCCACCTCCATCGTCGCGATGACCGCGGCGCTGGCTGGCGCCCGTCACGGGCGCGTGGCGATTCCTCCGGGCTGGCTGCGCGCACTGGAGGCGGCCGAACTCAGTGTCGAAGACATGTCGAGCGCTGCGGCCGCCCTCGCCGCAGTCTGTCCATGAGGGTCCATCTGCGTCGTTGGACGCGGCACGTTCGCTCCAGCGTACCTGCGGTACGCCTGCGCTCTCTGGCACCGCGTCCGCCTTGCATCTGGACCCTTCTCAATAGACTGCGCAGACCAGTCCATCTCCGGGCTCTCAACGCTTCTGCAGTGCCTTGTTGGGAGCCGGGGGACGCTGCGAGTAGTCGTAGAAGCCGAGCTTGGTCTTGCGCCCGAGCACGCCTTCGGCGACCAGGTGGCGAAGCAGGTCGGTCGGCTCCATGCAGTCGTGCTTGAAGGTGGCGTAGAGGTTCTCGGACATCGCCAGCACGACGTCGAGTCCGATGTAGTCGGCCAGCGACAGCGGACCCATCGGATGGTTGGCGCCCAGGTGCATCGCGGTGTCGATGCCGCGGATGTCGGCCAATCCAGATTCCAGACAGCGGATCGCGTCGAGCATGTACGGCGTCAGCAGGCGGTTGACGATGAACCCGGTCTCGTCCTTTACCAGCACCGGCGTCTTGCCGAGTCTTTCGACGAAGCCGATCACTGAGGCGGTGACGGCGCGGCTGGTGGTTGCGGTCGGCACCACCTCGACCAGCTTCATTACCGTGGCGGGGTTGAAGAAGTGTACGCCGATGAAGCGCTTGGGGCGGTTGGTGGCGCTTTGCATCGCGGTTATCGACAGCGTCGAGGTGTTGCTGGCCAGGATGCACTGCGGACCCGCCAGACGGTCGACTTCGGCGAACTTGGCGCGCTTGATCTCGAGGTTCTCGACGATCGATTCCAGCAAGAGATCGCAATCGGCAACTGCATCGAGCTGGTCGGTGAAGACGAGGCGCGCCAGCAGCGCATCCATCGCGCCCTGTTCGAGCTTGCCGCGCTCGACCTGCCGCGCCAGGTCGCTCTCGATGCCGGCGCGTGCCTTGTCGATCGGGCCCGGCGTGGCCTTGATCATGACGACGTCGATGCCGGCGCCCGCCGCTATCTGAGCGACGCCGGCGCCCATCTGACCTCCGCCGAGAATTGCGATCTTCGCGATACCCATGTTGCCTCGTTCCTCTTGATGCTGTCGTTGTCCGCTGCGCGTCAGGCGCCGACCCGGAATATCGGGAACCAGCCGACCTTGTCGGCTTTGTAGTCCGCGAACAGACGCGGGATCTCGTCGAAATTGTAGATCGGGCTGTCGAGCGGCGGCAGCCAGCCGTTCTTCTCGGCGAACTCGACCGCCGCCACGCCCTGTTCGTAACGCGCGTAGTGGGTGTGAAGGTGCTGGTGGCGCGCGATGCACTCGTTGGCGCGCACCAGTTCGATCATCATACCTTCCTTCCAGCCGGCAGTGGTCAGGATGCCTTCGCGAGCCAGCACTTTGAGCGTGGCGCGCAGAACCGGCAGGCCGACGTAATCGGCGAAGATGTTGACCATGTTGCCGTCGGTCATCTGCTCGACTTTCTTTACGAAGATGTTCTCCGCCGTGCGGTACTTCTTCGAGTACTCCTCGTCTTTCCCGAGGCGGGCCTTGTCAAAGTAGAGGTCGCGGAATTCGCGGCGATCCACCGGCCGGATGCCGAGGCTCTCGATCGTCGCCAGACGATCGTTGGTGGAAGCTACCTGCGCGACCCTGCACCCGTAGTGGCGGGCCAGTGCCAGCGTGCCCATCGAAACGCCACCGCCCCAGGCCCAGACTTCGGGGTGGGGAAGTTCGTCTTCGTTCAGCAGCAGGCGAAGCGTGCCGTAGGCCAGCTCCCAGTTGGACCATGCAGTGACGTAGCGCAGTGAAAAAGCTGCCCATTGCTCGAGCGGATAGACGCTGTCCTTCGGAACCGCGATCAGTTGCTTCTCGTGCATCCTGGTCTGCTTGGCCATGACGCCGATCGAGCCGGGGGCGTCGTAACCGAAGATGCGCTGAGGGTAGCCGTACTTGTCGGGGACGCCGTTGCAGAAGACGATCGCGATATCGCCTTCTCGCACCGTCGTGACGCCGGCGCCGATCTGATCGACGCGCACCACGCCGGCGTTGCCGATCACCGCTTTGGGCTCGCCACGCGCGATGCAGATGTCGATGGGCTTTCGCTCCACCGCGTGGCCCATGTTGCCTTCCATCGAGCCGAACAGCGGCGACACCACGGCGTCGTGAAGTCCGGGTCCCTCGAATTCGAAGGTCTCCCGGACCAGTTGGGTAGGCTGGGCCGGAGCCCCCGGGTCGCCTGCGTACAGCACCCAGGCATCGGTCTTGATCGTCATGCCAAACTCCTGAAAACCGCCAGAAAAGTCGGGGAAGCTAACGCGGGGTGGGGTGCAAGACAACTTCGCGTGCAACCCCAGGGAGCCATCCCACCGGCCCACGACCGGTAGCCCCCGCCGCCAGAGCATCCCGGGGCCGCGCGGCATTGCAAGCCCGGCGCGACCCCGCGGCGAGCGTGCGAAGCGGGCGGCGCCGGCGGCAAAAAAAGCCCCCGCGCCTTGCGGCGCGGGGGCTCTGGTCAGGCTCCCATCACGGTCCCGAAAGAGACCGTCGCAGTCACCCGTTCTTGCTTACGGGCAGTTGGAACCGCCCGGCAGGTCGTACGGAGTGCTGTGGTCGGCGCAGTACAGGTCGAAGTCGAAGTCGAGCCGCACGCGACCCGGTCCCGGAAGACCGCCGGCCGCGTTGACGCCCACGTTAGACGTGGAAGCCGAGCAGAAGCTCGCGACGCCTTCGCTGCTGAAGATGCCCGGGACACCGGTGGCCGTGATGCTCGGCAGGAAGCACCTCGCGAACCCCTGGCCACCCGCGCCGGCGAGCGGGTCCGATCCGCACAGCCCGCAGTCGCCGCCGTCGCAGTCGGCGTCCAGCGAGTCGCAGTCGGCCTGGCCGTTTGCATCGCAGGGAATGTAGCCCTCGCCGTTGCCGCGGACCTGCCCGTCGCAGTACAGGCGGATCGGCGTCGCCGCGCCGCACTTGCCCTGGTCAGTGCCAGTGCCGTCATCCTCGCAGACCAGGCCGTCGCAGGAGTTCTGCTTGGCCGCCGCGTGCGAGTTCGCCGTGCAGGTGCCGGCTCCCACCACCGAGCAGTCGGCGTCGGAGCTGCAGCCCACCGAGTTGTCGCCCGAGCACTCTGCGCAGTGGCAGGGGCCTGCCGAGCACAGCGGTCCGGTCGGGATCCCGGCCGTTACCGTCTGCGTGCTATCGGTGAAGGTCAGGCCCAGCTTGAGGCCGGTGCCGGAGATGTTCGCGGCGACCGTGGGCTGGCAGTCGAAACTGGTAGGCCCGAAGTCGGGGCTGGTGGCATTGACGTCACACGCGAGC
>JACRCR010000147.1 GCA_016218925.1 Deltaproteobacteria bacterium | reverse complement strand
GCCTTCGCCGGACGCAACGGGTACTGCCGCCTGCAGGATTATGGGCCCGTGGTCGACGTCGTCATCGACGAAGTGCACCGTGGCGCCGGTGATAGTGACCCCGTAGTCGGCGGCCTGCTGTTGGGCGTGAGCGCCGCGGAATGCCGGCAGGAGCGCTGGATGGATGTTGATGACGCGCATCGGGAAGCGGCGCAGCAGCGCGGCAGTCACGATGCGATTGAATCCCGCCAGTACGACGAGTTCGGCTCCCGCGGCCTCCAGGGCATCGGCCACCGCTCCATCGAAAGTCGCGCGGTCCGGGAAGGCGCGATGGTCTATCAGACGTACTGCGAGTCCGAGGCCCCGGGCCTTGACGACGACTGCTGCCGTCGGTCGGTTGCATACGACGATCGCGATTCGGGCGTTGAGTTCGCCGCACGCTATGGCAGCCGCGATGGCGTCGAAGTTGGTGCCGCTGCCCGAAGCCAGGATCCCCAGCGGCAGCGGCCCGTCGCCAGCGCGCGGCTCAGACATCTGTGTAAACCACGCCGCGGCGTCCCTTCTCGACGATGCCGATCACGGTCGCGCGTACCGCTCGTCTGCTCAGCAAGGCAGCGGCCTGCTTGGCGTGGCGCTGGGGCACGATCATCGTGAACCCGATTCCGCAGTTGAATGTCCGATCCATTTCAGGTCGCGAAATGTGTCCTCGCTCCTGGATCAGCCGCATCAGCGGCAGGTCGGGCAGAGCGGCGCGAGAGAGCACTGCGCGGGTGCCCGGCGGAAGGCTGCGAACCAGGTTGCCGGGCAGTCCGCCTCCGGTGATATGGGCCATCCCGCGCACGTCGACGCGGCCCAGCAGTGCCAGTACCGGCACGACGTAAATCGCCGTGGGGGTGAGCAGCGCTTCGCCGAGCGTGGTTCCGAGTTCCGCCACGCGTCGCTTCAGCATCGTGCTCGAGGTCACGCCGAGTGCGCGCCTTGCCAGGCTGTAGCCGTTGCTGTGCAGGCCGGTGGAGGCCAGGCCGAGCACCACGTCGCCAGCGCGTACGCGCCGCGCGTCGATCATCTTGGAGCGCTCGACGATGCCGACGCAAAAACCGGCGAGATCGTACTCGCCTTTGGCGTAAAAGCCAGGCATCTCGGCGGTCTCGCCCCCGACCAGGCTCATCCTGGCCTGGCGGCACCCTTCGGCGATGCCGCGTACGATGGCCTCCCCGTCGATGCTGCCGAGCACGCCGACCGCGAGATAGTCCAGAAAGAACAGAGGCCGCGCCCCGGTTGTTATCAGATCGTTGGCGTTCATCGCGACCAGATCGATGCCGATCGTGTCGTGACGCCCCAGCAACTTGGCTACCGCGAGCTTGGTGCCCACGCCGTCGGTGGAGGAGATCATGACTGGGGCACGCATGCCGCGAGGCACTCGTACTGCCGCAGCGAACGGGCCGATGCCGGCCAGGACGCCGGGGCGCCGGGTCGTTGCCGCCAGTCTTGCGATACGCGAGACGAGATTGTCGGCCGCCTCGATGTCGACGCCGGCGGCGCTGTAGGTCAGGGGGGGCTTGCGTGGCGGCACGGCCTGCGAGTAACTGACGGTGGGGTGCTTGTCAACGCCGATTGGCGGGCTTGCGTGCACGAAAGAGGGCGCGCGCGGTCGGCCCGTCTTGCTGGCTGTCTTCGAGGATTTCGAAGTCGCGGAACACGCGCGAGAGTTCTCGCGGGCGAAGCACGTGATCGGGGTTGGATGGTCCTTCGGCATTGGGGTGACCCAGGTCGACGAAAGTGTCGATGAGCATCTGACCGCCCGGACGCAGCGCTGCTCGCAGGGTCGAATACAATCTCCGGTCCAGGAAGTCGCTCAGAACGACGAGGTCGAAGGCAGCCGGCCGCAGCGGCCAGCAGTCCACGTCAGCCTGCACGCACAGCGTTCGCGCTGCGCCGCCTGCTTCGAGCGATCTCAGATGCCGAAGCGCGTTGAGCGAGATGTCGAGCGCTACGACGCGGTAGCCGGCGGCGAGCAGCGCACGGGTGTTGCGCCCTTGACCACAGGCGAGATCGAGAGCTAGTGCTCCGGCCGGCGCCGGAGCCAGCCGCGTTACCGACGCGCGAGGCTCTCCAGCCTTTTGCGCCTCGTGGCGCGGCTCCCATCGCGTTCGGTCCTGGATCGTCATCGCCGATCTCCCATTGGGTTGGCTTCGGCCAGGATCAGTACTGCCGCGCCGACCGCTACTGCACCACCGTCGCAGAGCACCCGGGCGGCCGCTGCTAGCGTCGAGCCGGTGGTGCAGACGTCGTCCACCAGCAGTACCAGCCCCGGACGCTGCGGCAAGAGACCTGCGCGAAAAGCGTGGTGCATGTTGGTTCGGCGCGCGGCTGCGCGCAGGCCGTGCTGGGCTTCGCTGTCGCCGTGCCGCTGCAGCCAGCCCGGACGGTACGGGATGCGGGCGCGACGCGCCAGAGGCCGTGCCAACCACGCCGACTGGTTGAAGCGACGTGCGGCGAGTCCGGCGCGAGACAACGGGATCGGCACGACGGCGTCGTAGCGCTTCGCGCCAGCGCGCCCAGGTGCCGCCGCGGAGTTGGAAAGGGCCTCGGCGAAGAGCCGAGCCAAACAGTGACCGGCGTAGCGATCACCACCGAACTTGAAGCGGTGCAGGGCCTGGGCGAGCGGGGTCGGTTCGCGCCGCCGCGCGTTCGACGCCGATGGACGCCAGTAGAAGCCCAGATAGAGCAGGCGCACGTCGTTCTCGAGGACTGCGACGGCGGGCAGGCTTCCGTCGATGATGCCACTGCCGGTGCGGCAGGCCGCGCACAGCGGCGCGCGGCCCGGCGCGGCGCAGCTCGGGCACGGGCCGGGAGCGAACCACCCCAGCCATCGACTCCAGGAGACCAGCGGCCCCTGCGCTGGCGATGCCGAGGACGAAAAATCGGCCATCGTGTGTCGCTACTTCCGGCGCACTCAGCCTTCAATGACATCGGGTGAATGTCTGGCGTCCGGGCCGGCACGGTCTCGAGCAGCTCGCAGAGGTGCGGAGTTGCCTTGACCACCGAGCGGGTTAGGAATCGCGCGACCCGGGAGCCGGGGGGCTCGCGTTCCCCAACCAGACGCCTCGGAAGGAGAGTACACGAACATGGGACTCATCGATGGAAAAGTCGCGATCGTAACCGGAGCGGGCCGAGGAATCGGTCGAGCAGTGGCGGAACTGATGGCTGAGCAGGGAGCTGCGGTGATCGTCAACGATCTCGACGAGGCTGTCGCTCGCGAATCTGTCGATGCGATTCGCGCCGCCGGCGGGAAGGCCGAGATCTGCGCGGGATCGGTTACCGATGCTGCGTTCCCGGCTCGCTTGATCGCAACGGCAATGGACGCGTACGGCAACTTCGACATCATCGTCAACAACGCCGGCTACACACACGACTCGATGCTTCACAAGATGTCGGACGAACAGTGGTACGCGATGATCGACTGCCATTTGACCGCGCCGTTTCGCATCCTGCGCGAGGCGAGCAAGTATTGGCGCGAATGGGCGAAGGCCGAATCGGAGAGCGGACGCCCGAAGCCCCGCAAGGTGATCAACGTCTCGTCGACCAGCGGCGTGGCGGGCAACGCGGGTCAGGCCAACTATGCCGCGGGCAAGATGGGCATTGTCGGTGTCACCAAGTCGCTGGCGAAGGAGTGGGGGCGCCTGGGGATATGCGTCAATGCGGTCGCATATGGATTTATCGAGACGCGTCTGACCGCCGCCAAGGACAAATCCATGAAAGCGGTGGTCGACGGCAACCAGGTCGAGATCGGCATTCCCGAGCAGCTTCGAGAGCGTGCCATCCAGTCGATCCCGCTCGGGCGTCCGGGTACCGCACGCGAAGCAGCAGGGCCGGTGCTGTTCCTTGCGTCGCCGCTGGCCGATTACGTCACCGGCCACACGGTTCTGGTGACCGGCGGTTCCTACATGTAGCCGCCGCGCCGGGTCAGCTCTCGGAGGGGGTCTTCTCCTGCGCAATGGTCAGCGCGCGCGCCCGCCCGGCGGCGGGCGGGTTGTTTACGCCGTCCTGGCACTCGCTGACCGGCGCGGCGTCGAACTGAAGATCGACGTCGGTGAGCGTCACGGTCCTGTTTCCGCCGACGTCGTCGAGTTGGCAGTTTATGTCGTCGAGGATGGCGATCGGGTCGCCGGCGTCGATCTGGCCGTCCGCGCTGCTACCGGCGTTGTCGAGCAGGAACACGACACGGATCTTGCCCGAATCGACTCCGCCGACGTTGAAGGTCTTCTGCCCGGATGTCAGGACCACCGCGTCGCCAGGCGTGCACTCAGGATGCACCGGAGCGGCCGGGCACTCGCAACTGCCGCTGCCCGCCGCGGCTCCACCATCGACTTGCGCGTTTGCGGACTCAGCCGCCGCAGACGCGATGGTCGTCGACGTCGTGGTCGATGCTGCAGGACAGTCGCTGCCCGAGGGATCCTTGCCCGAGAACACGAACACGACGATGTCACGGGTGGTGACCGGCAGCACCAGGTCGAGATTCCCTTTGACGATTACCGCCCCTTTGTGGCTGCCGCCTCCACCGAAGTCGATGAGGCCGAAGCCGCAAGCACCGAGTCCGGCCGCCGCGGTCAACACGGCCGCCACTACGAATCGTTGTCGGGACTCGATCATTTGCCGTCTCCTTCAGTGTTGGTCAGCGGCTTGGCCGGCCGCGATTGGGCTACAATATAGCGTGGTCGATGCTTCACTTCTTCGTAGATGCGTCCGACGTATTCGCTCAGGATGCCCAGACTCAAGAGCTGGGTGCCACTGAAGACCAGAACGAGAACCACCAACGAAGTCCAGCCCGATACAGCCGCGTCGGAGAACAGACGAACCCCGATGGAATAGAAACCATAGGCGACTCCGAGGGTGATCGTCACCGCTCCGAGGAACGAGATCAGCCGCAGCGGCACGATCGAGAACGAGAAGATGCCGTCGAGAGCGAAACGCAGCATTCGAGCGAACAGATACTTTGTGTCGCCCGCGAAGCGTGCTTGCGCCTCGTAGGGGACGGCCTGGTGTTGGAACCCGAGCCACGGCACGAGGCCGCGGACGAACACGAAACGCTCGTCGCAGGCCAGCAGCGCGTCGACGGTCTTGCGGTCGAGCAGCCGGAAGTCTGCTGCGCCGGTTGGTACATCGACGCCGGTCAGCTTGCGCAGCAGCCAGTAGAAAACCTGCGATACGGCCTCTTTGGCCGCGTGCCCCTGATTTGCCAGACGGACGGTATAGATGACGTCTTTCCCGCTGCGCCAGTGGTCGACGAGTGTGGGAATCAATTCCGGCGGGTGTTGCAAGTCGCCGTCGAGAGACACGACGGCATCGCCGCGGGCACGCTGCATGCCGGCCAGCAGCGCCATCTGGTGACCGAAGTTGCGCGAGAAGGAGACGTAGCCGATCCGCTCGTCGCTCAGTGCGTGACGCTGCAGCGCGGCCAGGGTGCCGTCGCGACTGCCGTCATCGACGAACACGATTTCCCAGAGGCAATCGATGCCGTCCAGCACGGCGCGCAGCCGCCGGACCATCTCGTCGATGCAGCCCTCCTCGTTGAAGCAGGGCACGACGACCGACAGCAGCGGACGGTCGGGGCGCCCCAGACCAACAGGTTGTGCGGCGACGTTCATGAGTAGGCCTGCGCCGAGTGGCGGCGTGGCGCCGCGTAGTGTAGAGACCGCCCTGGTGGAAGTCTAGTTTTCAGTATGAAAAACAAGGTGGTTACAAGCCAACCTCTCGCGCTACTTGCGAAGCTTGCTGCGGTAGCGGGGGCGCTCGGCGGAATTCTATTGATCGACCACCCGCGCGGCGCCGAGCGCGTAGTTGTCGTGCTGGTGCCGGGGATCAGCGAGGATCGCGTCGTCGCGGCGATGGAAGAGGGGCGAGCGCCGCATCTGGCGTCGCTCGTCTCGACCGGGCTCGTGGCCGAGGTCGATATCAGCGGTACCATATCCGGCTTGACCTTCTGGACCAGGGCGTTGGCGGGAGCAGAGCCCGCGCAGAACCGCCTGGCGATTGGCGGAGCGCAACCCCCGATCTGGTCGGCTCTCGGAGCCCGCGCCGCGGTGGTCGGCGTGCCTGATGGGTTGTTTCCGGACCCAGCTGGACGCGGTGGACCAGCTACCGCAGGCGCGGATTCAGCCTTTGTCGGAAGCAACGCGATGACTCCCGTCGAGGGCGACGAGCTGCGTGCTGCGCGCCTGCCGGCGCAGTTCGCCGTTGCCGGCGAGAAGCTGAAACTGATCGCGAGTACGCTGGCCCCCGGCCGCTGGAGCGACTGGATCGAACTGGGAGAAGGGGGCGCGGAACGATTTCAGGTCCTGCGCTATGACAGCGATCGCTACCTTTTGTCGCCGCTTTACAGAGCCGTCCGGCTGGAGACTATCCCGCCGAGCCAAGTCGTGCTCAGCGATCCATTCGTGGCCGCGGTCGAGCCCTACCTGCGTACCGCCGTTGTCGAGCACCTGGTGTCGGTGGATGAGACTCGTGGTCTTGCGATCGAGCGACTGCTCCAGTCGAGCGCCGACCTTCGCGCGTTCTTCTACGCGTTCACCGTTGGTGAGTCAGCAACCCGGGTGTTCGGCGGCGAGGTAGACGACTCCTCGATGCACGCACGCGTGGTCGAGGTTCTGGACCGGCGACTGGAGCGCCTGTCGGCTGCGGCGGGCGACGGGGGCGTGCTGTTGCTGGTCGGCGGGCCGGGCCTCAGCCGGCAGAAGTCCGGGGCGGCCTGGTGCCTGGTGTCGAGCGGGGAGGGGGCGCGTCTGGAACGCTCGCGCGTGGACGTCGGTGGGCTGGTGCGCCTGCTGCGCTATCTTCTCGGTGTTCCGTTGAGCGTGAAGGATCGCGAGGGGGTCCCTCCCGCGCTGCTAGCGCGCTATCCGCACCGCGCGAGTGTCGTGGCGGATACGCCTCGCGACGTGGATCGGGTGGATACGTTTCCTTGGGGCGTGGACTCGCTCGAATCGCTGCTTCAGGCTCCCGGCTCCTGAGTCGGGAGGGCGGGCTTGGCGGGTTCGACGGCGCGCATCAGTTCGGGCTTTTCTCTCTGCAGCCGCGTCAGCCACGGAGTCTCGGCGAAACGTTCCCGGAGTTCACGGGCACTGGCGCGGGCCGCCTCGGTGCGTCCGAGCGCGAGTTGGCTACGCGCGAGCAGAAACAGCACGTTGGCCCGGTAGTCGATGTTCGGGAAATCGAAACTCAGTCGGTCCAGCGTATCGATGGCGAGTTCGTGGCGGTCTAGTTCGGCCTGACTGCTCGCGAGCTGCAACAACGCGGTCGCCTGCTTGAAAGTGTCTTTATCATCGCGCGTGTAGTCGCCGAATACCTCCGTGACACGCTGGAACTGCTTGTTACGGAACGCCTCCTGACCGACGCGGTACCCGACGTCGTCATCGCGAACCTGATAACGGACCGCCGACCCGGAAGCGATGCAGACGACCACGAACACGATGCTGATCGGCGTTGCGTAGCCAGAGATCGGCAGGTACAGGCGTGCGAACGCTCTGGTGATCGGCGCGGTGGTCGCGCGTCGCAGCTTCGGGCTGATCGCGCAGCCGATCGTCCACAGAATGCCTGCCATGGTGGTCGCCAGCGCGAACCAGTCCAGCGGAGTCCGGCCGTAGGACATCTCGAAGTGGCTCGAAGCGGGGGTTACCAGCATGAAGCCTGGGGAGACCAGGAAGATCGGCGAGCCGTCAGAGGATTTCCAGCGCGGGAAGTACGAAACTTTGACGATGTGCGGGCGTCCGGGGCAGGTGGTGTCGAAACTGATCCGCTCCTGGTCCAGATGCGAATCGACCTTGCAGTCGCCCTCGTAGGCGACGCGCGGGATTTCGCGGATCGACGACGTGCGCAGCGAAAACGAGTCGCTGGCGCGAGCCCCGGCTATCTCGGCCGGTACCAATGGGAGGTCGAGAAGTTCGGGGTGTTTGAACCAGCGATAGAACGCGGTGTGGTAGTCAGGGCCTTCGTAGAGGACAGGCTGGTTGCTGGCTGCGACCACGTAGCCGGTGTTCGCGCTCGGGATCTGGTAAACGGCGTAGCCGCCGTTGGCGAACGTCCGCTGGTAGGCCGGATCGGCGTCGTAGGCCGCGCGGGCTTTGTCGCTGGCGGCCACGATCGTGGCGACGTTGTACATGCGAAGGTGAGGAAGCGCGCGCTGCGGATCCAGGCGCGCATAGGAATACTGATGAAAAGGACCTGAGGTCTTCTCCGACACCTCCGATTGGACATAAAAAACGAAGGGCGAATTGGGCGAGACTTGGTGGAACACGCCTTCGAGCGTCGAGCGTCCCGCGAACAGGGGCAGGTTCTCGAAAGCGCGAGAACTGCCGAAACGGTTGTGGGACTGGGAGTGCTCGAAGACCATGCGTGGCGAGTTGAGGTCGCCGGCGACATGGTCGTTGATCGCCTTGAATATCGGCCAGGACGGCTTGCCTTCGTATCCCGAGTAGTTCCAGGTCAGCCAGGACGGAAGGTAGCCGAGGTGCTGGTAGGCCCAGCCGAGTGTGAGCAACATGCCTGCGGTGGCGAACACGAGCGGATGCCGAAGTTGCGACCCTGCCCAGATGATCAGATCGACCGCCAGGAAGCCGAGAAAGAGCTGTCCGATCGGAACGAAGCGAACGTCGGGAAAGCCGGTGGCCGGCGAGACCGCGTACAGGAACGCGCTTCCGCCGATCGCGAAGAGCATCAACCCGTGGCGTTCGAGCACGAAGCGTCTGAGGCGGACCACCATCAGCGCGACGTTGAGCAGCGACAGGCCGGCGGCGGGCCACAGAAGTTCCGGTACCACTTCCTTCCAGTCCTGGATGTGCCAGATCATCGTCCATTCGGTAGTGAACTTGACTCGTGGCAGTACCGGGAACCCCCAAAACGCCATGAGCAACGCCGCCAGAAAGAACGCCGGAGCGATGCGAGGGACGGTACGCACGGCTCCCCGGGACGGTCGCAGATAGAACAGCGCGAACCAGAGCGCGCCGATGAACGCGAACGCGTGGCAGAGTCCGATGGCTGCCAACAGGAGTCCGTTGACCACCCACGAGCCGATGCCTTTGGACAGTCGGTGCAGGTGTCCGAGATAGACGATCGAGAGCGAAAACCCGATAGCGTGACAGAATTCGCCGGCCAATACGCTGGGAATGTTGCCGCCCCACATCGAATTGCCCTGCTGGAACAGGAACGGCAGCACCGACGCGGCGGCCAGCACCGGACCGCCCCGCCGGTAACCGAAGGCCCAGAACAGATAACCCGCTGCAAGTGGCAACGAGGTGGGGCCGAGTAGGGTGACCAGCTTGAAAGTCTGCTGCATCGGCAGCAGGTAGCCGAGCGCTGCGATCGCGACGAAGGGCATGGTCGAGTAGAAATGGAAGATCGGGAAGCCGGCATAGTTCCCCATCGTCCAGCCGGTCCATTGCCACCGCGGCAGCAGTTCCTTGTGCATGATCAAGGTCGGATAATAGTGAGATGCGGTGTCGCCGCCGGCCGTGATCGTCGGAGCTAGCAGGTCTTGCCACGGGTAGATGTGACAGAGGAGGGCAACACCAGCGCAGCAGAGTAGCGCCTCCAGGAAGCCGAGCCATCGCTGTCGCGCCATGTCAGGCCTCCCGCCTGCGCAGGCCGATGAGTTCTAGAACCAGGAGCAGGCCAGCGGCGGCGCCTGCCGCACGGTAGAACGTGGTGGCGGACAAGGGACTTTTCGCGGGGACGATGCGAATCGTGCCGCGCAGGGTGTCGGTCTGGTGGTAACCGCCCTGATCACCCGACACCAGCGCGAACAAGTTGACGGATGTCCCTGCCAGTAGCTTGTCGTTCTGCAGCGACAGGTCGACTGTCGCGTTCCCGGCGTGATCGAAGGCGATCGGGAAGCGGGCGGGGGTGAGGCTCAAACCGCGCGGGGATATCAGCACGCCTTCGAAGGTCCCCGATCTTCCCTCCGGCCTCTTCAGGTTCAGCTTTCCCTCGATGTCGCCACCGACTGGGACGCCCGGCACGACGAACGCGCCGGTGATACGAGGGCCGGCCTTGCCTCCCGGCGTTGCGGGCGCGACGCTGGTTATTTCGAAAGGGTAGCCGTTGGTGTCCGAATAGCGCACGCGTACGACGACAGCGTAGGAGCCGGGGGCCAGCGGTTGGTCGCGCAGTCGTATGTCCCAGACATGGCTCTGGTTGGGTTGGAACCGGGCGAGGGGCTCGCCGCTCCGGCGCTCGTCGAGAAACTCGACCGCCGGCGCGACGTCGATCGCCGCCTCGTCGCCGGTCTGAGTCAGCGCAACTCTGACCGACAGTCCGGCGCCGGTGTCGACGTCGGTGTCGATGCGGAATCCGATCGAGCCGGCGTATGCGCGCTCGATCCCGAAGCCTCCACCCAGCAACGTGGCTGTGACGAGGAGCCGGGTCAGCCTCCCGGCAAGGCGCGAGGCTCCGAGCATTACGCAGCCACGACGTCGAATTGTTCTTGGTGGTAGGTCTCGGCGATCTTCAGTACGACGCCGCGGCCGAGCCTCTCCTGCAGGCTTCGAATGTTGTCTTCTTCGTCGTTGAACAAGTACGAGATCACGTCGCGGTTGGCCCTGACGGTAACGCGGTTACGGGCCGCCGGCGTGCGCGCGGCCTCGCGCTGGATGGCTCTGAGGATCTCTGCGGCTACGGTCGGTACCGACTTGACCCGGCCGCGGCCGTCGCAGTAGGGACAAGGAGCCGAAAGCAGGCGCTCGAGGTTCTCCCTCGTGCGCTTGCGGGTCATCTGGATCAAGCCGAGCTCCGAGATGCGCAGGATGCTGGTGCGGGCCTTGTCCTTCATCAGCGCCGCCTCCAGGGTGTCGGAGACGAGCTTGCGGTTACCGGAGTCCTCCATGTCGATCAGATCGAGTATGATGATGCCGCCGATGTTGCGTAGCCGCAGCTGGCAGACGATCTCTTCGACGGCCTCGAGGTTGGTTTTCAGGACGGTCTCTTCCTGGCTCTTCTTGCCCACGTACCTGCCGGTGTTGACGTCGATCATCGTCAGGGCTTCGCCCTGATCGATGACGAGGTACCCCCCGGACTTGAGCCAGACCTTGGCCTCGATGGCGCGGCTGATCTGCTCCTCGACTCCGAAACGATCGAAGATCGGCTCGGCCTCGGGGAAGCGTTCGGCGCGTTCGGCCAGACTCGGCATGAACGCCGCAACGTAATCTCGGGTGCGGCGGAAATCCGCCTCCGTGTCGACCACGATCTGGTCGACGTCGGGCGACAGCATGTCGCGAACGCTCCGCAATACCAGGTCGAGGTCCGCGTGCAGCAAGGCCGGAGGAGTGGTGCGGCCGGCCTTTGCCTGGATGTTACGCCAGGTCTCCTCGAGGTTCCGGATGTCGCTGACAATGTCGCTCTTGGGCAGGTTCTGACAGGCGGTGCGGGCGATGATACCGCCGCTGGAGGGTTTGGCCGACGAGATGATCTCGCGCAGACGTCGGCGCTCGCGGTCGTCACCGATGCGTTTGGAGACGCCCACCAGATCTCCGAAGGGCATGTAGACCAGGTACTTGCCGGGTAGCGACACATGCATGGTGATGCGTGCGCCTTTGGTACCCATCGGCTCCTTGGCGATCTGGACCGTGACCTCGTCCCCGCGACGCAGCTTCTCTTCGATCGGAGCGTGATTGCGGAAGGAGCGCTCCTTGTCGTAGGCGGGGTCATCCGCGGCCTCGTCTCCGACCGCGGTCGGTTCCCCGGACATGACATCTGAGGCATGGAGGAAAGCTGCCTTTTCGAGTCCGATGTCGACGAACGCCGCCTGCATGCCCGGCAAGACACGCAGGACCTTCCCTTTGTAGATGTTGCCCGCGGCCGCTTCTTCGGAGGCACGCTCGATGTGGACCTCGGCCAGAATGCCGTTTTCGAGCAGCGCAACTCGTACTTCGCTGGGCGTGGAATTGATGATGATCTGTTTACGCAAGGTGAGGACTCCAAAACGACTGACGGCGCGACCGTCCGGCCCCGGCGAAGCCCCCGTCGCGAGCGCCGTCAGGGCGGGCGGTGGGGCGGATGGCGAGCACGTGTCCGGTTCGACGTCTGGCGAATCCCCGGACGTTAGCACGGAAGCGAGGCGTATCAACGCGTCAACGCAAGGGTTTCGACTTTGACTGCAGAGGGGATCTTGCTACCCTCAGGGGCATGTCGCCTACGGTCGCCTGTGCGCCGGGGCTTACGGGCAAGAGCCTCGTTCTGAACAAAGCCTTCCTCCCGATCCACGTAACGTCGGTTCGGCGGGCGTTCTCGCTCGTCTATCGCGGCGTCGCGCGGGCGGTGGACGAAGAGTACCGGACATTCGATTTTTCCTCCTGGGCCGAGCTTTCCACTATCGGCTTCGAGAGCATCGGTCTGGTCGGCGGGGTGGTCAGAATCCCTCGCGTCATCCTGCTCATTTCCTTTGATCGGATGCCTCGGCGCAGGGTTCGGTTCAGCCGTCACAACATCTTCGCCCGCGACGGCAACACCTGCCAGTACTGCGGGGGCCGCTTCGCGCGCTGCGACCTCAACCTCGATCATGTGGTGCCGCGCTGGAGGGGCGGGCGGACGAGTTGGGAGAACGTCGTCTGCTCATGCATCGACTGCAATCGGCGAAAAGGTGGACGGGCCCTGTCGGAGACCGGGATGCGGCTCGTGCGGGTCCCCGAGCGTCCGGAATGGACGCCGTTCATTACCCGGCAGATGGGCGGCGTGGGGTATCGCGAATGGCGTCCCTTCCTGAGTGCGGTCGACACCGCCTACTGGAACGTGGAGCTGGATAGCGACTGAGGGGCTCGCGGCACCTCAACATCTTGTGGTCAAGTGGGCATAGGAACGCTGTGCGTTGTACCTGTTCCTTGACTCGCTTCGAATCAGCATGAAATAATCCGGGCCTTGATGCGGTTGCGCCGTCGTAGGCGGAGGAGTGGTTGTCGGTGAGGATCAAGCGGCTCGAACTGCTCGGCTTCAAGTCTTCCAAGGACAAGACGGTTCTGGACTTTCCGGCGGGAATCACCGGGATCGTCGGCCCCAACGGGTGCGGCAAGTCGAACATCGTCGATGCGCTCCGGTGGGTGTTGGGCGAGCAGAGTGCCCGCCACCTTCGCGGGCGCAGCATGGAAGACGTCATTTTCGCCGGCAACCAGCACTACGGTCCGCTGGGCATGTCCGAGGTGACGATCATTCTCGACAACGCGGAGGAGTTCCCGACTCCGCCCCCTGGCGATGAGGAGGAGGAAGAGAGCGAGGTCGTGCGTCTGATGCGGCGGGTGCCGGAGGTGCAGGTCACTCGCCGCCTGTTTCGCTCCGGAGAATCAGAGTATCTATTGAATGGACGGCCTTGCCGTCTCAGAGACATTACGGAGCTCTTTCTCGGCACCGGTGTCGGAACCAAGGCCTACTCGATCGTCGAACAGGGAAGGGTGGGGCAGATCGTCAACGCGAAGCCCGACGAACTTCGCCTCTTCATCGAGGAAGCGGCGGGCACTACGCTCTACCGTAGCCGCAAGATCGCGGCCGAACGCAAGATAGAACGGACGCGTGACAACCTGCTTCGCGTAAGCGACGTACTGCGTGAACTCGAGAGGCAGGCGAACTCGCTGCGGCGTCAAGCCCGGGGCGCCGTGCAATATCAGGAGTTGCGTGCCGCCGAGGATGCCCTGGATCGTCGAATCACGGGAATGCGTCTACGATCGTGTGATTCGCAATTGGAGGGCGCCGCGAACGCGGCCGCGCGCGAGAGGGGTCGAGAACAGGCGCTGCGGTTGGCTGCCTCGACGCTCCAGCGGCAGCGCGACACGCATCGGGCTTCGGCGCGGCAGGTGGAACAGGCTCTGGAGTGTTCACGGCGCGACGTGTTCGAGGCTCGCGGTGTTGTCGCCGACGCGCAACGGGAGACGCAGCACCTGGAGGCGCGACTTACCGAGTTGAACTCCATCGTCGGAGAGGCACGCGGCGAGTTGGCGCAGCTCGAGCAAACCGTAGGATCGATCAACCTGCAGTCGGCAGAGGCGTCCGCTCAGCTACAAGCCGTAGCCGCCGCCTGTGCCGAGGCTACGGCCGCCTGCGAGGAAGTTGCGTCACGGGTCAGGGACTGCGACCAGGGGTACCTGGCCTGGTCCACCGAAGCCGAGGGGATACGAACGAAGCTCATTGAAGCGTTGGGTGCGGCTGCGGGCCTGCGCAACGAGCGTGGCGCGGTGGTTCGGCAGATAGCGTCGGCGGAGGAGCGGAGCGAGCGGCTGCGCGGCGAGGCCGATTCGCTGGCCACGGTGCGCGAGCGCCTGCGCGTCGAGTTATTGGAGACGGAACGCCATCTAACGGCCGTAGGTCAGGCCGCGGGGGCTGCCGAGGGAAGTAAGCTCGAAGCTTCGGATGCGCTGGCGGCGGCGATGTCGGCACGAATCGAGGCTCAAACGGACGCCGACCGTTGGCGTGACGAGTGCGCGACACTGCGCTCTCGAATCGAGTCGCTCGATGAGCTCAATCGCAGCTTCGCCGGCTACACCGATGGTGTGCGAGCATTCATGGCCAACGGGGGGCGCGAACGTGCCGGTGCTCGTGCGGTTGTCGCCGACGTGATCGAGATCGAGAGCGGCTTCGAGCGGGCGGTCGCTGCCGTACTCGGTGACCGGCTCCAGTACATCGTCGTGCCTTCCACCGAAGCGGGAGTGGAGGGCGCGCGCTACTTGCGCGAGACGGGTGGCGGTCGCGCAACGTTCCTGCCGGGATCTTTGAGGACGGTACCACCGAGCGCCATACCTGCGGGCGGGTCTCTTCTCAGTGACCACGTGAGGATCCGTAGCGGATTCGAGGACGCGGTGACGCCGCTGCTGCAGGGGGTCGTGATCACGTCTGATCTCGACGAAGCCAGCGAATTCTGGAAGCGCGGCGGCCTGCCTTGTACGTTCGTCACGCGCGAGGGCGAGGTCGTCAACGATTCCGGGACCGTCACCGGTGGAAGCGAAAACCCGATCGACGAGGGACTCCTGGTCCGCAACACCGAGCTTCGAGCGGTTCAGGAGGCGTGGGGCGTTGCACAGAAGAAGGCGCGCGAGGCCGCTGAGACGCTTCGTGCTGCGAACGATTCCGCGAGCCGCTCGGACGCCCGGCTCTCGGAACTAGATCAGGAGTTGCATCGCCTGACCATCGAGCGAGTTCGTCTGGCGGGAGAGCTCCGACTTCACGAACAGAATCTGTCGCGTGGCGAGGAACGGAGCAGGGCGGTCGCGATGGAGATCGAGTCCGCGGCGCGAGAGATCGCGGCAGCGCGTGCACGTCTGCGCACAGCCGAGGTCGACCTGTCGTGCATGGAAGCCGAATCGCTGGGCCTCGAGCAGCGCCGGCAGGAACTGGATTCTCGAGGGAAGGGGCTGGAAGCCGAGCGACGTGCGCTTCTGTCGGAACTCGAAGGCGTACGTGTGCGCGAGGCGGAGCTGCGTCAGAAATTCGAAGGTGTGAAGACGGGCGCCGGGTCGTTGTTACGTGCGAAGGAGGACGCCGAAGGGCGTCGGCGCTCACTGTCCGCACGTGTCGAGAGGGAAACAGGAGAGATCGAGCGCGTTCGGATACGGTTGTGTGATCCAGCGCTCGATCCGGAGACGCTCCGAGGCCGGCTGGCTGAATTCGAGGTCGCGCTTGCGCACTGGGAGACCAAGAACGCGGCGATGCGAGAAGGGCTCGACCGTGTCGAGCGTGGGCTCGACACGGTGTCGAAGCGCGTCGAGTCCGTTCGCGCGGAACTCGGCCGCTGGGAACTCAAGCGGAAGGAGGCGGAACTGGAACGCAAGTCCGTTTTGGAGGGGGCGTCGGAGCGACTCGGAGCCGGCGTGGCGGAGTTGATGACCGTCGATGTCGAGACCACGCCGGCGGAGGTCCTGGTCGCGGAACTGGAGGTGGTTCGGGGCAAAGTCCGCCGCCTCGGCACGGTCAATTTGGGCGCCGTCGTGGAACTGGAGGAGATAGAAACCCGCCTGTCGGAGCTCACCCGCCAGCGCGATGATCTCGATCGCTCGATCGAAGATCTGCGCGGAACCATCGCGCGCCTGAACCGTCTTTCTCGCAGGCGTTTCCAAGAGACGTTCGACGAGGTCAACCGAATATTCCAGTTGACGTTTCCGAAGCTCTTCCACGGTGGCCGGGCCTCTCTCGCGCTCACGGACGCGGAGAATCTGCTGGAGACCGGCGTGGAGATCTTCGTCCAGCCGCCGGGCAAGAGGCTCGGGAATCTGGATCTGCTGTCGGGCGGCGAGAAGGCCATGACGGCCATCGGTCTCGTCTTCGCCCTGTTCTTGCACAAGCCGAGCCCGTTCTGCGTGCTCGACGAAGTGGACGCGCCGCTGGACGAGGCCAATATTGGTCGATTCGCGCGGATGGTTGCGGAAATGAGCGAACGTTCTCAGTTCCTCCTGATCACCCATAACAAGCGCACGATGGAGGTCTGCGACACGCTCTATGGCGTGACCATGCCTGAGGCGGGGGTAACGCGGATGGTTTCCGTCGACCTTTCTCAGGCTGCCTAGCGACGGCCGCGGCGCGGAGGTGTCGCGGGCGCTTGACTCCGCTCTCTGCTGCCCCCTAGAATTGGATCCTAAGTTGCAGCTGACAACTTGGAGCTAACTGCATGGAATCCAAGGGCTTGCAGCGTCTCGAGGATGCTGTCCGACGGCTTGCTGCCCAGCACGGGCAAGCATCGGTACGGGCAGGTCAACTTGCCGCGGCGTTAACCAAGAGCCGCGAAGAAATTGAAAAGCTCAAGGCGCAGAACTTCCGGTACAAGACCGAGAGGGTCGAGACCCGGAAGAAGATCGACACGGTCATCAAGCGTCTCGATCGTATGACCGAGACGGCGGGCGGCCAGGACCATGAAGAAGGAGATTGAACTCGACATAGCCGGGCAGCGTCTGAAGGTTCGTACCGACGAGGACGAGGCGTACATGCGTGGTCTGGCCGCCTATGTCGATGAACAGATGCGCGATATCGGACGCGGTCAGCGTGGGATTGCATCGATGAATATCGCCGTACTGACGGCGCTACGGATTGCGGACGAGTACCACAAACTGCAGCGTCTCCAGGCGGACGTCGACTCCGCGCTCGCGCGACTCGCGGAGCAGGTCGAAGCGACGCTCGACAAGTCGTCGCGCTGAGTTCGGCTCTGGCGCAACCCTCTGGTCAACGAGCCCGGCACCCGATGATGACGACCGAGCAGCCGGCTTCGGTCGCCCCCACCAAGATTTCTTTGCGACGCTTGATCGCCGGGCGTCTTCGAGGGATAGACGCCCGCACGCGAACAACGTGGGACGACGCCGTTGCCGCCAGAATACTGGACTCGGACGCGTTTCGACTCGCACCCTCGATAGTCGGCTACTTCGCACTGAGCGACGAGGTCAACATCGATCGGGTACTGGCCGCAGCGGTTGAGAGGAACAAGCCTGCGTTCGTTCCGGTGGTGCGAGGAGAGCTGATGGTCTTCGCTCGCTGGACGCCTCGCTCGCTCGTCCAGCGCTCGGATCGTGGCACACTGCAGGCGACTGCGGAGAGGGTTGATGTGTGCGAGATTGGGGCGTGCCTCGTGCTGGTCCCCGGACGCGTGTTCGATTCCGAGGGAGAGCGGGTAGGTCGCGGTGGCGGGCACTATGATCGCGCTTTCGCATCGCCGGTGCGGGGTGTTCGACTTGCGGGTGTTGGGTACGAGCTACAGATCGTCGATGCAGTGCCTGTTGCAACGCACGACCGCAAGGTCGAGATGGTGTTTACGGAGCAACGTTGCGTCTCCTGTCGCTGAAGAGTATCCGGAACTGCCCAACGACGGTAGTTGCGAAGGACCTTCGGCGTGAGCCCGGGATCGCGAGGTTAGATGACGGCATGAGAGCGAACGTCGACGAACAGCTATCGGTAATTCGCCGTGGCGCAGCCGAGATCCTGGACGAAAGCGAATTGCGCCTGAAGCTGGAGTCGGGAAGGCGGCTGCGAGTTAAGGCCGGCTTCGACCCGACCTCGGCAGACCTTCACCTCGGGCATACGGTGCTGCTTCAGAAGCTGCGACAGTTTCAGAAACTGGGACACCAGGTCATCTTCTTGGTCGGAGACTTCACCGCGCGTATCGGCGATCCGACGGGCCGATCCGAGACGCGTCCGGTACTCACGCGCGAAGAGATCGAGGACAACGCTCGCACTTATAGAGAGCAGGTCGCCAAGGTCCTGGATCTTTCTGGCGTAGAGATGCGCCGCAACAGCGAGTGGATGGAAGGCCTCGGTGCCGATGGACTCTTGCGTCTTGCCGCGACCCATACGGTCGCTCGAATGCTGGAACGCGACGATTTCTCGAGGCGCTATCGCGAACACCGCCCGATCGGGATTCACGAGTTCCTGTATCCGCTGATCCAGGGCTACGATTCGGTCGTGCTGAAAGCGGACATTGAGTTGGGCGGCACGGATCAGAAGTTCAATCTACTCATGGGACGCGACTTGCAGCGCAGCCGCGGGGACGTCCCGCAAGTCGTGCTGACGATGCCGCTCCTCGAAGGCCTCGACGGCCAGCAGAAGATGAGCAAGAGCTTGGGAAACTCGATTGGGGTTTCTGCTCCACCGGCGGATATGTTCGGTGGGATCATGTCGATCGCTGACCCACTCATGTTCCGATACTACGACTTGCTCAGCGATGTCGATGAGAGAGTGTTGGCGGAGGTGCGTGCGGGTGCCGTGCACCCCATGGAAGCCAAGAAGAAGCTCGCCGAAGAAATCGTCGCGAGGTTTCATGGGGAGTCAGCCGCCGTGGAGTCACGGCTGGCGTTCGAGGCTCGATTCCAGCGCCACGAGGTGCCCGGGGAGATGGCGACGGTCACCTGTAGGCACGATTCGGATACGGTGTGGATCTGCCGGTTGCTTCAGGAGGCGGGACTGACGGCGTCGCGCGGCGAGGCACGACGACTGGTGGAGCAGGGCGCGGTTCGCGTAGACGGCCGGAAAGTGAGCGATTCGGCTGCGGAAATTCCGACGGGGAGGCCGGTTGTGTTGGAGGTCGGGAAGCGTCGGATTGTGCGGGTGGAGTTCTTTCGAAGAATCGATCCGAGTTGAGTTGTGTGTGAACTTGACTCGCTCACACGAAATATCTATACCCCAGCGTCTCGCCGCTAGGGCGCTTGGTCTTTGAAAACTGAATAGCGACGGACTCGACGGGCCAGCCGGCCAGTCGAGACCGAAACAGCCTACGAGAAGGATCCTCGTTTTTCTTCAAGTCGTGGGTGGTGCCTTCGGGTATCGCCCGCTTAACTGGAGAGTTTGATCCTGGCTCAGAACGAACGCTGGCGGCGTGCCTAACACATGCAAGTCGAGCGAGAAAGTTCCTTCGGGAGCGAGTACAGCGGCGCACGGGTGAGTAACACGTAGGTAACCTACCCTGTAGTCTGGAACAACTGGAGGAAACTCTAGCTAATACCGGATAAGACCACGGCTTCTTAGGGAGTTGCGGCCAAAGGCAGCCTCTGCTTGCAAGCAGTTGCTATGGGATGGGCCTGCGGGCCATTAGCTTGTTGGTGAGGTAACGGCTCACCAAGGCTGCGATGGCTAGGGGGTCTGAGAGGATGATCCCCCACACTGGTACTGAGATACGGACCAGACTCCTTCGGGAGGCAGCAGTGAGGAATATTGGGCAATGGACGCAAGTCTGACCCAGCAACGCCGCGTGGAGGATGACGGCCGTAAGGTTGTAAACTCCTTTTGAGAAGGACGAAAATTTCCGATCGACTCGGAATTTGACTGTACTTCTAGAAGAAGCCCCGGCT
>JACRCR010000145.1 GCA_016218925.1 Deltaproteobacteria bacterium | reverse complement strand
TCGAGCATGGGCTCGACGATCTCTACCGCCCCGCCACCGGCCTGCTCCTGCACGAAGGCCATCGGATTGCACTCGTACATCAGACGCAGCTTGCCCTCCGCCGGGCGCTGCGGATCGCGACGATCGGCCGGGTACAGGAAGATCCCTCCCTTGAGCAGATTGCGATGGAAGTCGGCGACGAAGGATCCGACGTAGCGAGCTGAATAGGGACGTCCGGTGGCCGCGTCGTCGGTCTTCAGTGATTCGACGTAGACTCGCGTACCCTCGTCCCAGGTTGCCGAGTGCCCCTCGTTGCAACTGTAGATCCTGCCACGCTCGGGCGTCTTGATGCGCGAGTGCGAGAGCCGGAATTCGCCGATGGTGGGTTCGAGCGTAAAACCGCGCACTCCGTCACCCGCCGTGTAGACGAACATCGTGCTGGTTCCGTAGACGAAGTAGCCGGCAGCCACTTGATCGCGCCCCGGCTGCAGGAAATCCTCCAGAGTGGCCGGGCCGTTGTTGGTCTTTCGTTTGTAGATCCCGAAGATCGTCCCGATGCTGACGTTCACGTCGATGTTGGAGGACCCGTCCAAAGGGTCGAAGCAGACCACGTACTCGGCGTGCTCGCCCGCCGCGGAAGGTGCGATGATCTCCTCCGATTCCTCGGAGGCCATGCCGCAGACGCTGCCCGAGGCACGCAGCGACGCGACGATCAGGTCGTTCGCGTAGACATCCAGCTTCTGGACCTGTTCGCCGTGGACGTTTCGCTGGTTGACGTTGCCGAGGATGCCGGCCAGGCCGGCGCGATTGACCTCGCTGGCGATGGTCTTGGCCACCGTCGCAAGATCCAGCAGGACGTTGGCTACGGCTTGCGTGACCCGCTTGTTGCCGCCGACCCCGAGCAAATGAACGCGGAGCGATTCACCGATGAGTTCCATCTATCAGGATCCCCTGTCCCCGCCGGCTCGTTGCGATTCTGTGGGTGTCGATCCCGCGCGCGAGGAAGGGTGCACTTAATCCGACCCGCGCGAAGGCTTCAACCTCTTACGCTGCGGTTGCTGGCAAACGCCGGCGCAGCGGCAGCTGACGGCTCAGTGACGCGGAGGTGGCGCGGGAGGACCTACGGGCTGAGACCCGAAGCGGCCGCTGGAAACCAGCAGATCACGATCGGTTCCGATAGCTCCACCGCTGGGTTCGTTTGCGTCCCAGACCACCGACCACAGACCGCGTCGATCGGTAGCCAGAGTCGGGTTGAGATCGCCGCCGTAATCGTCGGCCGCGTTGACGTTGAGCACCTGAGACTCGCTCCACGTCTGTCCGTTGTCGCGCGAGGTGGCCATGAGCAGATCGCCGTCACCGCCGATGGTCCGGCCGCGACTGTCCCAGGTCGTCCACACCGCCACCCACAAGCCGCCTGCGTCGGTCGCCAGTTGCGGGGAATCGTCGTCGCCCGCGTCGCGGTCGGCCTCTTGATTGAGCGGCGCCGGCGCGCTCCACGTAGCGCCGTCATCGGTGGATCGGGCGATCAACACGTCTCGATCCATCCCGATGCGGCCGCCCAGCGAATCGGTCGATGACCAGCCGCAGAGCCAGTTACCCTGAGCGTCGGTGGCCAGGCGTGGCCCCCAGTCCCGCCGCGTCTGGTCGCCGCCGGCTACCACCGGCCGCGGGTCGCGCCAGGTCACACCGTTGTCGGCCGAGGTCGCCGTGACGATGTTGTGCTCGTAGCGCAGGTTGTCCTGGCTGGGGCCGCCCGAGGACCAGGCGACGACCCAGTGCCCGCGGGTGTCCGTGGCCACGCGGGGGGCATCATCGGAGCGCTGATCGCTCGCCGCCGCCTTGTCCACCGGCGCCGGCGCACTCCAGGTAATGCCGCCATCGCTCGAGTTCGACACCAGGACGTCGCGATCGCCGCCGATGGTGTTGCCGAGCGAGTCGGTCGACGGCCACACCACCAGCCAGTGTCCGGCGCCGTCGGTGGCGATGTCGGGACTCTCGTCGTCGCCCCAGTCACGGTCGGCGTTGGCGTTGAGGGCGCGCGGAGCGGTCCAGCTCAGCGCATCGTCGCTGGAGACCGCAACATGGATGTCGTGATCGCGCTTGCCCCGACCGCCGAGGTCCGCCGTCGAACTCCACACTACGACCCAGGTCCCCCTTCCATCGGTGGCCAGAGCCGGACTGACGTCCTGGCCACTGTCGCGGTTGGCCGACGCCGCGAGCGGAACCGGCGCCGTCCAGGTCGAACCGTTGTCGGCCGATCGCACCAGCAGAATGTCGGCGTCGTTGCCAAGCGCGCCGGGATCGCGGGAACCGGCGCCGGTCGACTGCCAGACCGCCACCCAGAGACCACGGCCATCGGTAGCGAGCCGCGCCGCCTCATCCTTTCGCTGGTCCCTATCGGCGCCGGCGTTGAGTACACCCGGGGGCCCGAAAGCCGCGGGCTGCGCCCACCCCACCTGAGAGTGGCCCGCCACCAGCACCGCCGCCAACCCGGCCGCAGCGCAAAGACGACGACACCGCCCAAGGCCGTTATCCGCGGCCGATGCGAAGACACCCATCGGCCTGAGGTTAGCCGATCCGTCGACCTCTACAATGGCTCATTCCCAGCCAAATCGGCCGCGGCGGAGTTTGCCTTATCGTCCTATTCGGAAATAGTCTCGCAGCGCGTGAGCGAAGCGCCCCGGGGGGTACACGGGAGTCACGAAAGACCGGCCGACATCGCGAGGCGGAGCGAGTTGCGGCCGGGCAGTTGGACGGCCCGCGAGGGTCGGTCGAGGGGTCTGACCTGTGCAGGAAAGCAATCGTAAACGAGGACGATCCTCCAAGATTTCACGCGACCGCATCCTCGAGGCTTCGCTCGTCGAGTTCGCCGAGAATGGATACGAAGGAGCAACGACCGCTTCGGTTGCCCGCCGGGTGGGGGTTACGCAGCCTCTGATCCACTATCACTTCGGATCCAAGGAAGCGCTGTGGAGAGCCGCGGTCGAACTGGCCTTCGGTCGCATGACGACGGTACTCCAGGGCGTCGAGGAAGACGTACTGCGGGCAGAGCCCCGCGACGCGATCCGCATCATGGCCCGCCGCTTCGTCTACTTTAACGCCAGGTACCCCGAAGTTGCGCGGTTGATCATCTCCGAGTCGGCGGTTCGCAGCCCGCGTCTCGAGTGGATGGTCGACAAACACCTGCGGCCATTGATCCGGCAACTGGAAGTAATGTTCAAGAGCGGTCTGGAGGGCGGCATCCTCAAACCGCTGCCGATCCAATCGGTCGTTTTCGCCTTCCTCGGTGCCGTGCCGCACTTCTTCGACGCCGCGCCGCTGATCGACCTGCTATGGGGCTTCGATCCGCTCTCTCCCGAGTACGTCGAGGCCCACGCCGACACACTCGTGGAAATGTTCACGACCGGACTCTTCCGCACGCCCGACGTCGCATAGCGCGGCGTGGACGATCGATGCGGCGCGAGCCGCGTTGAAGTGTCCCGTCGCCTTGATATGGTCGTATCAAGCCGCACCAGGAAAAGACGGAGACTTGCGCCATGGCCAAGGACACGATCAGCGTAACCGACAACCGCACCGGTAAAACCTACGAACTCCCGATCGAGAATGGCACCATCCGCGCGATGGATCTGCGTCAAATCAAGGTCGACAAGGAAGACTTCGGCCTGATGACCTACGATCCGTCTCTCGGCAACACCGCCAGTTGCAAGAGCGCAATCACCTTCATCGACGGGGACAAGGGCATTCTTCGCTACCGCGGCTATCCGATCGATCAGCTCGCGGAAAAGAGCACCTACCTGGAGACCGCCTATCTGATCGTCAAGGGCGAGCTCCCCAACCGCGAGCATCTCGATGCGTGGACGTACAACATCACCATGCACACGATGCTGCACGAGAACACCAAGAAGTTCATGGAGGGCTTCCGTTACGACGCCCATCCGATGGGCATGCTGGTCGGCACCGTCGCCGCACTCTCGACTTTCTATCCCGACGCCAAGGACATCCACGACATCGAGTGCCGGCGCCTGCAGGTACGGCGCCTGATCGGCAAGATGCCGACCATCGCCGCCTACGCCTATCGTTACTCTCTCGGTCTTCCCTACGTGCAGCCCGACAACGAGCTGACTTACTGCGGCAACTTCCTGTCGATGTTGTTCCGCATGACCGAGCGCAACTACAAGCCCAATCCGGTCCTCGAGAGGGCGCTCGAAGTCCTCTTCATCCTGCACGCCGACCACGAGCAGAACTGCTCGGCCAACGCGATGCGTGCGGTGGGAAGTTCGCGCGTCGATCCGTACTCGGCCACTGCCGCTGCGGCAGCGGCGCTGTACGGCCCGTTGCACGGCGGCGCCAACGAAGAAGCGGTCAACATGCTCCAGGAGATCGGCTCGGCCGACAAGATCCCCGCGTTCATCAAGAGCGTGAAGGCCGGCGAGCGCAAGCTGATGGGTTTCGGCCACCGCGTCTACAAGAACTACGACCCGCGTGCCAAGATCATCAAGAAGATCGCCTACGAGGTCTTCGAGGTGACGGGACGCAACCCGCTGATCGACGTCGCCGTCGAGCTCGAACGCATCGCGCTCGAAGACGAATACTTCATCTCGCGCAAGCTCTACCCGAACGTCGATTTCTACTCCGGCATCATCTACCAGGCGCTGGGCTTCCCGGCCTCGTTGTTCCCGGTTCTGTTCGCGATCCCGCGAACTTCGGGCTGGCTCGCCCAGTGGGCCGAGAACGTCATCGACCCCGACCAGAAGATCACGCGCCCGCGGCAGATCTTCACCGGCGAAGCCGAGCGCTCCTACGTTCCGATCGAGACGCGGCCCGCGCCGCAGACCCTGGAGCGCAAACTGCTGAGAGGGCGTCTGTAACTCTCTTGCCGGCTGCGTCGCATCCGCACTCGCGGGTCGAGTGAAGATGCGCACCATACAAGAAGGCCCCGTACCGGCGACGGTACGGGGCCTTCTTCGTTCGCGTTGCCGTGGCCGGCTCAGCCCTTGTAGATCGCCATCACCTTGGCGAGGAATTCGAGAGCTTCTTTTTTCGGCCTCTGGAAGCTGTTGCGTCCGATGATCGAGCCGAACCCGCCGCCGTCGCGGATGCCTTTGCATTCATCGAAGATCTTCTCGTCGGCACCTTTGGCCCCGCCCGAGAATATGACGATGCGACGACCTCCGAAGGCCGACTCCACCACGTGCGCGACGCGCTCCGACAGTGTGGCTATCGCGACCTTCTCTTTCTCGTAGACTTTCTTGGCATCGCCCTGCTCGATGAAAGCAGTCGGCGGCTTCACCTTGATGATGTTAGCACCCAGTTGCGCAGCAATCTGCGCGGCGTAGGCGGTGACGTCGATGGCGGTCTCGCCTTCCTTGGATAGACCGGAGCCGCGCGGATACGACCACACCACCACCGCCAGCCCGCAGGCCTTGGCATCGCGGGTAAGCTCGGCCAGAGCCTCGTACATGCTCTGAAACTGGGCCGACCCGGGATAGATCGTGTAGCCGATCGCGGCGCACCCGAGGCGAAGCGCGTCGTCAATGGCACCGGTTACCGACGGAGAAGGATCGGCGCCGTCGGGGGCCAGCGAGTCGTGATTGTTGAGCTTGAGGATCAGCGGGATGTCGCCCGCGTACTCGGTGGCGCCGGCCTCCAGGAAACCGAGCGGCGCAGCGTAGGCGTTACAGCCGGCGTCGATCGCGAGCTGGAAGTGATAGCGTGGGTCGTAACCTGGGGGGTTGGGCGCGAAGCTGCGCGCCGGTCCGTGCTCGAAGCCCTGGTCCACCGGCAGGATCACGAAGCGGCCGCTGCCGGCCAGTTTCCCGGTGTTCATGATGCGGGCGAGGTTCGACAGAACGCCGGCGTTCTCCCCCGCGTACCAACTCAATATCTCTCGTACCCTCTGGGTGGCCATTGCGCTGCTTCCTCTGTTTGGTGTTTCTCCGCGCGCTCAGCCCGCCGTCTGACCCACGCACGAAGTGACAGGATTCTTAGGCACGCGCGGCTGCCGGAGCAACCCGTAGCTACGCGGCGCGCGCCAGCGCCGCGTAAGCGTCCTTGCCGCCCGCGGTCAGCGCGCGAAGCCGGGCCAGCGCGTCGGGCAGACTCGGGTGCCCGGCCAGAAAATCGTCGAGCATCGCCGCTTGCTCGGCGTAGCGATAGACGGCCAGGAACGATGCGTTGTTGAGCCCGCCGGCGGCAAGCGCAGCCGCGAGCGCGCTGTCGATGCCGGCAGCCGACTCGTTGATCGCCCGATAGACCGACTCGCGCTCGGCGAGCAGCCGCCCGCGCGGCCAGTGCTCGGCGCGTGCACGTGCGAACAGCTCTTCGAGCCAGGTCGCACCTTGGTCGAGCACGCGGCCGCGCGCCAGCCACGCCAGACGCGCGCTACGCACTCGGCCGGCCGAGGCGGCGTCCCCGCGGCCCTCGAAAAAATCCGCCGCCAGACGGTAGGCGACAGCAGTTGCCAGCGTTTCGTTGAACGCGACCTGACCGCGCGCGAAGAAGTTCTGATGCACCAGCTCGTGCAGCACCGTCGTCACGATCGCCAGCGGCCCTTGATCGAGCACCTTGGACGGCAACGGATCGGCCAGCCAACCGAGCGTGGAGAAAGCCGAGGCCTCGACTATGCGCGTGTCCAGACCCTCGGCTTGCAGACCCGCAGCGAAGTCACGGGCCTTGTCCGGGTCGAAGTAGCCGCGATACGGAATCGCGCCGATCACCGGATACCACCAGGTGTAGGGCTCGAGACGATCGACCGGTGCCGCCGTCACGACCTGGAAAGCCGGGGCCGCGCCGGTATCGGTAACTTCGAGATAGCTGCCGCCCGGATCCAGGCCGCGGCTGCCCGCGAAGCGGCGCACCTCCAGCACCAGCGCCAGCGCTTCGCGGCGCGCCAGGTCGGGCGTCTCGGCGATCAGTTCCTGGATCGGCCGCGCACGCGCGAGGTAGCAGGCCTCTTCGTAGGCGAGGCGGGCCACATAGCCCGCGCGGCAGCCGCAGACGGCCAGCGCCGCCGTCATCGCGAGCGCCGCAGACACCCCGCGGCGCCGTGCCAGGCTGGCAGACTCGCGCCCCTCGGATATAACCGAGGGCTTCGACTCGTGGACCGCCTCTGGAAATACCTGCGCCGCTACACCTGGCGCTACCTGTTCGGCAGCCTGTGCCTGTTCGCCACGGCCAGCGCGGTCATGGCCATCCCGATACTGACGCGCCATGCCATCGACGCCATCGGAGCCGATGGCCCGGCTCCCGAGCGCATCGCGCTGGTCGCGCACTACGCCCTGCTGGTCGTCGTGCTGGCGGTGGCCCAGGCGGTAGTGCGAACCATCTCGCGCGTGCTGATCTTCAACGCCGGGCGCGACGTCGAGTACGACCTGCGTGGCGAGCTCTTCGACCATCTGCTGAGGTTGCACCAGGGCTACTACCAGCACCAGCGCACCGGCGACCTGATGTCGCGTCTGGTCAACGACATCGGCGCGGTGAGGATGCTGCTGGGGCCGGGCATCCTGACGCTGCTGAACACCCCACTGTACCTTGCGTACGCGTTCTCGATCATGGTGTGGATGGACCCGGCCCTGACCCTCGCCGCGCTGCTTCCGTTCCCGCTGATCCTGATACTGATGCGCCGCTACATGCGGGCGATGATGGAAGCGACCGTGAGGACCCAGGAGAAGCTCGCGACGATGTCGGCGTTCGCCCAGGAAACGCTCGCCGGCATCCACGTGGTCAAGTCGTTCGTGCGCGAGGAAGCCCGCGCGGCCGAGTTTCGCGCGCTCAACGACCTGTACCAGGTCGAGGCGATGACGGTGGCGCGGCTGCGCGGCCGCATCTTTCCGGCCATCCGGGCCGCCTCCTCGCTCGGCATCGTCGTCGTGCTCGCCTACGGCGGCAACGAGGTGGTCAAAGGACGCCTCAGCCTCGGCCAGTTCGTCGCCTTCATGGGATACCTGCAGATCCTGGCCTGGCCACTGATGTCGCTCGGTTTCATGATCGCACTGGTGCAGCGCGGGCGCGCCGCGCTGCTGCGTCTCGGCGAGATCTTCAACATCGAGCCGGCCATCGCCAGTCCTGCCGGCGACGGCGCCGAGGCCGGCGGCTACGCTCCGCAACTCGTGCGCGGCGAGGTTGTCTTCGAGCACGTCGACTTCGGCTACGCCGGCCAGGCCAACGGCGCCGGCATCCTGCACGACGTCACGCTGCGAGTGCCGGCCGGCTCCAGTCTCGGCATTCTCGGCCGCACCGGCTGCGGCAAGTCGACGCTGGCGTGCCTGCTGCCGCGCCTGTTCGACACCGTGGGCGGCGCCGTGCTGGTCGACGGCGTCGACGTGCGCCGCTGGAACCTGCCCGCGCTGCGCGGCGCGATCGGGTTCGTACCCCAGGACCCCTTCCTGTTTTCGACCACGATCGAGCGCAACATCGGCTTTGGCCGCTCGCAGTTGCCGGCCGGCGAGCTTGCCGGCCTGGTCGAGACATCGGGGCTGGATGCCGACCTCGCCGAGTTTCCGGCCGGACTCGACACCCCTGTGGGCGAGCGCGGCGTGACGCTTTCGGGCGGCCAGAAGCAGCGTCTGACCCTGGCGCGTGCGATCGCGCGCGACCCTCGCATCCTGGTGCTCGACGACTCGCTCTCGAGCGTCGACGCCGCCACCGAGAGCCGCATCCTCGAACACCTCGGCGGCGTGATGCAAGGCCGCACCACCATCGTCATATCGCACCGGGTCTCGTCGGTACGGCGAGCAGATCGGGTCGCGGTGCTCGATGAAGGGCGCGTCGTGGAAGAAGGAACCCACACGCAGCTTCTCGCGCGCGGCGGCATCTACGCGGATCTGTACCGGCGCCAGAGCTTGACCGAGGAGCTCGAAGCCCTGTGAGCAGTGCCGACCAGATCGCCGCGGGAGGCGGCGGCCGAGGCATCCAGGACGAGCAGCAACTGATCGTCACCCGCGATCTGGCGATGGTCCGCTCGATGTGGCGCTTCCTGGCGCCGCACCGCCACCTGTTCTTCTTGTCGATGGGGCTGCTGCCGGCGATCTCGGCGTGCGTGCTGGCGCAGCCGTGGATCATCAAGCAGGCCATCGACGGCTACATCGCCGCCGGCCGCAGCGACGGGCTGTGGCTGTGGGCCGGCGCGTTCGGCGCGGCGGTGGCCGGTGAGTTCGTGCTGCTGTACTGGCAGAACTACTTCACGATGCTGATGGCGCAGCGATCGTTGGCCGATCTTCGCCTGGCGGTGTTCGCCAAGATCGAATCGATGGAGACCGCGTTCTTCGATCGCAATCCGGTCGGGCGCCTGGTCACGCGCATGACCACCGACGTCGACGTCATCAACGAGATGTTCGCCGCCGGCGCGCTGACCATGCTGATGGACGCGATGACGCTGCTCGGCATCGTCGTCATCCTGCTGACCATGCACGCCAAGCTGGCGGCAGCGGCACTGGCCACGCTGCCGGTGATGATGCTGCTGATCGACTTCTTCCGTCGCAAGGCGCGCAGGTACTACCGGCTGATCCGCGAACGCATCGCGCGCATCAACGCGTTCCTGCAGGAATCGATCACCGGCATGGCGGTAGTGCAGCTCTTCGCGCGCGAGCGCGAAGTGGCGGCCGAGTTCGAAAGCCTCAACTCCGCCCATCGCGACGCCAATCACTGGTCGAACATCTACGAGGCGGCGCTGTTCTCGATCGTCGAAGCGGTGAGCGCGATCTCGACCGCGGCGATCCTGTGGTACGGCGCCCACCTGGTGGTCGGCGAAACAGCTTCGATGCCATCGACGGCCGGCGCCGCGATCGGCTTCGGCACCCTGGTCGCGTTCATGGAGTACATCAACAAGTTCTTCATTCCGGTACGCGACTTCTCCAACAAGTATGCCGTCATGCAGTCGGCGCTGACCGCCTGCGAGAAAGTCTTCGGGCTGCTCGAACTCGACCCGGCACTGACCAGCCCGCGCGCCGCGTCGCCTACCCCGCCGCGCCTGGGAACCATCGAGTTCGACGACGTGTGGTTCTCCTATCTTCCGGGGGAGCCGGTTCTTCGCGGCGTGTCGTTTCGCGTGGCGCCCGCAGAGCACGTGGCGATCGTCGGCGCCACCGGCTCCGGCAAGACCACCATCACCAAGCTGCTGGCGCGTTTCTACGATGTCGACGCCGGCTGCATCAAAGTGGATGGCCTGGACGTGCGCGAATGGGATCTGGCCGAACTACGGCGCCGCATAGTCACGGTGCTGCAGGACGTCTTCCTGTTCTCGGACACCATCGAGGCCAACATCAGGATGGGACGCGAGGATCTCGACGACGAGGCCGTGCGCCGCGCGGCGCGTGCGGTGCACGTCGATCGCTTCGTCGAGCGTTTGCCCGAAGCCTACCGCGGCGCAGTGCGCGAGCGCGGCAACAACTTCTCGACCGGCCAGCGTCAGTTGCTGTCGTTCGCACGGGCGCTCGCGTACGAGCCGGAGATCCTGGTGCTCGACGAGGCGACCTCGAGCGTCGACCACGATACCGAGGAACTGATCCAGGACGCCGTGGCGAGACTGCAAGAAGGAAGAACCTCGCTGGTGATCGCCCATCGGCTTGCGACCATCGAAAGGGCCGACCGCATCGTCGTGCTGCACCACGGCAGCCTGCGCGAAAGCGGCAGCCACGCCGAACTGATGAAGAAGGACGGACTCTACGCGCGACTCTATCGCCTCCAGCACGCCGCCGCCGGCGAAGACCGCGCAGCCGGCGCGGTCTGATCGCGCTGGCCGCGCCGCAAAGGCGGGCCCGAGAGCGCCCTCACGGCTTGGAAGGAGACGCCCCCCCTGCGTTGCCGGGTGAGGACGGCGCGGATTTGCCCGGCTCCGAGGCCGGCGCCGTCGCGCCGTTCTCGCCGGGCTTCGCCCCACTCGCCGCAGCCTTGGGCTCGTCGGGACACGGGCAACGGCGCTTCTTGTGACCCCACACGCTGGGTCGCGGTGTAGCGGGCGTCTTGGATTGCGGCGCCGGGACGACCACCGGCGCGCCGGTTTTCAAGTCGCCCGAGCCGGCACGCTTGGCTTCTTGAGCCTTCCTGGCACGCTCGACCTGCTCCTTGAAACGCGGGGTCAGCCGCTCGACGGCGGTCGGGGCGGGGCCGTACTTCTTTTTCATCTCCTCGCCGGCCAGCCGCATCATCGCGTACATCCCGTACTCCCGGTTCTCGGGGTCCTCGTACAGCTTGCTCACCATTTCGCGCCACTGGTAGAGCTTGACGTTGGGCCACACCGGGTAGTTCTCGTCGATGAATCCGCCGGGGTCGAGATTGCGGGCGAGGTTGGCCATGTCGAAAAAGCCCGCGAGGTATCCGAGCCGGAAATCTCCACTGAAGCGCTGCCAGCCTTTGTAACTGAACGCGGCGGTCGCCATCGAAGCCGATCCGATCGCGAAGCCCAGCACCATCCCTACGACCAGGCCCCTTGGGCCACTTGTTTGTCTCATCGCAAAAGTTTCCGCTGGCACGCGAAGATTCGCAAGTTAGCGACCCCGCCTCAGAGCACTTGCCGGATCGGCACTGCACGCACTCGCGACGCCGCATGCAACCGCGTATTGTCCGGGCGGCCGGCCCCGCCCATGCAGACACCTTCAACTACTGCCGCAGCGACCAGGCGCGTTCTGGTCACCGGCGCTTCGGGTCAGGACGGGCGCTACCTGTGCGAAGCGCTGACCAGGGAGGGGGCGCTGGTGTTCGGCTTGCTCCCCTCCGACCAGCAAGGCGCCGCCTCGCATCCGATGTTGCGCGGGGTCCGCTTCCTGGACGGAGACCTGCGCGATGCGGCCGCACTGCGACTGGCCCTGGACACCGCCGAGCCGGACGAGGTTTACAACCTGGCGGCGATCACCTTCGTGCCCTCGTCGTGGCACGATCCGGGCGAGATTTTCGACATCAACACGCTGGGAGTGGCGCGCTTGCTGTCGGCGATTCGCGACTGCGGCGCGCCGATACGCTTTTGCCAGGCATCGACCGCCGAGATCTTCGGCGCGGCCAGCGGAGTGCCGCAGAACGAGACTACCGAACTCCGGCCCACCAACCCTTACGGCGTCACCAAGGCACAGGCTCATCGCCTGGTAGCCCGCGCCCGCGATCGGCACGGGTTGTTCGCGTGCTCGGCGATCCTGTTCAATCACGAGTCGCCGCTGCGCCCCCCGCACTTCGTGACGCGCAAGATCACGCTGGGCGTGGCGCGCATCGCCCGCGGACTCGAGCGCGAACTGCTGCTCGGCAGCCTCGACGCCGCACGCGACTGGGGCTACGCGCCCGAATACATGGACGCGCTGCGCCTGATGCTCGGCGCCGCGGAGCCTCGCGACTACGTCGTCGCCACCGGACGCAGCGCCACCGTCCGAGACTTCGCCGCCCTCGCCTTCGCCCACGTCGGTCTGGACTGGCGCCAGTACGTGCGCAGCGACAGCGCGCTGGCGCGCTCGACGGACGGCGCGGCACGCATCGGCGACGCAGCCAGGATCCAGCGTGAACTCGGCTGGAAGGCCCACACCACGCTCGAACAGCTGGTCGCGACGATGGTCGACGCCGACCTGGCCGGCATCGACGCCGGCCGATGACCGGCGCACCGGCGATCGTTGCGGCTCGACCGGTACCCGGCGCCGGCAGCGAACGTCGGGGCGTCATTCTCTCGAATACAGGTAGACGGCCGCTCCGGGCTCTTCGAAGGAATCGATTCGCCGATACTTGCGGTCGAAAGCGCGGAGCATGTAGGCCTGCTCGTTGACCGAACAGGCCGGGCAGTTGTGCGCGAACACCAGCCACCGTCTCGCCCGCGCTCTGAGCGTGTCGAACTCGGCAACGTAGGCACTCGGGTCGTCGCGGTGCGCGCGGCCCAGAAGCAGCCCTTCCTCGTCGACATCGTATGACTTCGAGTAGAAGCGAAACGCCGGCTTGGCACCGTAGTAGACGTACACGCCGTCGCCTTGCCGGCGATTTGCGAGCAGGTGTTCCAAGGCGGGCCGCAGATGCTCGCTCAGACGCGGGTGAAGCAGTCGTTCATATGCGGCACGCGACGGCGCGGCGATGAGCAACAGCGCGAGCACGGCGCCGGCGCCGCGGCCGAGCAGCACGTGGACGCGCCCCGCCCCGCGGGCGATGCAGCAGGCGCCCTCGGTGGCCAGCACGAAAATTCCCGGGACGGCGAAGTGCAACAGCCGCTGCGCGAACGGATAGACGCCGAGAGACGATGCCGCCAGCGCAACCAGGATCGGCGCCGCCGTCACGATTGCCAGCGCCGTGCGCCGCCACAGCAACGAGGCGAATCCGACCAGCGTGAGCGCTGACACCGCCGCTGGCGGCGCCAGTCCCGCCGCGTCGGCGAGAAACGACTGTAGAGCCCACACGATCCAGGCTCCGACCTGCGGCCCGTCCTCGGGAGGAAAGTAGGAACGCCAGTAGTCCAGCAGCACCTGATTCGCCGCCAGTGCCTGAACCGAGATCCGGTAGTGCGCCAGCACCGACGCGCCCCAGACCGCGGCGACCGCGGCCGCGGCGCCGGTTCGTGCGAGCGAAAAAGGTCGCAGCGCATGCGCTGCGACCACGAGTCCGATGCCGGGAAGAACGAAAAGCGCCGGATGCGACACCCACATCGCGAGCGCACCGATCACTGCCAGACGCGCGTAGTCCGAGTTCTCGGCGCGCGCCTCGAGCCAGGGCCTGGCCGCCCACAGCAGCGCCACGGCGCACAGAACGTCGGTGGAGTACTGTTTGATCTCGGTCGCGTAGTCGACCAGCGGAGTCGCGACCGCCATCAAAGCCAGCGCGAGCAAGCCGGCTCTGCCGAGCCACGCGCTGGTGAGTCGCGCGAACAGCACAAGCGCCACCACCGAGGCTGCAAGCGGCAGCAGACGCAGGACCATGTCCTGGCAACCCAAGGCCAGAGTCGCGAGCTTCTGCAACAGCAGGAAGCCAAGCGGCGCACCCTGGTTGTATTCGAGCGGCGCCACCAGCCCGGCCAGCGGTCTCTCGACGATGTTGATCGCCAGCATCGCCTCGTCGATCCACAGCGAGCGAAAGACCAGGAACTGGCGCACGCGCAGCGCGATGCCCAGCGCAACCAGGATCAACGGCAGCGCTGCGGCGATTCTCGTCATCCGGGTGCCGATCATCGACGACTCATGGGGCAAGCGACGGGCCAACGTGCCGTCACTATAGGGCGGCGACCCGGGCCACGCGAGACGCTCGCAGCTACGCGTCGAACAGCACGCCCGGCGCCAGTTGCCAGTGCGGGTCCAGAGCGCGTTTCGTCGCGCGCATCGAGGCCACACCGCCGGCGCCGTGAAGCTTCTCGAGCAGCGCCTTCTTGGCCGGATTGCGCCCGGTGCCATGCTCGGCCATCGGACTTCCACCGAGTTCGATCGCGAGCTTGCCGATCGCCAGTTGCACGCGGCGCGCCGTGTCCATTTCCTGCGCGCTGCGCGCGAGCAGGTTCGGGTGCATGTTGCCGTCGGAAATGTGACCCCAGATCGCCGCGTCCAGGCCGGCATCGGCGATCAGCGCGCGATAGCGCGCCAGCGCCTCTTCCAATCGATCGAACGGAACGATCACGTCGCCGCCCGACTTGGACACCACCGCTCCTACGCGCTGCTGGGTCTCGCGCACTCGCCGGTTGACGCCTTCTGGCACCGCTTCGCGTAGCGCGAACAGCGCGCGACGCCGTTCGTCCTCTTCGGGTAGCGCAGGCACGCTCGCGTCGAGCACACCGTGGACCTGAAGGATGTTGCACAACCGCGCCACCGGACCACCCGACTCGCGAGCGTCGCGCGCCGAGCCGTGCGCCGCCAAGTCCGCGTAGGCCCGTGCGCGATCGTAATCGGCGGGGAGCTCGGCCTGCACCAGCAGCAGCGCGCGCGCGGAGGGCGGAATTGCCACCCCGACACGCTCGGCGACACCGTCTTCGCGCAGCACCTGCACCGAGCGCGCGTCCATGTACTCGACCGCCGCCACGTCGAGGCCACGCATATCGTCCGCGTTCGATCCGGCGCCGGCGCCTAGTCGCTGGCCGGCGCGCCAGGTCCGGCGCGTCTCTTCGCGCAGGTCGCGCGCCAGCGCCACCGCCTCGCGCTCACCGGCCAGCGGCACCAGCACGACCATGAAGCGCGGACGCGGTGCGACCAGGCGAAGGCGCGCCTGGGTGACCACGCCGAGGGTTCCCTCTGCGCCGACGAACAGATCGACGAGGTCCAGAGCCGGTCCGCCGCCGTAGCCTGCACTGACCTTGGCGACGTGCGGGCTCGCCACCCGCGGCACCGGCACGCGCAGCAACTCGCCGTCGAGTTTTTCGATTTCGAAGAAACCGTCCGCGACGTCGTCGCCCGCGCCGGCGATTACCCGGCCGCGCTCGATGTCGAGTACTTCTCCACAGGCCAGCACCACCGTCAGACCATCGATCCACTCGCGCGTGGTGCCGTGCTTGAATGTCGCGGCGCCGGCCGCGTTGGTCGAGACTACGCCACCGACGCTGGCACCGTCGTAGGTCGGAATCGGCGGGAAGTAGAGATCGCGCGCGGCAAGCTGCTGGTCGAGATCGCGCAAGATCACGCCGGCGCCGGCGCTGACTCCGGTGCGAGTCCAATCGCGCATGCGGTCCAGACGCGCGCTCGACAGCACCACTTCTCCGCGTGGAGTGGCTCCACCGGTGAGCGATGACTGCACGCCGACGACCAGTACCGGGCGCGCTTCGGCCAGCAGCGCCGCGACTTCGGCTTCGCAGGTGGGAAAACAGACCTCGGGAGAGTGCCCGCCGGGAAAATGCGCCGCGTCTTCCAGAAACGGCGCGACATCGTCGGGGTCGCGCACGCGGCGAAAATGCCCGACCTCGCCGCGCGGCGCTCGCGTGGCGACCTTGCAGCCGCGACTCAACGAACGCCCATGACGCCGGGTTCTTCCAGGACCTCGATCGCCACGTTGCCGGCGTCCTCCACGATCAGACCGCGGCTCGGCTCGGGACCGAGAATCCCTGCCGCCCACTCGGCCGCACCGCGGCGATCGGCGAAGATGTGCACGCCGAGCACTTCGCCGAGCGCGGCCGGAACGCCTTCGCTCACCAGCGCCACGCGCACGCGGCGCTCGTCGGTCAACGCGCGAAGCCGCACGGCCTTGTGATCGCCGAGGCGGTAGCCCCTGGCCTCGACGACGGCAACGGCCTCATCGTGAGTGGCCGCCTGCCGCAGCAGCGCCACGAAGTGGTCGATCCCCACGCCGTGGCGGCACGTCGCTTCGAGTATCATCACGCCCTCTTCGCGCAGCGCGAATTCGGTGTTCTTGATGCCCTTCTCGGCCTGATAAAAATCGCGATCCAGCGGAGCGAGCACGCGCGCGACGACGATGTCGACCGGCTCTTCCACGCACGCCGAAAAACATTCGCGTACGGTGTCGAGTCCGTGGTGCAACGCTTCGAGCGGATGTCCTGCGGTGACCGCCACCATCTTGCCGTCGACCAGCACCTCGTTGACTACCAGCAGGCGCGCACCGGAATCTTCGAGGTCGGCCAGCGCGTCGACGATCCCGAGATGCACCGGGTTGCCGTCGAGCGCGAGCGGGCGCGCGCGCGGCGACAGCGCGTTCTCGTGATTGGCGGTCAGGCTCTCCAGCGACATGACGCCGACGGTGAGCGTCTTGTGCCCGCCCGTGACGCCGGCGAAATAGTGGGGCTCCATGCTGCCGCAGGCCAGATAGAAACCGCCCTCGGCCATCCAGCGATGCAGCGTGGTATGTCCGACCGCGAGCAGTTCGGTGTCGTTGCGCGCGTCGTGCCAGAGCAGTTCGGCGATGCGATCCCTGTGGCCGCCGAGCATCGATCGTTCGTGCTCGGCACGCTCGTCGGCCCCCGCCACGTGGCTCCCGGCCGCTACCAGCATCCGCAGCGGCGGCCGGCGCTCGGCATCCAGGAACCGATCGAGCAGCTGGAGAACCGCGCCGAGGAAGGTGTGCGTGTCGGTAAAGCGGTGGTTATCGTTGACGACCAGGGTGACCGAGCGGCCTTCGGCGGCAGCCGAGCGCGCGAACTCGACGAAGCCGGATTCCTCGAGAACGCGGGCGATCGCGGCCTGCGGATCGTCGAGCGCCGCGGCCGACTTCGGCGCGACCTCGCGCAGCGCGCAGCAGCGGAGCAGCTCGTGCCAACCTGGAGGAGGATCGGAGTCCATGCGGGGCGAGTCCCGAGACCGCACTGAGGCGTCGTGCCGGGCGCCTGCTTAGAGCACAGTCACGGTCGCGAACAAAGTGGTGTCGGCGGCTCGTGGTTGCCCCCGCCTCGTCGCTGGCCTGCCGGCGCCGCGCCGCCGCCGATATCGTCCCGGAAGACTTCCAGGCCGGTGCCGGCAACGTCGATCGTTCCCGCGACCTGGTTGCGCCGCGCCGGCCCTGACGATCCGCCGCAGCCGGCGATCGCCCGGCGCTCAGCCATCGCGCCTGCGCCGAGAAACGAGAAGCGCCGCCGCGCCGCTTGTGGCGCGCGCTCCCTCACGCCAAGAATGCGCCGATGCGGCGACGGCTGGCAGGTCCGTTCTTCCTCGTGATCGCCTGGTGCGCCGCGGTCGCGCTGGTGGGTCCACGGGGCAACTTCCCGCTCAGCGACGACTGGGCCTTCGCCCACGCCGCGCGCTCGCTCTGCCACGGCGGCGGTCTGGATCTGCTGCCGTGGACCGGAGCCAGCGTGATCTTCCAGGCGGCCTACGGCGCCATGCTCTGCCGCCTCTTCGGCTCCTCCTACGAAGTGCTGCGTGCATCGACGCTGGTGCTCGGAGCGAGCGGCGTTGCGGTCTTCTACTGTCTGCTGCGCAGACTCGGTGCGGCACCGGCGGCCGCGACCGCCGGCGCCGGCGTGGTCGCGGCCGGACCGCTGTACTTCAATCTCTCGTTCACGTTCATGACCGACCTGCCGTTCGCGGTGACCGCGCTGATGGCGACGTCCGCCTACGCGCGCGGCCTGTCGCGCAACAGCCGCAGCGACCTGCTGGCCGCAAGCTGCCTGGCGGCGGCCTCACTGCTGATACGACAGCACGCGGTCTTCATCGCGGCAGCAGCCGCCGCGGCCGCGCTGCTGCCCGGCGCGCCTGGGCTGCGCCGGCGCGCCGGCAACGCCCTGTGTGCAGCCGGCCCGGCGTTCGTGGCGGCCGTCGCGTACGCGGCATGGATCGTTTCGGGACTGGGAGTTCCCGACGCCATCCACCACAAAGTAAACGAAGCCGCCTCCACGCCGCTGCTCGAGATCGGCAACGCTGCGTTTCGCGGCCTCGTCACGGTCGGCTTCCTGCTCGCGCCGGTGGGACTGACCCTCGCGCCGAGCGGTGCGAGCGAGAAGCGAATCGCCGCCACAACGGCAGCCGCGCTCACGTCACTGGCGCTGTTCCTGTACCTGCGCGAAGGCGCATCGATGTTCTATCTCACCAACGTACTGTACGACCTCGGCGTCGGCTGCGTGACGCTGCGCGACCAGTTCTTCCTGGCGATGAACGATCTACCACGCGCCGGGCCGGCGCTGCGGCTGCCTGCGACCGCGCTGTCGATCGCGTCGGCGAGCCTGCTGGTCGCGCGCTGGTCGAGCCTGCTCGTTGGCGAGCACGCGAGCGCCGCAAAGCGACTCGGCGACCCGGTCAAAGTCTTCGTGCTGCTGGCCTTCGCGGCCTCATTTGTCGGCTCTCTGGCCCAGGCCGCCTACTACTTCGACCGCTACCTGATCGCGATCGCGCCGCTGGGACTGGCAGCCGCGGTAGCGGCCAGGCCGCGCTGGCGCAGCAGCATCGCCTCGGGATCGCTGACCGCACTGATGGCGCTGTTCTCGATCGCCGGCACCCACGATTGGATGGAATGGAACCGCGCACGCTGGGATCTGCTCCAGTCGCTCGAGGCGCGCGGCGTCCAGGCGACCAGCATCGACGGCGGCATGGAATACAACGCCGAGCGCCTCGCCGCTCGCCTGCGCACGTCGCCGAGTGACGCGGCGGTCAGACCTGGCCAGCCGCCGTCGGTCAAGAGTTGGTGGTGGGTGGTAGACGATGAGTGGATCGTGAGCTTCGGTACGCTCG
>JACRCR010000146.1 GCA_016218925.1 Deltaproteobacteria bacterium | reverse complement strand
TCCCGTATGCCTGTGGCGGTTCCTTTCGCGTCGCCCTCTACCACCCGCTGCTTGATCAGCGACAAGTCCATCGCGACACCTCCAACTACGGCGACGATGTCACGGGACTGCGCATATGACCAGCCAACAGCGTTTCGCGGAGCTTGGCGACTTCGCGTCGCAGATTGCCATCATGAACGGGTAAATTTTGACGAATACTCGTCACTTCGGCCAGGAAGCAATTCCGGGAACCGGAAGTGGACACCCACCCGCGAGGTTCCCGGTCTCGACCCGATCAGCGGATCCGGCCGGCCGGCCTCTGCCCACCTGGCGCCGATGCCGAAGGCGCCAACGGCCAGGGAACGACACGAACTTCGGCGAAACGGCGTGAAGCCAGACCTTTCTTCCGTCGACCAGGCGCACGGCCGAGGTATCTATGTGCCATGTCTCGTCCGGTGCGTTGGCGCGCACGCCCACCGTCGGACTCGCCGGATGTTGCCGGCTCCGAGGTCGTCTTCATTGTCGATCACGCACGAGCCTGTACCATGTAGATGGCGACGCGAAGACCTTGCCCATGCGCTGAGCCAGAACGGCAAGGTGCCCGGTTGGTACATCGCGATATCCGTCCGACGTCACCATCGAACGAATCGTGCGCACCTCGTCGAGCGTGCGCTGGGTGGGCGTGGATCGCGGACAGGTTGCACGATCGTCCAAGTCGCATCCCTGCTGGGCTCGAACTCAAGCGTTGTAACGCGACGATGAGATCCGGAGGATCTCGAGCACCGTGCTGGTCGGAAAAACCTTCCTTGCCCGACCGGCGGCACACAGAAGTCTGTCCCGCGTCGCGCGGTCGCGGGTGTCGATCCGCGGTGTGCTGCCACCAGAAACCCGCACCACGGCAACGAAGAGGCCGAGGGCTGCAGACAAGGTCTGGACACGACGACGCAGCTTCGCGACGTCGGCGCGAAGGTCGCACTCCGACATGTCCGCCGCGGCGACGGTGACCATGGGTTGCAGTTCCCGGCGGAGCCAGCCGATCGCGGTCGATCGAGGAACGCCCACTGCGGTGGCAATGCCGATATCGCCAGTCTCGCAGACCAGATCACGGAGTCGATGGTCGTATACCTGCTGACGGACTTCCCGCTGTGCCATGGCGGACATCTGTACCGTGGTTAGCCGGGTCGCGACCTGATCGTCCGGGCGCCGAGTCGGTGGACACGTCACTGGCAGGACTTGCCGGAGCCTACACGATCAAATCGCGGCGAGCCGCCCAACGGTGTCTGGGTACTTTCGGACGAGATTGATGAGCAGCGCAGCCTGAGCGTTCGGTCGAGCCCTGCCCTGCTCCCAGTTTTCAAGCGTCCGGACGTTTGTCCGCAGATAGACCGCGAAGAGCGCTCGCGAGATCTTGAGTTTCTCGCGGAGTCGGACCAGTTCCAACGGAGTGATCTTCGGCGCCGGCTTGTACTCCAACACATGGGTCCGAAGGGTTCGCTTCCCCTTCCGTGCCGCCGCAAGCGCATCCATCCCTTCGCTCAGTTCGGCGAAAAGATCGCGCTTGGCAACCCGCTTGGCCTTGGTCGTAGCGGTACTCTTCATCTCTCTCTCCTCGCTTCCAGTTCCGCCTTGATCATCGTCTTGAGCGCCTTGCGTTGCACTGGAGTAAGGTCGGCCACCTCATCCTTGTCGTAGATGGCGAACAGCCAGAACTGCGAGCCGGTGTTCCACCAATAGTAGATCAGCCTCAGACCGCCCCGCTTGCCCTTGCCACGGCGGCTATCCGCGAATCGAACCTTCCGAAGACCGCCAGTGCCTTCGACGACCTCGCCCGCTTCGGGATTGCGCATCAACTCGACTTGCAGCCCGCGAAAACCGGCGTCGTCCAGATACTCCGCGCGATGGCGCTCGAAAGCGGGTAGTTCGACGAACTCGGCTTTCACCCTGCGCACTATACGCAACTCGCGTATAGACACAAGCCTCCTTGCCAGATCGCCCTGCCAGGAGCGTGCGCCGAACCCACGAACGTGGTCGCTGGAACCGCGCCGCGGCTCGAATCCAGGTTCCCTTAACCAGGGGATGGGTGCGACGGAAGAACGGGGAGCCAACCGGTCGGCTACGCGAACTTTTCGGACGAGCGTTCAACAGCCAAACGAACCCCGCACGGCCCAAGCGAGCGAGCATGATCGCCGAGCTCGAGCGCTATCCGACCGCGCCTACTCGGGATCTTCCTCTTCGACCGAAGGTCCCGCCATCGACGCCGTAGGCCGCCACCAATCGCGCACCGCCAGAGTCGGCCCCGACAACACATACAGCGAGATCACCACGAAGATGAAGAGCGGATACGCGGCAACCGCCACGCTGAGCAACAACACCGCGAGGATGAAGGTCGATAGCGGCTGGCGGCCGTGCAGGTGGAGATTCTTGAAGCTGGTGTAGCGGATGCTGCTCACCATCAGGAAAGCCAGCGCGTAAGTGAGCAGCAGCAGCGCGATCTGTTTGGGCGGCAAGCCCGAGCGCCCGACGTAACGATACATGAGCACCACCGAGGCCAGCATCGTCGCCGAGCCCGGCACCGGAAGTCCCATGAAGTAGCCTGGGTCGATGCGACCCACCAGTATGTTGAAGCGGGCCAGCCGGATTGCGGAGCAGATGACGTAGAGCCCGATCGCCGACCAGCCCCACACTCCCCACGGGATCAGAGCCCAGCGATAGATCAGCACTCCGGGTGCGACGCCGAACGAGACCAGGTCGCAGAGCGAGTCGTACTCGGTGCCAAAACGGCTGGTCGAGTTCGTCATGCGCGCGACGCGACCGTCCAGACTGTCGAAGATGTGCGCGGCCAGAATCGCCAGCGCCGCATTGGTGTACGAGCCCTGCATGGTCTGGACGATCGAGAAGATCCCGCAGAACAGACCTGCCGAGGTGATCAGATTGGGGAGCAGGTAGATGCCGCGACGCGGGACGCCGTCATGCAGTAGCGCGATCTTCGACTTACGCTTTTCGGCTCTCATCACCGCCTCCTTCGACAGCGGCGAGCGCGATCACACTCGCCCCGGCCCGCACACGGTCCCCCACACGAACCGCCGGTCGCACCTGCGGCGGCAAGAAGACGTCGAGGCGCGACCCGAACATGATGAGCCCGAATCGCTCGCCGCGCGAGACCCGGGCCTGGGGCCGGACGTGACAGATGATGCGACGCGCCAGCCATCCCGCGATCTGCACCACCACGATCGGCACACCGCCGGGTGTTCGCAGCAACAGCGAGTTGGATTCGTTGATCTCAGAGGCGTCCGCGCGATAGGCCGCGGCGAAACGGCCGGGCTTGTGCTCGATCTGCTCGACCGTACCGGCGGTCGGTATGCGGTTGATGTGAACGTCGAGCGGCGACATGAAGATCGAGATGCGGGTGGTCGTTTCCGCCGCGAAGCGGTGGGGTTTGCCGTTCTCCTCCACCGCGATTACCCGACCGTCGGCCGGACTAACCAGCGCCGACGGATCGGACGGGATGACGCGCTCGGGATCGCGAAAGAACAGCAGCACCGCCAGCGCCACCAGCGCCAGACCGATGAAGACCGCCTCGCCCAGCATCGGTCCCAGTACGAGCGCGGCAACAGCCGGAACCGCCGTCGCAACAATGCCCTCGCGCGCGAACTTCATGCTTCCCGTTCCTCAGTTCTTGGTGCGATCGACGAGCCGGTCCTTCTGGAACCACGGCATCAGCGCGCGCAACGACGCGCCGACCTTTTCGACCGGATGATTCTCGCCCTCTTTGCGCAGCTCCCTGAAATGCGGCAGCCCGCACCTGTATTCGGTGATCCACTCGTCGGCGAATTTTCCCGACTGTATCTCGCCGAGGATCTCTTTCATCGCCTTGCGCGCCTCGGGTCCGATCACCCGCTTGCCGCGCGTCAGCGCGCCGTACTCCGCGGTGTTGCTGATCGAGTAGTTCATGTTGGCGATGCCGCCCTCGTAGAGCAGATCGACGATCAACTTCACCTCGTGAAGACACTCGAAGTAGGCCATCTCGGGAGCGTAGCCGGCATCGACGAGGGTCTCGTAACCTGCGCGGATCAGCTCGGGGAGCCCGCCGCACAGCACCGCCTGCTCGCCGAACAGATCGGTCTCGGTCTCTTCGCGAAACGTCGTTCCGAGTACCGCGGCGCGAGTACCGCCGATCGCGGCCGCGTACGCCAGTGCGACGGCTTCGGTGTCGCCGGGGCCGTCTTGTGCGACGGCGATCAGGCAGGGAACGCCCATGCCTTTGGCGAACTCGCTGCGCACCAGGTGACCGGGGCCCTTGGGAGCCACCATGAACACACCGGCATCTACCGGCGCGAGGATCTTCTTGAAATGGATGTTGAAGCCGTGGGCGACCGCGAGGTACGCACCCTTCTTCAGGTTCGGGGCGATCTCGGCATCGTAGAGCTCGCCCGCCAGTTCGTCGGGAACCAGCAGCATCGACACGTCCGCCTTGGCCGCGGCCTCGGCGACCGTCACGACTTCGAATCCCGCTGCTGCTGCTTTGGCGCCCGAGTCGCTGCCCGGGCGCTGGCCGACGATGACGCTGACGCCGCTGTCGCGAAGGTTCAGTGCGTGAGCATGTCCCTGGCTGCCGTAGCCGATGACGGCGACGACTTTGGACGAAATCTTGTCGAGCCGCGCCTCGCTCTTATCGTAGATCTTCACGCAACGTTCTCGTTGCTCGCACCGCCCTCAACAGCCGACTCCTCCGCGGCACCGAGCAGGCGCTCTCCACGGTAGAGCGCCGCGCAACCGGTACGGGCGATCTCCATGATGCCGAGCGGACGCAGCAGACGGATCATCGCGTTGATCTTGTCTTCGGCGCCGGTGGTTTCGATGATGCAGACGCCGGAGCCGACATCGACGACCTTGGCGCGGAAGATATTGACGATGTTCATGACCTCGGCGCGGGTCTTGCCGTCGAAGGTCACCTTGACCAGCGCCAGCTCGCGCTCGACGTACTCGCCTTCGCCGAAATCCACCACGCGGATGACGGACACCATCTTGTGCAACTGTTTGGTGACTTGCACCAGGACCGACGCATCACCGCGGACGGTCAGCGTGATGCGCGACACCGAAGGATCCAGCGTCTCGGCGACCGAAAGACTCTCGATGTTGTAACCGCGCCCGCTGAACATTCCCGCGACGCGCGACAGCACGCCGAACTCGTTCTCGACGAGGATGGAAATAGTGTGCTTTGGCGATTCGTTCATGATCGTTCCTCGAGAAGCCGACACGGGCAGGACGGCGCCGAGCCCTCCCGCACGCACGCGCGGGCCGGCGCAAAATGCTGAAAAAAGGACCCCGGAGGGGGCTTCAGTTTGCCGACGGAGACGAACCTACGCTGCGGCGATAGCCGACGAGAATGCGCATGATCTTGTCCTTCTCGGCGAGTTTGAGCTTCTGCAGCTCCTTGCGGCGAACCTCTTCTTCAGGCGAGAGGAAGGGTTTGGCCGCAAGCGCATCGACTTCGGCCTTGAGTTCCCTATGAGCCTGGTCGGCGCGGCGCAGTTCGTCGTTTTGCGGCGCCAAGCTCTTCACCAATTCTTCGTCGTAAGCCTCCATTCCTACCTCCTCACAAGGCCGTTGGCTGCGGCGCGCACGTTAAACCCGCCGCAAGCGGTTGTCAACCCGGCGGGATCGCCAAAAAACCAGCATTTTCAATACGTTACTCGCTCGGCGAAAGGTGCGGCGACGCGGTTGCGATTGCTTCGCGGCAGGCTCGTGCCGAAGTAGTCGGGCAGCACCAGATCGGCCGCCACGCCAAGTCCGCGCTCGCACTTTGCGTAGCCCAAGCGGGCCAGCACCCCGATTGTCTGCGAATCTACGACCCGTCGCTCCGTCGCCGCACCGTCGATCGCGCTCAGCAGTGAAGAACCCGAGGCGGCGTGGTCGTGCTCGAGCGCCAGTATCCAGGGCCCCGGGTGCGCGGCCCGGCAGCGCGCGACAAAGCCGTCAAGCTGCGCGAGCGGCAGCGCCCCGCCCTCATTCAGCGAAACAACCAGGCCGTCGCGGATCTGGTAGGCGATCGCCACCACCAGATCGGGAGCGCATTGCCAGAAGGCGATCACGCGCTCGCCGTCGACGCCGGCGCTGAACGCGAGCCGCTCCAGTGCGCTCACCGGCGCAACCGGCAGGCTGTCGAGCAGCGCCAGGCCGCGCACGAAGGCCAAGCCGGTACGCAGCCCGGTGTACGAACCTGGGCCGGCCAGAACGGCAAGGCTGGTGATCGAGGAGACGTCACGGCGGCCGGCGTCGATCAGTCGCTGAACGCAGGCGGCCAATCCCTCCGCCCGCGGCGGACGCTCATCCATGTGGACGACCTGCGGGTCCCCGCTGCCGTCCCACAGCGCGGCCCCGGGCCGCGAGCCGCACGAATCGAGCGCCAGCAGCACCCCCGCGCCGTGGTTCGCGCTTGGCGTCGAACTGGTCGCCGGGCTGACTGCGGGGCTCACGCTCACCCTGCGACGATGCGGATGATGTCGTGGAAGACGACGAAGATCATCAACCCGCCGATCAGCAGCATTCCCGCCTGCAACGCGTACTCGCGCACGCGTAGCGACAGCGGCCGCCCCCGCACCGCCTCGTAGGTCATGAACATCAAGTGGCCGCCGTCGAGCACCGGAATCGGCAGCAGGTTGACGATCCCGAGATTGACGCTGATCAGCGCCATGAAGACCAGCAGCGGCTGGAGTCCCTTGCGGGCCTGAGCGCTTGCCTCGCGGGCGATCAGGATGGGTCCGCCGAGATCGCCGGCCGAGAGCCGGCCCTGGATCAGCCGGCCGACGGTCTGCAGGATCATCGTGGAGTACCCCACGGTCTGGCTCGCGCCGATCGAGACCGCCTCGAGCGCGCCGACCGGCTGTAGCACCCGGTCTTGATGGACGCCGATCCGGTAGACGCGGTCGATCTCTTCGCCGAAAGCGTCGGTACGCGACTGAACCTTGGGCGTTACCTGCGCAGTGCGGCGCTCACCGTCGGGCGACTGCAATTCGAAGTTCAACGTGCGGCCGCCGCTGCCGAGCACCACTTTGAGAAGCTCTTCCCAGTCGCGGACCGGGGTCCCATCGATCGACAGGATGCGGTCGCCATCTCGCAGGCCCGACGCCTCGGCCGCCTCGCCCGCTACGACTCCGCCCACCACCGGCTCGTTCGACGGAGTCGAGACCCCGTAAGCGAACGCGCAGGCCGAAAAGAGCACGGCGGCGAATACCAGGTTGACCAGCGGGCCTGCCGCGACGACCGCCACACGTTGGGCGATCGGCTTGGCGGTAAAGCCGCGGGCGGGATCGCTGGGGGCCTCCTCTCCGTCACCGCCCTCTTCATCGTAGCCGGCCATGCGCACGTAACCGCCCAGAGGAATCAGGGCGAGGCGGTAGACGGTCTCGCCGAACTGCCGCGCGATCACGGTCGGACCGAAGCCCATCGAGAAGACCTTGATCTCGACGTCGCACCACTTGCCGACCAGGAAATGCCCGAGTTCGTGGATGAAGATCACTATGGCGAGAACAAGGATTGCTGCCAGCGTACTTCCAATCGTCATGGTCTGTTCTTTCTATACCGGGCAGGCAGCGACGGAAACTGCGAATTCGGGAAGCGGGGCACACGCCCGGCCGCGCGCGCCAGCGGCGATCGGCGCCGCGCCGCCACAACCACGGTCGACGGCTCCGGTCTCAGCCGGCGTAGTAGTAGATGAACACGATCGGCAGGACCATGCTGTCGGTGCGATCGAGCACGCCGCCGTGGCCCGGCAGGATCCACCCCGAGTCCTTGGCGTGGTAGGCGCGCTTGATCATCGACTCGGCCAGGTCCCCCGTCTGCGCAAGCACCGAGATCACCACCGTCAGCAGCACCACTTCGAGCAAGCCGAAGCGGTGCACCAGCACGGCGTTGAACAACACCCCGGCCAGCATCGCACCGAACACCGAGCTGACGGCGCCCTCGACGGTCTTGTTGGGGCTGACCACCGGCCACAGCTTGGTCTTGCCGAAGGCGCGGCCTCCGAAGTAACCGCCGGCGTCACTGGCCATCACGCAGGCGAACAGGAAGAAAACCAGCGCGGCGCCGCCCGAAAGCGCACGGAGCCAGATCAGGTGCGGCAGCAGCAACCCACCATAGACGGCGGCGAACAGCACTTGGCCGGCGCCGATCACGCTCTGCTCCATGTCGCGCGCGGTCACCAGCGTCCCGAGCAGGGTCATGATGAGCGCAATCACCAGGCCGGCCGACACCGCCGCGCCGCTCGGATCGAGCAGCATCGACACGGCTATCACCATGCCGCCGCCGGCCGTGAGCAGCGTGCTGCCGGCAAACGTCACGTGCTGCATCGCGGCCATCTCGCGCAGCGAGACGAAGGTGAAGAACAGCACGACAGCGTTGTACCAAACCGGCGAGGCCCAGAAGATCAGCCAGATCAGGATCGGAATGGCGATCGCCGCGGTCAGCACCCTTGCGCGCAGCATTCAGACCTCCTGGCCCAGCTGTTCGGCAGTCTTGCCGAAACGACGCTCGCGCCGCTTGTAGTCGTCGAGTGCCTCGAGAAACTGCGGGCGGCGAAAATCGGGCCACAACACGTCGGTGACATACAGCTCCGTGTAGGCCACCTGCCAGAGCAGGAAATTAGACAGGCGCATCTCGCCGCTGGTGCGGATCAGCAGGTCGGGGTCCGGAATGCCGGCGGTCATCAGCGAATCGGAGACCAGCGTCTCGTCGATGTCCTCGGGGGCCAGCACCCCGTCGCGAACCTTGCGCGCGAGCCGGCGCACGGCGGTGACGAGTTCTTCGCGGCTGCCGTAGCTGACCGCCAGTTGCACCGTCATCCCTTCGTTCGCGCGAGTGCGCTGCTCGACCGCTCGGATGTCGGAGAGCACCTCGCGAGGCAGGCGCCGCAGGTTGCCGATCGCGCGCAGCCGGATGCCGTGCCGCATCATCTTGTTCACTTCGGAACGCAGATAGTGGCGCAGCAGGCGCATCAGCGCGTCCACTTCGCGCTCGGGACGCTCCCAGTTCTCGGTGGAAAAAGCGTAGAGAGTCAGGAACTCGATGCCGAGTTCGCGGGCGGTCTCGACGATCTCCTTGACCGAGTCCTTGCCGCGCCGGTGTCCTTGCACACGGCTGAAACCGCGCTGCGTCGCCCAGCGTCCGTTGCCGTCCATGATCACCGCCACATGGCGCGGCAGGCCGCCTCGCGAATCGTCACTCAAGGGCGTTCACCGCTCTCAAACGGACAGGATTTCGTTCTCTTTGGTCTTTACGATCTCGTCGATCTGCGTGATCGCCTCGTCGGTGATCTTCTGGACTTTCTCGTGGGCCACGCGGTGATCGTCCTGGGTGATCTCCTTCTCGTTCTCCGCGTCCTTGAGAAGTTCATTGGCGTCGCGACGGTGGCTGCGCACCGAAACCCTGTGGGTCTCGGCTTCCTTGCGAACCTGTTTTACGAGTTCGCGCCTTCGCTCTTCGTTGAGCTCGGGAATCGGGATGCGCAGCAGCGTACCATCGCCGATCGGAGACAGACCCAGGCCCGCACTGCGGATGGCCTTGTCGATCGACGCTACGGTTTTCTTGTCGAAGGGCTGGACCAGAAGCATTCGCGCCTCCGGAGCCGAAACCGTCGCGAGCTTATTCAGCGCAGTGCTCGAACCGTAGTAGTCGACGAACACGTGGTCGAGCAGAGCCGGCGTGGCGCGTCCGGCGCGGATGCGCGCGAGATCGCGCCTCAGCGAAACCATGGTCTCGGCCATCTGACCACGCAACTGCTTCAGGATTTCTTCGGTCATCGCGCCGGCCCTCCCACGGTCGTCCCGATCGGTTCCCCGGCAATCGCCCTCACTATGTTGCCCGGATGCGTCATGTCGAAGACGATGATCGGCATGTGATTTTCCATGCACAACGAGATCGCCGTCGTGTCCATCACCCGCAGACCGCGCTCAAGCACCTCGAAATGCGTAAGTGAGGCATAGCGGACAGCGTCGCGGTCCTTCTCAGGATCGGCGGAATACACGCCGTCGACGCGCGTGGCCTTCATGATGACGTCGGCGCCGATCTCCATGGCGCGCAAGCTTGCAGCAGTGTCGGTGGTGAAGAAAGGGTTGCCGGTACCGGCGGCAAAAATCACCACGCGGCCCTTTTCCAGATGACGGGTGGCGCGGCGACGAATGTAGGGCTCGGCCACTTCCCGGATCTCCAGCGCGCTCAAGACCCGCGTCGGCACGCCCAGCTTCTCCAGAGCGTCCTGGATCGCCAGACTGTTCAGGACGGTGGCGAGCATCCCCATGTAGTCGCCGGTGGCGCGCTCGATGCCCATGTCGGCGGCCTTGAGTCCGCGAAAGATGTTGCCGCCGCCGACCACCAGCGCGAGCTCGCAGCCGAGCGCGAGCGCACCGCGGATTTCCTCGGCGAGCCGCGAAATGGCCTTGGGGTCGATCCCGTAGTCCTGGGAGCCGGCGAGCGATTCACCGCTCAGCTTGAGCAGCACTCGCCGATACTTTGGCTGGAGCCTGGGCGCTGGAGTCGCCGCGTCCGCCATCCGATGCGTCCGCTAGGCGCTTTGGCCGATCTGCTGTGCGACTTCGGCCGCGAGATTGGACTGTTTCTTCTCGATGCCCTCTCCGAGTTGATACCGCGCGAAACGCGGAACCGACAGGTTGGATGCAGTTTCCTTCCCGGCCTGGGCGAGGAGCTTGTTGATCGTCAGGTCGGAGTCGCGCACGTACTCCTGCTCGAGCAGGCAGGTCTCGGCGTAGAACTTCTCGATCTTGCCGTCCACGATCTTGTCGACGATCTTCTCGGGCTTGCCCGATGCGATGGCCTGCTGGCGGAAGATCTCGCGTTCGCCGCCGAGTTCGGAAGCGGGCACTTCGCTGCGCGACACCCAGCGCGGAAACGCCGCAGCCGCCTGCATCGCCAGCGCCTTGGCCAACTCGGCGTGACGAGCGTCGGCGCCGCTGAGCTCTACGAGCACGCCGATCTTGCCGCCGGCGTGCAGATAGTGGCCGACGATGCCGTCGCTGCAGACGTAGCGGACGTAACGGCGCAGACCGATGTTCTCGCCGATGTTAGCGATGCTTTCCTTGAGCAGTTCCTCGACGGTGCCGCCGCCTGCCACGCGCAGGCCCGCGACTGCGTCCGCGCCGCCCTCGCCTGCCGGAGCCGTCACCAGCGCCGCGCCCAGCGTGTTCAGAAGATCGCGAAACTTGTCGGTCTTGGCCACGAAGTCGGTTTCGCAGTTGAGTTCGACCAGCACCGCGCTCTTGCCGTCGGCGGCCGCGAAAATTCCGATCAAGCCATCGGCAGCGATGCGCCCGGCCTTCTTGGCGGCCCCGGCCAGTCCCTTCTCGCGCAGCAAAGAGGTCGCGCGTTCGAGATCTCCGTCGGTCTCGGCCAGCGCCTTCTTGCAGTCCATCATGCCCGCGCCGGTGCGATCGCGCAGGTCTTTGACCGTCTTGGCGTCGATGCTCATTCCACTGTGCTCGTCTCGAAGTCGGTCGCGGCGAAGGGCGCCGCTTCCCCGCCTTCGGCGGTCGCGGCGAACGCCTTCTCGGCTCCGGCTCCGACCAGGTCAGAGTACATGCCGGCTCCGAAAGGCAGCCCACCTTCCCCGCCGAGTTTCTCGCCCACCGACCCTCGCGCTTCGAACTCTCCCATCCCTTCCAGGACGGCATCGGCCACCGCACCGCAGAACAGACGGATCGCGCGAATCGCGTCGTCGTTGCCGGGCACGCAGTAAGCGATGCGATCGGGATCGCAGTTGGTGTCGACTACGGCGACGACCGGGATGGAAAGGCGGTTGGCCTCGGCGACCGCGATCTGCTCGCGATCGGGGTCGATGATGAACAGCGCGTCAGGCGGCCGTTTCATCTCTCTGATCCCCTGGAGGTTGTACTGGAGCTTGTCGAGTTCGCGCTGCATCAGCAGGCGCTCTTTCTTCTTGTAGACGCTCGCGCTGGTCGGATCGGCGAGCGTATCTTCCAGGCGTCGCAGACGATCGATCGACAGCTTGATCGTCTGGAAGTTGGTCAGCGTCCCACCGAGCCAGCGGTTGTTCACGTGGTACTGCTTGCAACGCTCGGCTTCTGCCTTGATCGCGTCCTGCGCCTGCTTCTTGGTGCCGACGAACAAGACCGAGCCCCCCCGGGCGGCGACCTCGCGGACGTAGTCACAGGCCTCGCGGAAGAGGTTGACCGTCTGCTGAAGGTCGATGATGTGGATGCCGTTGCGCGCCCCGAAGATGTAGGGACGCATTTTGGGATTCCAGCGGCTGGTTTGGTGACCGAAGTGGACGCCGGCCTCCAGCAACTGTTTCATCGTGACTTGGCTCATCGAGCTACCATATCTCTTGTACCTTGCCCCTGCTTTGACTCAGCGCGCCGGTCTCGGCGCAACCCCGGCCCATTAACAAATGCCCGGTCGGGATGCAACGCGTCAGCCGCCGGGTCCGCGGCCGGCTACTGGTTCATCGAATCGATGAAGTCCTTGTTGGACTTGGTGCCCTTCATCTTGCCCAGCAGGAACTCCATGGCCTCGACCGTGTTGAGCTGGGTCAGGAGCTTGCGCAGCACGAAAACCCGGCTGATCGACTCCTTCTCGATCAGCAGATCTTCTTTGCGCGTGCCGGATTTCTGGATGTCGATGGTCGGAAATACGCGCCGGTCCATCAGGCGCCGGTCCAGATGGATCTCGCAGTTACCGGTGCCCTTGAACTCCTCGAAAATGACCTCGTCCATACGGCTTCCGGTGTCGATCAGAGCGGTGCCGATGATGGTCAGGCTGCCTCCGTCCTCGATGTTGCGGGCAGCGCCGAAGAACTTCTTGGGTCCGCGCAGCGCATTCGAGTCAACGCCGCCCGAAAGGATCTTCCCACTGGGCGGTACGGTCGCGTTGTAGGCGCGGGCCAGACGGGTGATCGAATCGAGCAGGATCACCACGTCACGGCCGTGCTCGACCAGGCGTTTGGCCTTCTCGATCACCATTTCGGCTACTTGCACATGACGGGTCGGCGGCTCGTCGAAAGTCGAGGAAATCACTTCGCCCTGCACGGAGCGTTGCATGTCGGTGACTTCCTCGGGCCGCTCGTCGATCAGCAGCACGATCAGAATCACTTCCTTGTTGTTGGCCGCGATCCCGTGGGCGATGTGCTGGAGCATCACCGTCTTGCCGGTTCTCGGTGCGGCCACGATCAGCGCGCGCTGGCCCTTGCCGATCGGCACCATCAGGTCGATCACGCGGGTCGTGTACTCGGACGGCTCGTGCGACAGCTTGAGCTGGTCGTTCGGATACAGCGGGGTTAGGTTGTCGAACAGGACCTTGTCGCGCGCCTTCTCCGGCTCGTCGTAGTTGATTGCCGATACTTTTAGCAGCGCGAAGTAGCGCTCCCCTTCTTTGGGGGAGCGGATCAACCCGGAGACGACGTCGCCGGTACGAAGCCCGAAGCGGCGCACCTGGCTCGGAGAGATGTAGATGTCATCCGGGCCCGGCAGGTAGTTGGAATCGGGAGCGCGCAGGAACCCGAAGCCGTCGGGAAGGATCTCCAGAACCCCCTCGCCGTAGACGTTACCGCTCTTTGCCGCCTGCGCTTCGAGGATCTTGAAGATCAGCTCCTGCTTGCGCATGGTCGCGACCCCTTCGACGCCCAGTTCCCTGGCCACGTCGGCGAGATCGCGCGCGGTTTTCTGCTTGAGATCCTTCAGATCGAGAGTCGGCCCGACCGGTGTCGGTCCGATCGGGTCCTCGTCCGGCATCTCGTCCTTGGGTCGGGAGTTGGGTCCTCGCGAACGTGCCATCGGGTTGTTGCTCTCTGGTTGCCGCCGGCCCGAGCGATTCCGCCCGCCGCCGTTTCTTCTGTCTTTGGGCGTGTCGCCGCCGCGTTCGGTCATATTGGTTTCGATTGGACGGGTCGGAATTCAGGACTCTGAGGTCTCCCGGAGGGGAGACGGACAGCCTGGACGGGTTGTTAATGGTCCCGGGGTTCGCCGGGTGCTCCCGCGAGCCGGTCTCCTCTCCGCATCGTAGATACGCTCGGGGGCCATTGGCTCCTTGCGTGGCTTCGGTGCTTTGCCGGGCTGCGGCGGAAACGGCGAGTTTCCGGGTGGGACGCGGCGAACGTAAACGATCTCCATAGGGGAGTCAACCCAGATCAGGCCGATCGCCGGTAGACCAGAGCGCTCAGCTTCCCGCGCGCAGCCGTGCCAGCAGCGCTTCGAAGTCGGACGGCAAAGGGGCGCTGACGGTGAGCCGGCGGCCAGTGTCGGGGTGGGCAAACTCGATCGAGGCCGCGTGTAGGGCCTGGCGACCGATCATCGCCGGCGCTCGGGTTCCGCCATAGACGCTGTCCCCGAGGATGGGCCAGCCCCTGGCGGCGAGATGCACGCGGATCTGGTGAGTCCGCCCTGTCAGCGGTCGTGCCTCGATCAAGGTTGCACCGCCGAACGACTCCAGCGGACGGACGTCGGTCACCGCGCTGCGCGCCGGCCTGCCACGGGTCGACATCCGCTTGCGATCGCTGGGGTGGCGGCCGATCGGGGCATCGATGCGCCCCTCGCCAGCCACCTTACCCAGCACGACAGCCCAGTAGACCTTCTTGACAGTTCGCTCGCGAAACTGCCGCGCGAGCGACTCGTGCGCCGCCACCGTGCGCGCCACCAGAATCACCCCGGAAGTGTCGCGATCGAGGCGGTGAACGATGCCTGCGCGCGTCGGCTCGCCCGGCAGCGCCGCTCCGGGATAACGGCCCAGAACCGCATTGACCAGCGTCCCGCTGCGATTGCCCACCGCCGGATGGACGACCATGCCCGCGGGCTTGTTGACCGCGACCACGAACGCGTCCTCGAACAGAACCTCGAGCGCGATCGCCTGAGGACCCACTCGATCGGAGGCGAACTCAACCGGCTCTTCGACCAGAACGACCGTCTCCCCGCCACGCAGACGATGCGACACGCGCACCGCCCGGCCATCGACGGTCAGGCGACCTGCTTCGGCGGCAATCTTGATCTGCGAGCGCGTCGGCGCCAGCGACTGAGCCGCCAGCCATACATCCAGCCTCTCTCCCTGCGCGCCGGCGGGAACCGCAAAACTCCGTCCCGCCGCCGCCGGCGCACTCATCGCTGGCGTGGCGCCCCCAGCATCGACTTCGCCTGCGCCACGTCACGCCGGATCTGCGCGGCCAGTTCCGCCGGACTCTCGAACCGCTGCTGGTCGCGAAGTCGATCGATGAAGTCGATCGCGAAGCCGCGTCCGTACAGATCTCCGAACTGGTCGAAGAGGTGGGTCTCGATCACGGTATCGGTCCCCCCGAAGGTCGGGGTGTGGCCGATGGAAGTCACGCTCGGGATCGGCTCGTCCCCGAGATAGCCGAACGTCGCGTAAACCCCGTCCATCGGTATCGAGGCGGTCTTGGGACGCACGTTCGCGGTAGCGAAACCCAGCCCCCGGCCTCTGCCGGATCCTCGCTGCACGCGACCGCGAACGCGATGCGGCCGGCCCAGCAGACGGCTTGCCGCGCAAACGTCGCCATCGGCAATGCACCGCCGGATCACGCTCGAGTGCACGACGACGCCATCGGCCTCTACCGGCCCGATCACTTCGACGGCAAACCCGTAAAGACCGCCGGCCTCAACCAGCGTTTCCACGCTGCCAGTGCGGCCGCTCCCGAAGTTGAGGTCGTGCCCCACTAGCAGCTTCTGCGCGTCGAGAACCTCGACCAGAAAACGGCCGACAAACTCGTCCGCCGTGATTGCGGCGAAGTCGCGTGAGAACCTCTGCACGACGGTGACGTCGACGCCGTAGCGCGCGAGGGTCCGAAGGCGGTCTCCGAGGGTCATCAACAGCCGCGGCGCGGCCTGCGGTCGCACGACACCGACCGGATGGGGATCGAAGGTCAGAACGACGGAAGATACTCCACGCGCCTGCGCGTCACTGCGCAGCTGTCCCAGAATGACCTGGTGACCGCGATGAACCCCGTCGAAATTGCCGATGGTAACGACCGGCCGGTGAAGCAGGCCGCGTGCACGCTCTAGATTACGAACAACCCTCATCGGCGGCGGGAGCGGAGCTCACCCGCCGATCTCACTGAGCATCTTCGAGGCCTTCGCCGCTTCGCCGGTGCCTGGGTAGCGGTTGATGACCTTCTGGAGACTCAGCTTGGCATCGACCCGATCTCCCACGATGCGAAAGGCCTCAGCCTGACGCACCAAGGCGGCCGGGGCGCGGTTGCCTGAACCGTAGGTGATCGAGACCTGGTTCAGCTCGATGATCGCTCGGTGGTACTGTCCCTTGCGGTAGTACGACTCGCCGATCCAGAACTGCGCATCATCCGCGAAGGGCGACGAAGCGTTGTCGTGCAGAAAGTTCCTGAAGTGCTGGATCGCCTCGTCGTGGTCGCCAGCACTGAGGGCCCGCAGGCCCGAGTCGTAAGTCGTCCCCACCAGTTCGCTGGGAACTTCACCACCACCCTCGGGGACCGACGCCGGTTGCGGCGGCGTAGCCTCGGCACCTTGGGCACCTTGCGCTGAAGGTACCGAAGCGACCGAGCCCGGCGCTCCGTAACGCGGGTCGACCTCCTGGCCCGGCGTCGCCGGCGCGCCGGACATTGGGTCGCCGCTCGATGAATACTCGCTTCCAGGCTCGGGAACCGGGGTCGGGCGCTGCAGCGCACTGCCCCAGTACGAGTCTCCGCCGGCACCGCCCGGACCACGGACCGGCCGGCCGCCTGCATGGCGGCCGTACTGCAACTCATCGACCGTGGCGCGCAGGGACTCCTGTTCCTTTCGCATATCCTCGAGGGAGCGTCGCTGCTCCAGGACCAGATTTCTCAAGTCCTCGTAGCGACGGTCCACCCGTTCACTCTGGAACTGGGTTCCGCAGGCGGAGACGAGCACCGCCGCAAGCGGCAAGCACAGGACGACTGCGGCACACGGTCGTTGCATCGCGGCCAGAACGCCCTACTCGGTCAGATCGACGAGGTGCGAGCGCCGGTTCCTGCTCCAGCACGCTTCGGCGGCGTCGCGGCAAAGAGGAAGCTCCTCGCCGTAGCTCACCGTCGACAGGCGCGACGAAGAAATCCCGAGGCCCACCAGTGCGTCGCGGACCGACTTGGCGCGTCGCGCGCCCAGTGCGAGGTTGTACTCGGCCGTACCGCGATCGTCGCAGTGACCTTCGATCTCGATGCGCCCTTTCTCGGAACGCAGCAGCTCGGCGTTGTAACGCACGGCCTCGGTGCCCGCACCGTCCAACTCCGCCGCGTCATACGCGAAGAAGACGTCTTCGAAGCGACCGCCGGAAGTGACCTTGCCGGTCTTGTCGAACTCGCCCATGCTGCCGCGGCCGCCGAGCTTGTCGTCGCTCAGCGACGCGTCGTCATCGAGGCCGGAAGACTTGCTTTTCGAGGAACACCCGGCCGTAAGCCCCAAGGCCAACCCAACTCCCACCACGACGGTCAGTAACCTGAACCGCCTCAACCACACACGCCCAAGACCCATGCTCATCCTCCGAAGCGCCATGATCGGCGCGCTCTGACTGTTAAGCGAGAACGGGACGCAGGAAGGCGTTTTTGCGCCCTAATCAAGCCGTCTCGACCAACTTGGGGAAGTATCATCCCCATCGCCGGTGGTCAATTGTCGCTCCCATTTGCCTGTGACATCGACGAGGAAAATCTTCTTGCTCGCCCCCTGCTCTCGCGAGAACGCGATGAACCGCGAATCGGGCGACCACGTCGGATCTTCGTTGGATCCCCTGAAGGTGAGTTGGCGCGCCGCACCTCCGCCGGCTGGAATGACGAAAACGTGGAAGTCCCGGCCGATGCGTCCGGCGTAGGCGATGTTGCGCCCGTCGGGCGACCAGACCGGCGAGCAATTGTAGTTGCCCGAGAAGGTCACGCGCGAAACCTTCTTGTCGGGATAGCTCATCGTGTAGACCTGAGGCACGCCGCCGCGCGAGGAGCAGAAGGCAAGCCTGCTGCCATCGGGCGACCACGAGGGGTCGACGTCGATTCCCCAGTGCTCGGTGAGCCGCTGCTGCGCCTGGCCGCGAAAATCCAGCGTGTACAGATCGGTGTTACCCTCCTGCTCCCTTGCCACCGCGAGCAGGCCGCCATCGGGACGCCAGGCGCCGCCGATGTTGAGCCCCATCTTGCTCGCGAGCTTGGTCTCGGCCTTCGAAGCCAGGTCGAGACTGAAGAGGTCGGGCGCGCCGTCCCGAAAGCTCGTGAAGACTATCGAACGCAGGTCCGGACTCCAGGCCGGCGCCATAACCACGCTACGGTGGTTGGTGAGCTTGTTGATCTTCCCGTCCAGGGTGAACGTGAAGAGTTCGCGAACGTGCCCGCCTCGGTTCGAGACGAAGGCGAGCTTGGAGTCGAACGGCCCGGGAATCCCGGTCGTGAACTCCAAGATCGCGTCGGCCGTTCGATGGGCCATGCGGGCGACCTCGGCGGGATCACCGCGAAAACGCCTGCCGCCCAGCATCGAGTGCCCCGGCACGTCGAAGAACGCGACCTCGACCGTCAACTCGCCCTGGGATCTCTCGTAGCGTCCCAGCAGTACGCCGCGCGCACCGACCGCCTGCCAGTTGAGGAAGTTGACGCGCTCCGGCCCCAGCGGGCCGGGCGGTACACCCTCGATGTAGGAGGCCGGATCGATCACCCGAAACAGGCCGCTGATGTCGAGGTCACCGGCGAGTACGCGCGAGAATTCAGCCTCGAGAGAAGTATCGGCCTGTCCGGCAGGCGACAGCGGAGCGGCGGCGATCGGGATCCGCATTGCCCCGGGCCCCACGATCTCTCCTCGCAGTTGCGCCGAAACCGGCACGGCCCCGGGCAGCGCGAGCGCGCAGCCTACGACCAAGCAGAGTAATATGCGTCGCGATCCAGCCACCACTTCCTCCTCGATGGATCCCGCTACTGGGCGAGATCGGCCGCGCGAAATACCAATTCGACGTCCGCGAACTCGGATCGAACACCGGGGGGCGGCGGACTGAGAGAGCCGGTGGAACGCACCGCGTTCAGCGCCGATTCGTCGAACAGCGCGATGCGCGAACGCTCAGTGATGCGAGCCTCCGAGATGCGACCGTCTGGAAGTATACTGAAGCGGATCGCGACCGCGAGAGTCGGATCCTGATCACCGGCCCACACCCACTCCGACTTGATGAGCTCGTACAGGTAGGCGAAGTACGCATAGAACTCCGGACTTCGGGTTCCGCCACCGCCACCACCACCACCACCACCGGGCACTCCAAACGAGCCTTCGCCCGCAGCAGGGCTCTCGCCACCGGCAGGAGCCGCATTGGTCGTTTGATTCGGGGCGGAAGCCGGCGGCGACGCCGCCTTGGGCGGCTCCGGCTTGCTCTCGGCCTTGGGCTGCGACGCCGCCGGCTCCGGCTTCTTGGCCGGAGTCTCTTCCCTCGGCGCAGGTTTGGCCTCGGGCTTCGCCTTTGCCTCGGGCTTCGGCTCGGGCTTCGGCTTCGGCTCCGGCTTCGGTTCCGGCTTCACCTCGGGCTTCGGCTCGGGCTTCGGCTCCGGCTTCACCTCGGGCTTCGGCTCGGGCTTCGGCTCCGGCTTCGGTTCCGGCTTCACCTCGGGCTTCGGCTCCGGTTTCGGCTCCGGCTTCACCTCGGGCTTCGGCTCCGGTTTCGGCTCCGGCTTCACCTCGGGCTTCGGCTCCGGCTTCACCTCAGGTTTCGGTTCCGGTTTGGCCGGCGGCGCAACCTCGGCCTTCGGCTGCTCCGCGGGTTTCACTTCGGGGCTGGGCGGAACCGGCTTCTTCTGAGGCGCGGCCTTGCTCGCGCCTTTCTTGGCAAGCGGCCCGACCTTCATGACCGCCGAGTCCCCTGCCGGCGCAATCACGTCGACCATGGCGCCGAGCGGAAGGTCGAACGGCTTGGGCGCTGGCGCCAGCCACGCTGCCAGCAGCGCGACCACGACTACCAAAGCGTGCCCCCCCAGCGACCACACCAGCGCAGGCCAAAGGCGCGGATCGACCCAGGCCGCCTGCCTCTGGCGCGCGCGCGCGCTCACCGCCACTCAACTCTCTCCGGGCTGCGTGATGAGACCGAGCTTGTCGACGCCCGCGCTCTTGAGCGAAGAGATGACTTGCACGACCATCCCATAATCGGCGCGTGTATCGCCTCGTACGTAGACGATCTGCTGATGCTTTTCCTGCAAGATGGCCGCGACCGTCTTGCCGATCTTGGCCGCGTCCGTAACCGTGTCGTTCAGGTAGACCTTGCCGTCGTTGGTGACCGAAACCACCAGCGCGACGTCGTCGCCCTGAAGTTGGTTGCCGGTCGCTTGCGGCAGTTCCACGTCGACCCCCTGCTGGATGATCGGCGCGGTCACCATGAAGATGACCAGCAGCACCAGCATTACATCGACCAAAGGGGTGACGTTGATGCCCGCAACGGTCCCGCCCTCTGAGAAGTCGTCCATCCCGCCGGCCATCGTCCCGCTCGCTCAGTTGAGGAAGTGCCGCTCGGCGATGTTGAGGAACTCGGAGATGAAGCTGTCCATTTCTCCCGCCAGCAGACGCGCGGCACGGGCGTAGTGGTTGTAGGCGACCAGAGCGGGAATCGCCGCCGCAAGCCCGGCGGCGGTCGCGATCAGCGCCTCCGAGATGCCCGGAGCCACGGCTTGGATACTCGACGGACCGCCGGCGCTGAGCCCGCGGAACGAAGTCATGATGCCCCACACCGTGCCGAACAGCCCGATGAACGGAGTCGTGCTGGAGGTCGTGGCCAGAAAGGTGAGAAGCTTCTCGAGCTCGGTTCGTTCATGGTGCGCCGCCCGCCGCATCGCTCGCTCGACGTTGGCGATGCCGGCCAGTTCCGTGGTCAGCCCCTCATCGGCAGCCGCCTTCTTCTTGGTGCGCAGGCGAAGCAGTTCCTCGTAGCCGGCCGTGAATACCGCCGCGAGCGGGTTGTCCCCGAGCTGACCACAGGCTCGCGACACCTCCGCCAGGTTTCGGGTCTCCCAGAACAGCTTCTGAAACTCCTCGGCTCCCTTGCGCGCGGCGTAGACCTGACGCGCCTTGAACAGGATGACGCCCCAACTGCCCACCGAGGCGGCAATGAGCGAGTACAGAACCACCGACACCACCGGTCCGGAACCGGTGAGCATGTCGAAAACGGAGTAATGTTCGGGCTGAGGGGTCACTTACGAAGCCGCCGGCACACACCACCACACCCACCGAAAGTATTCCTGCGGACTAAGGCTGTCAATTCAGCGAGCAGCGCAGCGCGCGCTCGACGGACGTCACCGTGGAGCGTTGCCGCGGCACTCGCGCCGGGCCTCGCGATGTGTTGACTTACGCGTCGGTGCATGCCAAGAGCGAGCCTCCTTTTCCCTGGAAATTCGATCTGTTGCCACATTTGCTGAGGCGGCTGGTGCGCCTCGGAGGACGCACGATATGAGCATTCGAGTCGGAGTGAACGGCTTCGGCAGAATTGGACGAAACATGCTTCGCGCGGGGCTCGGTCGCGACGATTTCGAAATCGTCGCGGTAAACGACCTGACCAGTGCGGCAACGCTGGCGCATCTGCTGCGACACGATTCGGTCCACGGAGCATTTCCCGCGCCTGTTGAAGTCGACGGCAACGACATCGTCGCGGCCGGCAAGAAGATTCGCGTGCTGTCGGCGAAGAACCCCGCCGAGTTGCCCTGGAAGGAACTCGGCGTGCAGGTCGTCGTCGAATCCACCGGCCACTTCACGAAGCGCGAGCAGGCGGCCGCGCACCTCGAAGCGGGCGCCAGCAAGGTGATCATCTCCGCACCGGCTACCGGCGTGGATCTGACGCTCTGCTACGGCGTCAACCACGAGGCCTACGATCCCGCCAAGCATCACGTGATCTCCAACGCCTCGTGCACCACCAATTGCCTGGCGCCGGTCGCCAAGGTCCTCCACGAGAGCTTCGGCATCCGTCGCGGTCTGATGACGACCGTGCATTCGTACACCAACGACCAGCGCATCCTCGACTTGCCCCACAGCGACTTGCGCCGGGCTCGCGCGGCCGCGCTTTCGATGATCCCGACCACGACAGGCGCAGCGCGCGCGGTCGCGCTGGTGCTGCCCGAGCTCAAGGGCAAGCTCGATGGCATGGCCATCCGCGTCCCCACCGCCAACGTCTCGGTCGTAGACCTGACCGTCGAGACCGTGAAGCCGGCCTCGGCCGAGGACATCAACGCGGCGGTCAAAGCGGCGGCCGCGGGACCCCTGAAGGGCGTGCTGCAGTACTGCGAAGAGGAACTCGTCTCGATCGACTTCAACGGCAACCGTCATTCCTCGATCTTCGATGCTCCGCTTACCAAAGCACTCGAGCCCGGCTTCGCCAAAGTCCTGTGCTGGTACGACAACGAAATGGGCTTCTCGGCACGTATGTGCGACGTGACTGCACTGATCGCCGGACGTCTCTGACCGACACCGGCCGCGCGGGGCCAGCACGTGAAGAGCATCGAGGACATCGCACTGAGAGGCCGGAGGGTACTCATCCGCGTCGATTTCAACGTTCCGCTGAAGGACGGACGTGTGGCCGACGCGACGCGGATCCGCGGTTCGCTCGCGACCGTACGCTACGCGATCGAGCAGGGCGCCAGGGTTGTTCTCGCCTCGCACCTGGGACGCCCCAAAGGGAACGTGAAGCCGGAACTCTCGCTCGGCCCCGTAGCCAACGAGCTGGCCGCTGAGCTGGACCAGCCCGTCGTCCTGCTGCCCGACTGCGTGGGACCGCTGGTGGAAGAGCACGTGAACGCGATGCTCGACGGCGATGTCGCGTTGCTCGAGAACCTGCGTTTCCACGCGGAGGAAGAAGCCAACGATCCGGCCTTCGCCAAGGCGCTTGCGTCACTGTGCGACGTCTACGTCAACGACGCGTTCGGCTCCGCACACCGCGCCCACGGATCGACCGCGGGCATCGTAGAGCATGTAAGAGAGGCGGGCGCGGGGTTCTTGCTGATGGCCGAGGTCGAGGCACTCGGCGGATTGCTCGCGAACCCGGCGCGACCCTTCGTCGCGGTCGTGGGCGGAGCCAAGGTTTCCGACAAGATCGCGTTGATGCGCAGTCTGCTCGGGCGCATAGATTCGCTGATCGTCGGCGGCGCGATGGCGTACACCTTCCTTCGCGCCCAGGGCGTGGAGGTCGGCGCTTCACGAGTGGAAGAAGACAAGTTGGCACTGGCTCGCGAGTTGCTCGCCGAAGCTGCGGCTCGTGGCGTTCACGTCGCACTTCCGGTCGACCACGTGGTGGCCAGGGAGTTTCGCGAGGATTCCCCGGTCCACGACGCCGATTCTGCCGCCATCGAACCAGGCTGGATGGGCCTCGACATCGGCCCGCGTACGCGTGCGGACTACTCCCGCATTCTCTCCCGGGCAGAGACGGTATTCTGGAACGGCCCGATGGGCGTGTTCGAGTGGAAGAGCTGCTCGGGCGGCACCGCCGCGGTCGCCAACGCGGTTGCCGACTCGAAGGCCGTCAGCGTGGTGGGAGGCGGCGACTCGGTGGCCGCGCTCGTTCAGACCGGCCGGGCGGCCGATATTACACACATTTCTACCGGGGGCGGCGCGTCCCTGGAACTCCTCGAAGGCAAGATTCTGCCAGGAGTGGCTGCACTCGAAGCCAAGGCAGGATAGGAAGAGCCGTGCGCACGCCATTGCTTGCCGGGAATTGGAAGCTCCAGCCGCTGACGCGAGCCGAAGCGCGGGCGCTGGCCGCGGCTGTCGGATCTGGAGCGCGAGGCATCGCCGGCCGTGACATCGTGCTGGCTCCTCCCTTCACGATGCTGACAACGGTCGCCGAGGCCGTCGCCGACTCGCCGGTCGCGGTTGCCGGGCAGAACCTCTACTGGGAGAAGTCCGGAGCGTTTACCGGTGAAATATCCGGCCCCATGCTCGTCGATGCCGGCTGCCGCTATGTGCTGATCGGACACTCCGAACGCCGTCAGTTCTTCGGCGAAACCGACTACACGGTCGCGAAGAAAGTCGGAGCCGCCGATGCCTGCGGCCTCAATCCCGTCATGTGCGTCGGTGAAACGCTCGAGCAACGCGACGCCGGCGTCGCCATGGTCGTGATCGAGAAACAGGTGCGCCGGGGATTGGTAGAGCTGACCACCGAAGGGCTGGCGCGGCTCGTGATCGCCTACGAACCAGTGTGGGCGATCGGTACCGGGCGTACGGCCTCGCCGGAACAGGCGCAAGAGGTTCACGCCGCCATTCGCGCGGTCCTGCGCGAAGTGGCCCCGCGCGGGATCGCCGAGTCGCTGCGAATTCTGTACGGCGGCAGCGTCAAACCGGGCAACATCGACGAGCTGATGGAGTGCCCCGATGTCGACGGCGCGCTCGTCGGCGGGGCCAGTCTGAACGCCGACGACTTCCTTCGCATCATACATTTTCAGGAGTCATCACTGTGACAGCCCTTCTCATCACCATACACATCGTGGCGTGCCTCGTACTGATCCTGGTCGTGCTGCTGCAGGCCGGAAAGGGCGCCGACATGGGCGCGGCGCTCGGCGGCGCCGGCAGCTCGCCGATGTTCGGGTCGAGCACCGCGAGCAATCCGCTCGCGCGCATCACCACCGTCACGGCGATTACGTTCATGACGACATCGCTGATGCTCGCAGTGGTTTCGGCGCGGCAGGCGTCGGTTTTCGACAGCACGCCGGAGCCGCTCGCCGCGCCGCCGGCGGCCGAATCGAGCGCAGTTCCCGAAGGCGCGGCGTCGCCGGTCGCCGCGATTCCGGCCACCGGTGAGGCCGCGCCCGGCTCACCAGATTCGGCGCCGCCGTCGCCCGCCGCGGCCGGCAACGCGCAGCCGATCGCCGAGGCGGCCGACAGCGCAGCCCGCGCTGCCGCGGGCGCGGCGGCCAATGCGCCCGCAGATGCGCCGAGCGCCGCTGCCGCTGCGCCTTCAGATGCGCCGGCGGCCGCGCCTGCACCGAGCGCAGCGCCCGCGACGCCGCCGACTGCGAGTCCGGCGGCGCCCGCTTCCGGCGATGCCAAGCCGGTTGACCAAGCGCCGAGCGCGCCGTAAAAGCTCGCTTCCGAGCAGGCTTTTCGCGATTGCGAGGATGGCGGAACTGGCAGACGCGCTAGGTTGAGGGCCTAGTGGCCGAAAGGCCGTGGGGGTTCAAGTCCCCCTCTTCGCACCACCAAACATCTTGAGCGACTCAACAGAACCTCCTTTGCGAAGCAGCGCTCGCCCGCGCAGGGAGAGTTGCTTGGCGTACCTGCGGGCGGGCGGTCTGCGAACCTCCAGGTCGCGCGCGATGCCGGCGCTTTTGCATGCTACTGCGGCGCAGTCCTAAGATGCGCGCCGTCCTTCAACCTCCATGGGCACTCTGACTTCTCTGCTGATCGTCCTCGGCTGCCTTGCGCTTTCGGCGTTCTTTTCGGCTGCCGAGACCGCGCTGTTGCGCCTTCGCGAACACGAGTTGGCCGAAGACATCGAAGCGCAGCGCGGCCCGGGTGCGCTGGCCGCGCGCGAACTGCTTTCCTCCACTTCGCGACTGCTGGTCACGATCCTGTTCGGGAACAACGTCGCCAACATCCTCGGAGCCTCGGTGGGATCGGCCCTCGCGCTGCATTTTCTCGGACCCGACATGGCCGTGTTCGTGTCGGCCGGTGTGATGACCGTGCTCGTCTTCGTGTTCGCGGAAGTGCTGCCCAAGGCGGTAGCCGCGCACCATCCTCGCGGCGTCGCCTCGGCGCTGGCGGTTCCGCTCTACCTGATCCACCAGACCATGAGACCGCTTCACATCCTCTTCGACCGGGTCCTCGATCCGTTCGTCGAGAGGATCGTCGGCAAGAGCAGGCCCGACGCGCCCAGTACCTCCGAGGAGATCCTGCGGCTGGCACGGCAGTCGCAGGACGTCGCGCCGCAGACCGGTTCGCTGGCCGCGATCATCGGCGCAGCAGCAGGCGCGGCGCAGATGACGGTATCGGACATCATGGTGCCGCGTACCGAGATCACCGCGTTCCCGGCCGAAACTCCCGCAGCCGAGATCCTCGAGAAGGTTCTCGAAGAGCGCTACACGCGGGTACCGATCTACGAGGATTCGATCGATCAGATCATCGGCGTCGTCCATCTGAAGGACCTCGTGAAACTCGTCCAGGAATCCGGCACCGACGTGCGGGGCATTCTCAAGAACGTGCTGCGCGTACCCGAACGCAAACCCATCCTGCCGCTTCTCGCAGACATGCAGCACGCGTTCGTGCACATGGCGATCGTCAAGGACGAGTTCAACGTCACTCAGGGAATCGTCACGCAGGAAGACATCCTCGAAGAACTCGTCGGCGAGATTCGCGACGAGTTCGATCGCGAAGAGTTGCTGACGATCAGGCGTCTCGGGGACGACCACTTCGAGGCTCTGGGACGCGTCAAGGTTTTGGATTTCAATCGCGAGAGCGGCTGGGACATCCAGGCGGAGCGCGGAGACACGCTGGCGGGACTGATCTTCAATCGACTCGGCCGCGCGCCGAGGCGCTGGGAGACATTGCGACTGCCGGAATACGAGATCACCGTCGTGGACGTTTCGGGCAGCCGCATCACCCAGGTTCGCGTACGCCGACTCGAAGAGGACGGCGCAGAACGGGCAGAGGCCTAGAGCCGGCGCCTGCGCGCTCAGCGCCCTCCTCTCGGAAAGCCGCCAGACCTTCGATGCCCGAGACGACCTGGATCTTCGCCTACGGATCGCTGCTGTGGAAGCCCGGGTTCACCTACGCCGAAGCCCGCCCCGCATTCGTTCGCGGTTGGGCGCGGCGCTTCTGGCAGGGCTCGACCGACCATCGAGGCACCGAGGCTGCTCCCGGGCGGGTGGTCACGCTCGTCGAGAGCGACGGAGCGCAGTGCTGGGGATTGGCCTACCGGCTGGCACCGACGCGGGCCGCCGAAACCTTGCGAATGCTCGACCACCGCGAGCGTGGCGGCTATTGCCGTCTCGTCACCCGGCTGCATTTCGCAGCTAACGGCGAGGAGACCGAGCCGGGACTGCTCTACCTGGCCCGCCCCCGCAACCGCAACTACCTAGG
>JACRCR010000024.1 GCA_016218925.1 Deltaproteobacteria bacterium | reverse complement strand
GCGGCACGCGCCACCGTCTGCATCGCGCCCGCCGACAACGGCAGCAGCCCGAAGCGCAACCGATGCTCACGTGCGCGCGCGACGCGAAGCCGCGCAGCTGCCGATCGTTCCTCCGGGTTTCGAGCATGCAACTCCTCGACGGCGATGCACGGAACATCCACGTGCAGGTCGATGCGGTCGAGCAACGGACCACTCAATCGTCCTTGGTAGCGCGCCACCGCGCCGTCGCTACATCGACATTCGCGCACACCGGTCCCCCAGTAACCGCACGGACAGGGGTTCATTGCCGCGACCAGCAAGAAAGCGGCGGGGAACGTCAGCTTTGCGCCGGCGCGGCTGATGGTCAGCTTCTTGTCTTCGAGCGGTTCGCGCAGTTGATTGAGTATGCTCGGCACGAACTCGGGAAGCTCGTCGAGAAACAACACGCCGTTGTGGGCCAGACTGATTTCGCCAGGGCTCGGAAACGAACCGCCGCCGACCAGACCCGCGCCCGAGGTGGTGTGGTGCGGAGCGCGGAACGGGCGCCGCACTATCAAGGCGGTGTCGGCGACCAGCCCGGCGATGCTGTGGATCGCAGTGGTCTCGATCGCTTCACCGACACTGAGAGCGGGGAGCAGCGATCCGAGACGGCGTGCGAGCATCGTCTTGCCGGCCCCTGGCGGGCCGTAGAACAACGCGTGGTGATTGCCCGCCGCCGCCAGTTCGAGCGCGCGCTTGGGTTGATACAGCCCGCGCACGTCGGAGAGGTCGAGCCCTTCGTCGATCGCCGCGGCGGCCAGCAGCGCCTCGGGATCGGTGCGCACCGGCGGGTCGCGATAGCCTTCGCGCGCCAGTCGCAGCGCATCGCCGAGCGACGTTGCTGCGAATACGTTGATGCCGGCGACCACGCTCGCTTCGGGCGCACTGGTGGCGGGCACGACGATGCGCGGGCGTCCCTCGCGCGCCGCTGCGATGGCTGCCGGCAGAGCCGCCGATCCGGTCTTCAGGCCGCCGTCGAGTCCGAGTTCTCCGACGAAGACCGTTGAGGCAACCGCCGCCGGCTCGACCTTTCCCATCGCCGCCGCGATCGCCATCGCCACCGCAAGATCGAACCCCGATCCAGCCTTGCGTCGCGCGGCCGGCGAAAGGTTGACTATGCACGGGCCGCCGTGAAACTCGCCGACCGTGTCGCGCAGCGCGGCGCGCACGCGCTCGACGCCCTCGCGCACCGCCGCGTCGGGAAGTCCCACGATCAGGAACTTCGGAAGCCCGGTGCCGAGGCGTGCCTCCACGCTCACCAGGAAGCTGTCGACGCCGCGATGAGTAGCGGTGGTCGTGTTCGCGTACACGTCCTTGCATGATCCATTCCGCACCCGTTGCGCAACGACACGGAAGTCATGATGTACGCTGGCCAGGCGCGTGAAGCGTGGAGTCCAGCCGGGCCTTGCGCCGGGAGGCGGCGCGCGCCGCACGCGGCCGAGCCCCGCCGCCGAATGCATTTGTGCGCGCACCTGCCTATGATCGCGCCGTGCTGTTGATGATCGACAACTACGATTCGTTTACCTACAACCTCGTCCAGTACCTGGGCGAGCTCGGGGCCGAGGTCGAGGTTCATCGCAACGATGAGATCGACATCGCCGCCATCGAGGCACTGTCACCCGAAGGCATAGTGATCTCGCCCGGGCCGTGCACGCCCGATGAGGCCGGCATCTCTTTGGACGTGGTCCGCGCGCTCGGCGGGCGCATCCCGATTCTCGGAGTATGCCTGGGCCACCAGAGCATCGGGCAGGCCTTTGGCGGGCGCGTCGTGCGCGCCGGGCGTCTGATGCACGGCAAGACCAGTCCCATTCTGCACGACGGTCGCGGATTGTTTTGCGGCGTTCCGCAAGGTTTCATCGCCACGCGCTATCACTCGCTGCTGGTCGAGCGCGAGAGCTTTCCCCCGCAGCTCGAGATCAGCGCCTGGACCCAAGAGGGCGAGATCATGGGGCTTCGCCACCGCGAGTTGGCGATCGACGGTGTGCAGTTCCATCCCGAGTCGATCCTGACGCTGGAAGGCAAGCATTTGCTCTCCAACTTCCTCGACTCTCTCCCGGCAGCACCGGTGCGGCGCAGCGCCTGAGGTTTTTCGGCCGAGCGTCAGCCCGGCCGTATCGTCGTAGTTGCTGCGGCGGACCTGCGACGCCGCGAGCCGCTCGCGACGCGAACGCTGCGCGCCGTCCATGTCGGAGTTGTCATTGACCGCGTGGTCCTGCGCGGCGTAGGTCGCGCTGGTGGACGACGACGCCAGCGCAGCCAGCGAAGACGACGCGCGGGCCTGGGTCGCGCTGGCGCTGGCGGGGGCGCGTGACACCACTCCGTGGCTGCAACTCGCGCGCATGCTGGGCGGTGCGTCGGCGGTCGTTCACTCGAGCGACTCTGAACTTCGACAGGCGGGCGCGAGCGCGCAGGCCGTCGCACGGCTGCGCGAGGCGTGGTCGCGCCGCAGCGCGCGGGTGATCGCGGAGTGCGATCGCCGTGCGATCGGCATCGCGACGTTCACGTCGTGCGACTATCCGGCGCTCTTGCGCCCGCTGACCGATCCACCGCTGGTGCTGTACTGGCGTGGTCAGACTCCGGCGACGTGCGGGCCGGCGGTGGCGGTCGTGGGCTCGCGACGCTGCAGTGACTACGGGCGGCGCACCGCGCAGCGCATCGGCTGCGATGCCGCGGAGCGCGGCATCGTGGTCGTCAGCGGTCTGGCCCGCGGCGTGGACGCGGCCGCACACCGTGGTGCTCTGGAGGGCGGTCGCACTGCGGCGGTGCTGGCCGGCGGGCTCGAGAGGATCTACCCGGGCGAACACCGCGGCCTGGCCGACCGCATCGTTGCGGGTGGGGGCTGGTTGATGTCGGAGCAGCCTCCCGGGCACGGACCGCGCCCGTGGCTGTTCCCGCATCGCAACCGCATCCTGACCGGGCTGGCGCTGGCAACCGTGGTGGTCGAGGCCGGGCAGCGCAGCGGCTCTCTGGCCAGCGCGCGCCACGCCCTTACCCAGGGTCGTGACGTGTTGGCGGTACCCGGACCGATTGACGCACCGCTCTGCGCCGGGACCAACACGCTACTGCGCCAGGGCGCCGGCCCCTACCTCGCGGTGGAAGATCTCGGGGTGGCCCCGGGGCTCGCAGAACTGGTCGCCGCAAAGGGTGCCGGATCGGTCCAAAACGCCTTGAAAGACGAGTGGTTGGATGATGCGGAGGCGGCCTGCGTGGTGGCCGCTCTGGAGCTTGGGCCGCTGGGCCTTGATGCTCTATTGGAGGCGACGGCGCTTGACGGCACACGAGTTCTAGCGTTGTTAACTGCGCTCGAACTGGCCGGACTGGTCGAGCGCCGCGCGGCAGGGGCCTACGCGGCGGCGCCCAGAGGCCGCGACGCCCCCTGCCCGCAGCGGCGCCGAGGTGGCAGCGGGTCCGGCCGCGATCCTTAAGAAGAGAACCAGAGCTAGACCACGGAGAACCAGGACCCAGATGGCAGCCAAGCACCTCGTGATCGTCGAATCTCCGGCCAAGGCCAAGACCCTGGCCCGGTACCTGGGGCGCGACTACGAGGTGCGCGCCTCGGTCGGCCACCTGGTCGACCTTCCCAAGAACAAACTCGGCGTCAACATCGAAGGCGACTTCGAGCCCGACTACGAGGTCATCCGCGGTAAGGGCAAGGTCATCAAGGAACTGAAGTCGGCGGTTACCGGCAAGGAAACGGTCTACCTCGCGCCCGACCCCGACCGTGAGGGCGAGGCGATCGCGTACCACATCGCGCAGCACGTGGTTCCGAAGAACTTCAAGGGGAAGGTTCACCGCGTTCTGTTCAACGAGATCACCAAGGGCGCGGTTCAGAAAGCCATCAAGAGTCCGGGCAAGATCGACAGCAGCAAGTTCGAGGCTCAGCAGGCCCGCCGCGTGATCGATCGCCTGGTCGGTTACCAGATCAGCCCGTTGCTGTGGCAGAAGGTCCGGCGCGGTCTTTCCGCCGGCCGCGTCCAATCTGTAGCGGTGCGCCTGCTGGTGGAGCGCGAGCGCGAGCTGCAGGCGTTCCAGGCGCAGGAGTACTGGAACCTCACCGCCAGGCTGGCTCCCGAGGATGCGCGCGATCAGGTATTCGAGGCGCGTCTGGTCGAGGTCGACGGCAAGAAGATCGACCTGAAGAGCCTTCGCGGGGACGGCGCACGCGGCTTTACCATTGCCGACGAGGCGCAGGCACGCGAGCTGGAGCAGCGCTTTCGCGCCGCCAAGAGCTGGCGGGTGGGCGAGGTCAAGCGCAGCGAGCGCCAGCGCCGGCCGGCCGCGCCGTTCATCACCTCGACGCTTCAGCAGGAAGCCTCGCGCAAGCTCGGCTTTCAGCCGCGGCGCACCATGAGCGCGGCCCAGCGCCTCTACGAAGGTGTCGAACTCGGCGATGCTGGCACCACCGGTCTCATCACCTACATGCGGACCGACTCGACGCGGGTCTCGGCCGAAGCGCAGAGCGCGGCGGGCCAGTACATCCGCAGCGCCTTCGGGGACGCATATGCGCCCGAATCGCCCAACGTGTACCGGCAGAAGAAGAGCGCCCAGGACGCGCACGAAGCGATCCGGCCCACGTCGCTCGAGTTTCCTCCCGAGCGCGTCAGGACCTTCTTGCAAGGCGACGAACTGCGCATCTACACGCTGGTGTGGAATCGCTTCCTCGCCAGCCAGATGACGCCTGCACGCTACGACCAGACCACCGTCGACATCGATGCCGACGGCGGCCGGTTCCGCGCCGCCGGCCAGATCATGCGCTTCGACGGATTCCTGCGCGTCTACGAAGAAGGACGCGACGCACCTCGCGACGCCGCCGACGAAGAAGAACAGTCGGGCGCGTTGCCGGCTCTGGCCGAGGGCCAGGCGCTGGCTCTGGACGGCCTGGGCGCCAGCCAGCATTTCACGCAGCCCCCGCCGCGTTTCACCCAGGCTTCGCTGATCCGCGAACTCGAGGAGCTGGGCATCGGCCGCCCTTCGACCTACGCGAGCATCATGTCGACGATCATCGGTCGCGACTACGTGCGCCAGGATGAAGGGAAGCGGCTGGTTCCGACCGAACTCGGCGTACTGGTCACGGATCTGCTCGTCGAATCGTTCCCCGACGTTCTCAACGCCGAGTTCACCGCGGCGCTCGAAACCCAGCTCGACGAGGTCGAAGAGGGCAACGAGGGCTGGCTGACCACCACGCGGCGTTTCTACGATCCTTTCCGCGCCGATCTGGAACGTGCCCGTATCAGCATGCGCGACGTCAAGCGCGAGGTCACCGAGACCGAGATTCCGTGTCCGACCTGCGGGCAGAAGTTGGTGATCAAGTGGGGACGAAACGGCGAGTTCGCCGCGTGCCCGGCCTATCCGGAGTGCAAGTTCACCGGCAACTTCACCCGCAAGGATGATGGTTCGATCGAACTCGAAGAGCCCGAGAGCAGCGACGAGACGTGCGAGAAGTGCGGCGCGCCGATGCGTTACAAGTTCAGCAAGTTCGGTCGGTTCCTCGGGTGCTCGGCATACCCCGAGTGCAAGAACGTGAAATCGGCCAACACCCCCATCCCGCTCGGAGTGGCGTGCGCCAAAGAGACCGGCGGTTGCGGCGAGGGCGAACTGGTGCAGAAGCTCTCCCGGCGCGGCAAGGTCTTCTTCAGTTGCAACCGCTATCCCAAGTGCAAGTTCGCGCTGTGGGACAAACCGGTGGCCACGGTGTGTCCCGAGTGCGATGCGCCGTTCGTGGTCGAGAAGACCAGCAAGCGCGCGGGCACCGTGCGTCGCTGTGTGCGCGAAGGTTGCCACTACTGCGAGAGCATCGACGAAGACGCCGTTTCAGAGGAAGTCTCTGCAAGCGCGTGAGCGACCAGCAACGAGTCACCGTCGTCGGCGCGGGTCTGGCCGGATGCGAAGCAACTTGGCAGATCGCCACGCGCGGCATCGACGTGGAGCTGTGGGAAATGCGACCGCAGCGCTCGACCGAGGCGCATCAAACTGGCCTGCTGGCCGAACTGGTCTGTTCGAACTCGCTGCGCGACGACTCGTCGATGAGCGCGGTAGGTCTTCTCAAGCGCGAACTGCGCGCGCTGGGTTCGCTGATCCTGCGCGTCGCCGATGAAGTGAGAGTCCCGGCCGGAGGAGCGCTGGCGGTGGACCGGCTGCGATTCGCCGAACGCATCACGCACGAGGTCGAGTCGCTGCCCAACGTCACCGTTCGTCGCGGCGAGGTAACCTCGATTCCCGATGGCGGCGTGACGATCGTCGCCACCGGTCCGCTGACTTCTCCCGCACTCAGTGAGGCGTTGGCCGGCGTTGTGGGCGGCAAGCATCTGTACTTCTACGACGCTATTTCGCCGATCCTGACCGCCGAGTCGGTGGACATGAACGTCGCGTTCCGGGCGGCGCGCTACGGGCGCGGCGGCGACGACTACGTCAACTGTCCGCTCGACCGTGAGCAGTACGAGACCTTCGTCGACGAGGTCCTGGCCGCCGAAAAAATGCCGATGAAGAGCTTCGAGCGCTGCGTGTGGTTCGAAGGCTGCATGCCGATCGAGGAACTGGCCCGGCGCGGTCGCGACACGCTGGCTTTCGGGCCGATGAAGCCGGTCGGCCTGGAGGATCCGCGCACCGGGCGGCGTGCCCATGCGGTGGTGCAACTGCGTCAGGACGACGCCGAGGGGCGGCTGCTGAGCATGGTGGGCTTCCAGACCAAGATGACCTATCCCGAGCAGCGCCGCGTGTTCCGCTCGATTCCGGGGCTGGCCGCGGCCGAGTTCGTGCGCCTGGGGAGCCTGCACCGAAACACCTACATGAACTCGCCGGCGGCGCTCACCGCCACGCTCGCGCTGCGCGGCTGTGAGCATGTGATGGTGGCCGGGCAACTGGTGGGAGTGGAGGGCTACGTCGAGTCGACGGCGGCCGGCTGGCTGGCCGGCCTCGCAGCGGTGCGTCGCTTGCGCGGTCAGGCTCCCACGGTTCCTCCGGCGACTACCGCACTGGGCTCGCTGATCGCTTACGTGACCGACCCGCAGCGCAAGGATTTTCAGCCGATGAACGCCAACTATGGGCTGTTTCCCGAGCTTGCGCGGCGCCTGCGGGGACGCGAGAAGAAAGAAGCCCTGGCAACGCGCGCCGAGCGCGAACTGGCGTCGTGGATCGCCACGTCGGATCTCGGTTTGCGCGACGCGCTGTGCGCAACAGCCAATTCCTGACGAACAATTTCCGCTCGGCAAGTGCGGATGCGTTGACTCGCTCGGGCACGGGGGCGCATGATCATCGCAGTCGCCCCGCGTTTGGGCGGTGCGGTGGTGGAGATCCGGCTGCAAAGGCCGGACGTGCGGTGGAAGGAACGCAGGAGGCTATCATGACCAAGTCAGATCTGATCGACGTCGTCGCCAAGAAGACGGGGCTTTCCAAGCGTGGTGCGGCCGGCGCCCTCGAAGCCTGTCTGGGCGCCGTGGCCAAGGCCATCAAGAAAGAGAAGAGGCTGGCGTTGTCCGGTTTCGGCACCTTCACGGTTCGCAAGCGCAAACCGCGTCTGGGCCGCAACCCCAAGACCGGCGAACAGATCCAGATCGGTGCGAGCAAGACGGTCGGTTTCAAGCCGGCCCAGTCGCTCAAGCACTCGCTCTGACCTCTGATACGACCGTGAAAGAATCCCGCTCGTGTCGTAACACGGCGGAGCAGGATTCTTTCACGGCCGTTCGCGCCCGGCGCTCATCATCGAGCGTCCTGCGAGTGGCTTCGCTTGCCGCCGCTCTGGTGGTATCTGGCGGCTCTTGACGACGGGAATCACTTCTTCGGTTGCCCCTGAATTGTTTCAGCGCGTGAGCGGTGCGGCATCGCCGTCCTGGCTGGCCGCGCTGGCGCGGGCGCTCGATCTTGCGCCGTCGCCGCAGCACGCGGCTGGCGCGATCGAACGCCTCGAAGAGGCCGGCGGGATCGATACGCTGCTGGCGTGGCGCGAAGACGAACTCGAACCGCTGGCGATCGTCTGCGGCGCCAGCCCGATGCTGTCGCGCTACCTGGTGGCCAAGGGGACCGAGTGGCCGGCGGCTGCCATCGCGTATCGACGAGGGTTGCCCGCCCGGTCGGAACTCGAAGCCAACTGCGCGCTGACACAGGATGACGACGTCGCGGACATCCATCGCAAGCTGCGCCGACTGGCGGCATCCGAGATGTACCGGATCGGCGCTCGCGATGTGCTCGGCCTGTCCAGTCTCGATGAGACCCTGACCGCGCTCAGCACTCTGGCCGACGTGTGCGTGAATCTGGCCGTAGCTTCGCTGCGCGCGCTTCTGGCCAGGACCGGCGGCGACGTGCAGCGCGAGGACGGCGAACCGGTCGGCTTCGTCGTCATCGGCATGGGCAAGCTAGGCGGCTGTGAACTCAATTTCAGCTCCGACATCGACCTGGTCTATCTGTACGAAACCGACGCGGTGGCCGAAGACTCGCCGCCTGCACGCGAGTTCTTCACGCGCCTGGCGGCCGCGGTGACCAGGGCGATCGGCGAGAATACCGCCGACGGACACATCTTCCGCGTCGACCTGCGGCTACGTCCCGAAGGGATCAACGGCGTGCCGATCAATCTCGTCGACGCTGCGATCTCCTACTACGAGGGGTGGGGAGACACGTGGGAACGTGGTGCTCTGGCCAAGGGCCGTCCGATCGCCGGCGATCTGCAACTGGGCCGTCGTTATCTGGCCGAACTGGAACCCTTCATTTATCGCCGCCATCTCGACTTCCAGACCATCGAGGACCTGCGCAGCATGAAGGACCGCATCGACGCGGAACTCGTGCTGCTCAAGCCGGGAACACGCAACGTGAAGATCGGGCGCGGAGGAATCCGCGAACTCGAATTCGTAGTGCAGGTGCTGCAATTGATTCACGGCGGGCACGCGCCTGCCGTGCGCGGCGCCAGTACGCGTCGGGCTCTGGGCGCGCTCGAAGCAGCCGAGTATCTGTCGCGCGAAGAGGCGGCTGATCTTCGCGTCGCCTACGGGTTCCTTCGCAACGTCGAGCACGCGGTGCAGATCGAAGAGAAGCGGCAGACACAGACGCTTCCGCAGACCGCCGAGGGCCTGCGCTGGCTGGCGCGGCGTCTGGGGTACGGCACCGGCAGGCGTGGTGCCAGCGACGCGCCCGACGAGGTCGCCGCGTTCGAGCACGATTGGGAGCGACAGACCCATCGCGTGCACGAGCTGTTCTTGCGCTTTCTCGAGATGCGATTCGAGGAGGCTCCTCGCCAGCGCAAGGTCGATCCGGTTTCGCTGGCGGTGCTCGGTCAGATCGCCGAAGGCCGTCTCGAAGAGGCCGCGGCGCTGCTCGATCGCATGGGAATTCCCGGAGGCCTGCGCGCGGCGGAAAACCTCGCGCGGATCTACCAGGGCCGGTTTCGCGGACCAGCCAGTCCGCAGCGCAGGCGCGCGGTCGAAGCGCTGGCGCCGACGTTGTTGGCGGCGGTGGCGAGCTCTTCGGATCCCGAGCGCGCCCTGGACGGGCTGGTCGAGTTCCTGCTCCGCACCGGCGCTCACACCAGTTATCTGGCGCTGCTCAGCGGGTCACCGAAGACGATGGAGATCCTGGTCTCTCTGTTCGCCAGCAGTCCGTATCTGGCCGGTCATCTGGTCGGTCACCCGGAGCTTCTCGATTCGGTGGTCCGCGCCGATTCGGCCGAGGCCGAACCGACTGCCGAGCGCCTCGGTGCGACACTGAAGGCCGCTCTGCCCGATGACGAGAGCGACGAAGAAGAAGTGATGGCGTCGCTGCGTCGCTTCCGGACTTCCGAGCTGCTGCGCATCGGTCTGGGCGATCTGGCCGGCGCGCTGGGCACCGAAGCGGTTCATCGATCGCTCAGTGCGCTGGCCGAGGTCTGTCTGCGAGAAGCCGCGAGGCTTGCGCGTGGGGTGGTTTCCCGGCGCCTGGCGGGGCCCTGGGATCGGCTCGAACTGGCCGTGGTCGGGATGGGAAAGATGGGCGCGTCGGAAATGTCGTACGGCTCCGACCTCGATCTGATCTTCGTCTACGACACCGGGACGAAAGGTTACGACGCCGATGGTCACTTGCTGGCGACAAAGTGGGTCCAGAAGCTGATCTCGCTGCTCGCTTCGCGCACCCGCGACGGGGTCGTCTACGAGGTGGATGCCAGGCTGAGGCCTTCGGGACGCAGTGGGCCGCTGGTCACTTCGTTGGAGCGGTTCATCGAATACCATTCGGGCGAGGCCGATCTGTGGGAGCGCCAGGCGCTGCTGCGCGCCCGCGTCGTGTTCGGACCGCCCGCGCTGGCCACACGCATTGATTCCGCGATCGCGGACGCACTGTGGGGGCGCTCACTCGACGAGGCCGGGGCGGCCGAGATCGCCGACCTCAGGGCTCGCGTAGAGAACGAACTTGCCGCCGAAGGTCCGAACCGGATCAACATCAAGACCGGCAGAGGCGGCATCGTCGACATCGAGTTCCTGGTACAGATGCTCCAGCTCCGAAGCGGCGCCGAGCATCGACAGGTGAGGCGCCGCGGCACGCTCAGCGCCATCGAAGGGCTGCGCACGGTCGGGGTGCTCAGCGAGGCGGATGCCGAGACGCTGGCCGGTCATTTCCGCTTCCTTCGACGGCTCGAAGCTCGCCTGCGGTTGGAGCGAGACCGGCCGGTCGAGGCGCTGGATACCGATCCCGAGGCTCTCGGGCCGCTGGCCGGACGCCTGGGGTTCGACGGCGACGATCCCGGTAGCGAGCTACTGGCGGCCTACCGGCGCACTCGTGAAGAGGTCCGCGCGACCTACCAGCGCTACTTCGCCTCGCAGCGTTGACCTGGGGCGTTCTCGCCGCTACGACGACTTGATGGAAAAAGCCGAATTCATATGGATGCAAGGACGGCTGGTGGCGTGGGACGACGCCAAGGTCCATGTCCTCACCCACACGCTTCACTACGGTGTCGGCGCTTTCGAAGGGATCCGCTGCTACGAGTGCGAAGACGGTCGTTCGGCGGTCTTTCGCCTTCGCGAGCATCTGGTGCGGCTCGACCAGTCCTGCCACATCCTCGGGATCGAATCGCCATACACCGTAGACCAACTGGTCGAAGCCTGCCTGGAGACGATCCGTGCCAATCGACTGAAGGCGTGTTACATCCGCCCGCTGATCTACGTCGCCGACGGAGAAATGGGTCTCGGGTCGGCGATGGTCAATCCGATCCACGCCAGCATCGCGGTGTGGCCGTGGGGCGCGTACCTCGGCGACGAAGGGCTCGCCAACGGCATCCGCGTTCGCACCTCGAGCTTCCAGCGCATGCACGTCAACACGTTGATGACCAAGGCCAAGGCCACCGGTCACTATGTGAACTCCATCCTGGCGAGCATCGAGGCCCGGCGCGGCGGTTACGACGAGGCGCTGATGCTCGACGTCGACGGCTACGCGGCCGAGGGCTGCGGCGAGAATCTGTTCGTGGTGCGCGGCGGCAGAGTCAAGACACCGCCGATCGCCACCGTACTCGAAGGGATCACGCGCAACTCGGTCATCGACATCCTGCGTGACCAGGGCGTGGTGGTGATCGAAGAGCGGCTCACGCGAGACGAGATCTACATCGCGGACGAGGTCTTCTTGACCGGGACCGCTGCGGAGGTAACCCCCGTGCAGTCTCTCGACGACCGGCGTATCGGCGCCGGTCGGCCGGGGCCGATCACGCAGCGCGTGCAGAAGGAGTACTTCGAGATTCTCAGGGGACGGCGCGCAGCGTTCTCGCAGTGGCTGACCTACCTGTGAGGAGCCGCGGGTGAAAGTCTGGCGAGGCGGTTGGGGGTCGCCCGCGCGTACCATGCAACTCGGTCCGGGCGGACCGGTTCCACCGGCCGTGGTGCGTCTCGTCGGCGCCAACGTCGCGCTGTATGTCCTCCAGCTACTGACCGGTAGCTGGCTGATCGTCAATTTCGGCCTGGTTCCGGCGCTGGTTGGCGACGGCGAACTCTGGAGGCTGTTCACCTATCAGTTCCTTCACGGCGGCCTCGTTCATCTCGGCCTCAACATGTTCATGCTGTGGATGTTCGGCTCCGAGCTCGAGCGGCGTTGGGGGGCGAGCTTCTTCGTCAAATACTACTTCGTCTGTTCCATCGGCGGAGGGATTCTCTTCACGCTGGTGCGATGGGACACCTGGATCCCCAGCATCGGTGCCTCGGGCGGCATCTACGGGATCTTGATGGCGTATGCGCTGTGGTTTCCCGACCGCCGCGTCTTCGTGTGGTTTCTTTTTCCGATCAAGGTCCGCTTTCTGGTGATCTTTCTGATCGTGCTGGAGACTCTGCAGGCGATCGAGTCGACCGGTACCGGCGTTGCCCACGCGGCGCATCTTGGCGGCATGGGTTTCGGCTACGCGTATCTGCGCTGGTATGGAGTGGGAGCGGGCCGCTTGGTGCCGCCGCGGCCGCAAGATCTGCGCAGGGCGTGGAGACGCTGGAAGCTGCGCCGGCTTCAACGCCGGCGCATGGGTAGCGGCCCGACGCTGCACTGAAATGCAAGGGGGGCCGTACGCTTGCTGCGTCGACCCCCCTTTGCTTCGCCAGACTGGGGAACTGCTTCGACTAGCTCTCCGGAAAGAGCCATCCAATCAGCACCAGCCCTGCAACGATCAGCGCCGATTCGATCATTTTCGGGTTCTCCTCAAACCCCCCACGGACTCAAACGGAGCGCACTTCTATGAAACTGCCGGCGCTCCGTCAAGCAGTTTCGCCTTGACAAGACTCGGCCGGGTGAAGCGTTTCGTTCGTCGAAGAAACGGCTGAAGGATCAATCAGCGCGGCGAGCGGCTGGTACCGCTTCGCGTCGTCGACTCGCGCGAGCGAAGACTCTATAGGCCGGCCATGAAGCCGATAGAGGCAACGTTTCGGGGCGCCGGCGGAACCCGGGTTTTCTATCGAGTGTGGCGCGCGGCGCGGCCCGCCGGCGCGATCCTGCTGGTTCACGGCATGGGTGAACACAGCGGTCGCTATCAGCATGTTGCCGAATTCCTGGTGCAGCGGGGACTGGTCGTCTATGCCCTCGATCAGCGCGGCCATGGGCTCACCGCGGGCGAAAAGGGCACGGTCGGGAGCTTCGGTGAGTTCCTGGATGACCTGGCGGCTTTCCATGCGCTGGCGATTCACGAGCAGCCCGGCCTGCCGCTGGTGCTGTTCGGGCACTCCATGGGGGGTCTGATCGCGATAGCGTATCTGCTCGAGCGGCCGCTGCCGCCCGACGGCCTGATCCTTTCCGGGCCGGCCATAGTTCCGATCTTCGATCCCGGCGACCGCACCATCGATCCGAGCCGGCTCAGCCGCGATCCGCGGGCCTGGCGGGCCTACCTCGAAGATCCGCTGGTCCTTCGCGAACGAGTGCAGGAGGGCCTCTACGTCGCACTGGCGCACGGGCTCGGACTACTGGTGGGTCGCGCGGCGGAGATCACGGTGCCGGTGCTGCTGATCCACGGTGAAGCCGACGTACTATGCAGCGCGCAAGGGGCCCGAGCCTATGTCGAGGCCTCCGCGTCGCAGGACGTGACCGTTCTCGTGTATGCCGAGGGGCGTCACGAGATGCTGAACGAGATCAACCGCGACGAGGTCCTCGAGGACCTGTGGGCGTGGCTGCAGCCGCGCCTTCACGGGTGAGCGCTGGCGTGGTCCCGGCTGCGGTTTCTGATAGGGTGTCGCCTCCCATGGAAAACAACGTGTTGTTCGTAGTCGGATCTCCGCGTTCGGGGTCGACGATGCTGGCCCGGATGATCTCGTCGCACTCGATGATCTACGGTCGTCCCGAGCCGCACCTGCTGACACCGCTCGCCCACCTCGGGTACTTCGCCAACGTCGACAAGGCTCCGTACGACCACGTGCTGGCGGCCGAATCGACCAAGGAGTTCGTCGCCGATCTGCCTGGCGGCGAGCAGGACTACATCGACGCCTGCCGGGCCTACTGCGACGTCCTTTACTCGCGGATGCTGTCGACCAAACCCGGCAAGAGCTACTTCCTCGACAAGACGCCGGCCTACGGATTGATCCTGGGCTTCCTCGAGAAGATCTACCCGAATGCGAAGTACGTGGTTCTGACGCGCCATCCGCTTGCGGTCTTCAGTTCCTTCGCGGAGTCGTTCTTCGACAGCGACTACCAGGCCGCGCACGCCTACAACCCGATCCTCGAGCGTTACGTGCCCGCGCTCGCCAAGTTCCTGCGCGAACGCAAAGTGCCGATCTTCCACGTGGTCTACGAGAAGCTGGTGTCGGATCCCGAGCCGATGCTGAAGGAGATCTTCGAGTTCGTCGGCGTGCCGCACGAAGCCAGCGCCGTCGATTACGGCAGGCACGCTCACGAAGGTAAAGGACTCGGTGATCCGATCGGTGTTGCCAAGCATTCGCGGCCGTCCACGGCATCGATCGACAAGTGGGCGATCGAGATCGCCAGCGAACCGAGTCGGCTGCAACTGTGCAAGCAGATGGTCGAACGACTCGACCCTGCCGACCTGGAAATCTGGGGACATCCGCTCGAGGGTTTCTGGGCGCCCCTCGAACGCGCCGGCGCCAGTGGCGCGACGCCCAAGCCGAAGAAGCTCGACCGCTACCGTCTCGAGCGCAAGGCGATCATGACGCTGCGTTCTCAGGTGCGCCAGCGCGAGTGGCTGCGACGCCGGTTGCAGCGCCTGCGTCTGGCCGCCGACGTGCTGCTGCGTGAGTAGAGCGCGGCACCAGCGTCGATCAGGCCATCAGCACCGGAAGGTGTGACGTGCAGATTCCGACGAAGCTGCGCTGAGAAGCCGTGAGCGAGTCGCTCGCGCGGCGCACGAGTCCCCAACTGCGATACACGCCGCGCGGTCCGAGCGGCCGGACCACCAGATCTCCCGAGGCCTCCTCTTTGCGCACCGCCCAGCGCGGCACCACAGAGACTCCCAGTCCCACGCCGACCATCCTCTTGACCGCCTCCACGTCGCTGATCTCCATGACGATGGTGGGAAACACGCCGGCTTCGAGCACGAAACGCTCCAGCGTCCGAAAGGTCTGGCTGCGCCGGTCGCTGGCCACCAGGCTTTGACCGGCGAAATCCTTCGCGCGCACGCGTTCCATGCGTTGCCACGCGTGGTCCCGCGGCGCGATCGCGCACAGTTCGTCGCGGCCGAGCTGGGTTATGACGAGGCCCGACTCCTTTACTGGCAGTGGAACAATCCCGAGATCGACGGTCCCGTCGATGGTGCGCTGGAGAGTCTCGAGCGTGAATCCCGACAGCACGTGAACCTCTATCTTGCCGAACCGCGACGAGAACTCCCGCACGAGGTCGGGCAGGATGTGGTGACAGACGGCGCCGCTGGTACCCACCGAGACCCGGCCGCGGCCCAGGCCTTCGAAATCGGAGACCACGGCACGCGCTTCCTCCACCTTGCGGACGATCTGCCTGGCGTACGGCAGCAGCACGCTTCCCGCCTGCGTGAGCGTGACCTTGCGCGTCTGGCGCGCGAAGAGGCTGGCGCCGAGGTCTTCCTCGAGGGTGCGGATCTGCTGGCTCACCGCCGATTGGCTGACCCGTAGCCTCTCGCCGGCGCGCGTGAAGCTGCCGGTGTCGGCGACGGTCAGAAAGGTCGCGAGTGCGCGTAGGTCCATCCGATGGCTGCCCGCCGACGCACTACATAGCTCATCCGCTTTGCTTATCGAAGTCATCGTAGCGATTCGTAGGTCGTCGCAGCGCAGCCGGTTGCGTGCCGTACGGGCACGTAGTGCCGATCAAATGGGCGAGCCGGCGCCGCGTTTCGTGCAGACAACGCCGCGCGCGGGCAGGTCGCAGGCGTTTTTCGATGAGATCCCGGGGCTTGGCCGCTCGGCCGATATTGGCACCGAACCTGCTAATCGCTGGCTGTAGATTAACCGTGTTGTCTTATCGCCCTACCGGCACCGGGGCCGCGGCGGCACCGGCGAGGCTGAACTGGAGATCATTGCACGGGTCCACCCGAGGAAGGTGACGGTTTCGGGGCGCCGCGGCGGCGAGGAAGGCCGCCGCGGCGAGCGCCCTCGGTCTCGAGCGGAGCCGTTGGCCGGACTGAGGGTGGGGCGGCGCGCCGGTGTGCGGGCCCCTGCCGGCGCGCCGCCCCAATCTGGCGCTCCGGTCGCCGTTCGAGGCGCGCGGGTCCAGTCGTGTCTACGCGGCGCGGGCCGCAGCCGCCTTGCCCGTTCCGACCAGCAAGCGGACCGCTTCGGTCAGCCCGTCGACGGTCAGTGGGTACATCGGGAACACCCGCTCGAGGATGCGTATCGTGTGGGTACCGGCCCAGGTCTTCGGGTTCTCCGGGTTGAGCCACACCGTGCGATCGAAGTGCTCTACCAGGCGCTGCATCCACTCTATGCCGGTCGTCGCGGTGGTCTGCCGTGGATCGATGCCGCCATGTGGGTCGAGCAGCTCGGCGGGGTGCATGGCGGCGTCGCCGACCACGATGACCTTCCAGAAGGGCTCGAGGTTGCGCAGTAGCTGTGCGGTGGGGAAAGCGTCCTTCCTGGCGAGGCGCGCCCGCGTGTAGACATGATCGTAGATGCAGTTGTGGAAGTAGTAGGTTTCCAGAGCGCGTAGTCCGCGCTCTTCGTGCAGCGCCGTCAGCAGACGGCTGACCGGTTCGTAGTACGGCGTCATTGTGCCGCCGACGTCCATCAGGAGCAGAATGCGCACGTCGTTGCGACGCGGCGCACGGAACACGAGTTCGATTTCGCCTGCGTTGCGGCAGGTCTCGTCGATCGTCTCGTCGAGATCGAGTTCGCTGGCAGGGCCGCGCCGGATGAGCTGGCGCAGTCGTTTCAGCGCTACCTTGACCTGACGCACGTCCAGGCGCACGTCGGTTCGGTAGTCTTCGAAGCGGCGCTCTTCGGCTACCTTCATTGCCGAGCGGCTGCGTCCGGGTCCGCCGACGCGAATCCCGGTCGGGTGTACGCCGCCGTGTCCGTAGGGCGAGCGACCCCCCGTGCCTACCCAGCGGTTGCCGCCGTCGTGACGTTCGTCCTGTTCGGCCAGCGTCTCGAGAAAACGCCGCATCAATTCGTCGCCGGACAGACGTTCGAGTTCGGCGAGCTGCTCTTCCGTCAACTGCGGGAAGTTCTTCGGATCCTGCAGCCAATCCAGGATTTCCTGGGTGACCGCGTCGAGGCTGCCCTCGACGCCCTCGAAGACGCGCGCGAACACACGGTCGAAGGCGTCGAAATAACCCTCGTGCTTGATCAGGCAGGCACGCGCGAGGTTGTAGAAGCGTTTGAGGCTCGAGCCGTGAAGGCCCTTGGCCAACGCGTCCATCAGCGTCAGCCATTCCTGGGTGCCGACCGGTACGCCCTCGTCGCGCAGTCCGTAGAAGAGCTCGAGAAACACTATTGATTGTAGCGCGGTCCGAGTTCCGCCCAGGTCGACGGATAGCTCCCGCTTTGCTTATCGTAGCGCTTCAATGCCTCGGAGTCCTGTTCGGTCTTGAGCAGGCTGCCGAGGAACGGGATGTGCGACTCGACCTGCTGCGCCGAGATCCCAGCGCGACGTATGGCCGCGATCCAGTCGATCAGCTCCGATGTCGACGGCCGCTTGCGAAGCTCGGGTTGCTCGCGCAGCCAATAGAACTTGATCAGCACCTGATCTAGCAGCGTGGTGTCGAGGCTCGGGTGATGCACCGCCACGATGCGCCGCATCAGCGGGACCGCGGGAAACTCGATGTAGTGGAAGATGCAGCGACGCAGGAACGCGTCCGGCAGTTCCTTCTCGTTGTTGGAGGTGATGAGCACGATGGGTCGCTGCCTGGCGACCACTTCGTCGCCGGTCTCCGCCACCGTGAACCGCATCTCGTCGATCTCGTGCAGCAGATCGTTGGGGAACTCTATGTCGGCCTTGTCGATCTCGTCGATGAGCAGGACATGGCGCTGGTCGGCGGCGAAAGATCGACCGAGCGGTCCGAGCTTGATGTAGGCGCGTATGTCGGAGACGTTGGCGCCGCCGAAGCGGCTGTCATTCAAGCGCTGCACCGTATCGTAGACGTAGAGACCTTCGGCGGCTTTCGACGTGGACTTGACGTGCCAGTTCTCCATCGGAAGCCCCAGCGCTTCGCTGATGTGACGGGCGAGCAAAGTCTTGCCGGTTCCCGGCTCGCCGCGCAGCAGCAGCGGTCGCTCGAGCGCGATCGCGCAGTTGACGGCGTCGACGAGGGATTCCGAGGCTATGTATCCGTCGGTACCCGTGAATCGGCGAAATTGCGGCTGTTGGGACATCGATTCTCCGTTGGGTCGGCCGTGGTGACCGGTCTTCAGAACGTCAGGGGTTCGCCGAAATCGGCATCGAACATCGGGCAGACTCGTACGTGAGGACGCCGTGCTGCGCAACGCACGGGGGCTGCGCGATCGCTGGAAGGTGGGCTCGCCCGGCCTGCAAGGGGGCGGCAGGCCGGGCGACCTGGTGGGCGCTCGGCTACGTGCCGACCGCCCACCAAAGGCCTCCCCTCGAACGGGAGGCCGCGAAGCCGGCTCGGTTCGCAAGGGGGTGAGAACCCGCTCCGGCGTCAGGCGGAAACACTGACCACGAGGCGCAACGCTGCGCTCCCTGGTTCTGAGCCCGCGCCCCGATCCCGGCTACGGTGCACGTGGCGCGCATGCTGGTCACTTCAGCAGCCTTTCGTACAGGTGCCACTTGGTACCGTACGATCCGACCCACTCCGCCGTCAGAGACGCAATGTCTTCTCCGTAGCGGATCTGTGTCGTCATCAGCGACTCCGTCGCTCGCGAGAAGTCCCCATAGGCCTGGATCTTGAATGCGTAGGTGAGCTGGCCGTGGATCAGTTTCGCCTTCACCTGCATCTTGGAGATCCCGCTGCGCCGGCCTCTGGCCATTCGCGCCAGCGAATCGGAGTACTTCCAACTCGTGCGGCTCGTGTTCGCCCGCAAGTCCCCAGGATACAACTCGGCGCGGAAGACGATGCCGTTGACGTTGGCTACCGAGAACCCCACCGCCTCGGTATACAAGTCCACCGGCGTGTACGGGTCGAAGCGCGCGTGCATGCTGATCGCGTCGGGCTTGCCGCCGGTGCCGAACTTGATGGTCGCGGGGTCGTTCAGTATCGGCTGACACGTCGGCACGATCTGGCAGTCCAGGCTGCACGTGGGCAGGCCCGTCAGGCAATCCGGGTCGCTGCAATCGGTGAGCCCGTCCAGATCGTCGTCGAACAGGTTGGAGCAGTCTTCCGCACCCGGGGGATCGCATTGTTCGCCGGTTTCGACGATCGCATTTCCGCAAGTCGCGCCGCCGGCTCCGGGGTCGGCGGCAAGCACGTCGGTAGGTTCTTCGTCCGAGTCGTTGCTGGCGTTGACGTCGAGCGACGAGGTGATCACCGTGGCGACGTTGCAGATGTCGGTCCGGCTGTTGCAGAGCCCGAACTGATTGTCTCCGTCAGTCGGAGCATCGAGACCTACATCGACCACGACGTCGAAGTTGACGGTTTCTCCTTCCAGCATCGCGCCGAGATCGCATACGACTCCGATCCCTACGACAGCGGTACAGGTGGCGCTGGCACTGACGAACGTGGTGTAGGCGTCCAGGTCTTCGATCACCGAGACGTTCAGCGCGACGCCAGGGCCGTGGTTGGTGACGGCGAGCGAGTAGCCGAGTCGGTTTCCCGCGGTTACTGCATCGGGAGAGTCGGACTTGCTGATCGACAGATCCACCGTCTCGACGCCGCTCTCGACCTCGCACGCGGAACTGCAGCCGTCGCCGTCGGTCAGGTTCAGGTCATCGCATCCTTCGACACCGACGTGCAGGAACCCGTCTCCACAAGCTGCAAGCGCGCAGTTGGAGAGGCAGCCATCGCCGTTGTCGGAGTTCCCGTCGTCGCAGGTTTCGCTGCGCTGGACGACCCCGTCACCGCACTGGTGGATGCCGAAGTCCCACGTGGGGTCGGTGGTTCGGCGTGGCAGGACTATGTTGCCGGTGCGTCGCGTGACCGGGTCCGCGTCGCTGTCGGTGGCCAGGTTCCTGCCCGCGTGGGGAATGGTCACGGTCCAGCCCGCCGGAGGGTCGATCTCGACGTAGTAGGAACCTTCGGGGAGTTGCTCGAAGAAGTAGCTCCCGTCGACGTCCGTCACCGTTTCCGCGACCAGCGCCCCACCGGAGGCGGCGCGCGCCGGGAGGACTCGATAGAGCCGTACTGGGATTCCTGCCACGCCCGGCTCGGAGCCGTTCTCGGCTTGATCTCCGTTCAGGTCGAGATCGTACCAGACGAGGTCTCCCAGAGCGCTGAGGTTCTCGTTCGAACAACTCGAGTCGCAGCCGTCGTCGTCTACCGTGTTGCCGTCATCGCAGGCTTCCACGCCGACGTTCAAGAATCCGTCTCCGCAGGCCGCCGCGCGACATGTCGACAGGCAAGCGTCGCCGTCCGATGCGTTAGCGTCATCGCACTGCTCGACGCCTTCGCGCAGGAATCCGTCGCCGCAAGACGCCGCTCGGCAGTTGGCGAGGCAGGCGTCGGCGTTGGAGCCGTTGCCGTCGTCGCACGCCTCCAAGGGGTCGACGACGCCGTTGCCACAGGTCTCCGTCGAGCAGGACGCGGAACAACCGTCGCCACTCTCGGCGTTGCCGTCATCGCAGGTCTCGATTCCGATGCGGGTGTGGCCGTCGCCGCAACTGGCTGCCACGCAGGTCGCTAGGCAGCCATCGTCGTCCGAAGGATTCCCGTCATCGCAGTCTTCGACGCCGGTGCGGACGCGGCCGTCGCCGCAACGGGCGACCACACAGGTGGTCAGGCATCCGTCGTCGTCGGCCCCGTTGGCGTCATCGCAGTCTTCGACGCCGGCGTGTGTGTAGCCGTCGCCGCACCGTGCGGTCAGGCAGGTGCTCGGACACGCGTCGGTGTCGAGCTGGTTGCCATCGTCGCACTGCTCGCCGGCATCGACGACGCCGTTGCCGCAGGCCTCGGCCGCGCAAGATGCCGAGCATCCGTCCCCGCTGCTGGTGTTTCCGTCGTCGCAAGCTTCGCTGCCTGCGCGGACGTATCCGTCTCCGCAACCGGCAGCAACGCAGGTGGCGAGGCACGAATCCGCGTTCGAGGAGTTCCCATCGTCGCAGATCTCGACACCGGCGCGGGTGTAGCCGTCGCCGCAGCGCGCGGACACGCAGGCATTGAGGCACGCGTCGGTGTTGGATGCGTTCCCGTCGTCGCATGGTTCGACGCCAGCGTGGGCATAGCCGTCACCGCAACGCGCCGCGCGGCAGGTGCTCGTACACTCGTCGGTGTTGACGGAGTTGCCGTCGTCGCATTCTTCGCCTGCATCGACGATCCTGTTGCCGCAGGCTTCGACGGTGCACGTGGGTGAGCACCCGTCTCCCGCGGCGACGTTGTGATCGTCGCACGCTTCGACTCCGGCCTGGAGGTATCCGTCGCCGCAACTCGCCGCCGCGCAGGTCGTGAGGCACGCGTCGCTGTCGGAGCCGTTGCCGTCGTCGCAAGCCTCGACGCCGGTGCGGACGCGGCCGTCGCCGCAACGCGCGGCCACGCAGGTCGTCAAGCACGCGTCGTTGTCGGAGGCGTTGCCGTCGTCGCAAGCCTCTACGCCGGTGCGGACGTGACCGTCGCCGCAACTCGCGGCAACGCAGGTGGTGAGGCACGCGTCGTCGTCGTCGTCATCGCCGTCGTCACAGGCTTCTACACCGCTGCGGACGAGGCCGTCGCCGCAACTCGCTGCCACGCAGGTGCTCAGGCACGCATCGTCGTCGTCGTCATCGCCGTCGTCACACTCTTCGTCGCCGGCCCTGACATGCCCGTCGCCGCAACTGGCTGGGACACACGTTGCGAGGCAATCGTCGCCGTCGGAGGCGTTGCCGTCGTCGCAGGCCTCGACGCCGGTGCGAACGCGGCCGTCGCCGCAGCGCGCGATCTGGCAGGCGTCGGTGCAAGCATCCGTCGCGGTGGTATTGCCGTCGTCGCAGGTTTCGACTCCGATCCACGGATAGCCGTCGCCGCATCTGGCGGCCACGCAGGTGTTCAGGCACGCATCGGCGTTGGACGCGTTGCCGTCGTCGCACGCTTCGACCCCCGAGCGAACAATACCGTCCCCGCAACGTGCTGACCGACAACCGTTGGTGCACGAGTCGGTGTTTGTCGCGTTGCCGTCGTCGCACTGCTCGAGGCCGATGTAGACTGATCCGTCGCCGCAGGCGGCGGCGCGACAGGTGTTCAGGCACGCGTCGGAGTTGGATGCGTTGCCGTCGTCACAGGTTTCTCCCGCTTCGACGACCGCGTTACCGCAGGTCGATCCGGTCGAGCAGGTAGGGGAAGGGCCGGTGATCGAAGCGGTGCTCACCAGTGTCGCGTACTTCACCGCGACGATAGTCGCGCTCTGGCCGTAGTTGCCGTTCAGCGTGAAGTAGTAGTTGCGCGTTACATCCGAATCGCAGTCGTCGTCGCGGGAACTGCGCGCCGCGTCTGAATCGCAGTCATCGCCGGAACTGCGTTCTTCGTCGGAATCGAAGCCGCGGTCGAACTTGACGCCGTAGACGCCGGTGGTCGGATCGAGCCCGACTTCGACGTAGTCGGGGTCCGGGTCGAGGTCGTTCTGCGTGGGACCCCAGGTTCCGGCCTCGACGACCGACGCACAGGTGCCGAGCGCGAAGACGACGTGGCTGATGGCGTTGGAGTCTCCGTCGGACCTTGCGGTGTAGTACCAGGTGGAACGTCCGGCGCTGGGGTAGTCGTAGCGGACGGTGACGAAGTCGACGCTGTGCGGTCCAACCGCTACCGCGTGTGCGGCGGCGGACCACGCAAGTCCGGCCGCGACGACCAGACCCAACACACTCCTGACTAGGATTCTCCGCTGTGCACGCGGCACGTTCGTGACCGCGCGCCCGCGCCATGGCCACGCGAAGATGGTCGCCGAATTTCCGAGCAGCATACCAAGCCCCCCTTGTTTGCTGATCGACTCCAACCCGAGCCGTAAACTTAGTGCGTCATCAAATGTCCGTCCTCTATGTAAGACCCGTCCGGGTTGCTATCAAGCGTTTTTGCAAGGAGTCCTGCGTTTTTTTTCTTCGCGGGGGCCTTGTGGGACTTGACTGATTTGTTGGTGTCCTTGGCCCTCAGGGAAACGCCTCGCGAATACGTAGGGTTGCGAATCCGGTGCCGCGCCGCGCCGGCTCCGGGCCTGGGCGGGCACCCGTGGCGCGCGGCTGCCCGCGCCGCGGTGCGAGACCATCCCCATTGCGGGGACACCTGCCTGCGGTCCGGGTACAGGGGTGGAGAGCCCGGGCCGATTGCGCCCAGAGCGCTTCCCCTACATTAGAGTGCGAAGGACGGATGCTTCGATGAGCGCGACAGCCACAGATGGAGGCAGCCCTCCGCTACGTTTCGAGTGTACCCAGTGCGGCAAGTGCTGCTGGACACGGGGGGAATACGCGCACGTCTACGTAACCCGGCAGGACATGGCCCGGATGTCGGCCTCGCTGGGCCTCGAGCCCAAGGAGTTCCGTTATCGATTCACCCTGCGGGACGAGGACGGATGGGTGGAACTCGACTTTCCGGGCGGTCGCTGCGTGTTCCTGGATCCGCTCACCAACCTCTGCCAGGTCTATGCGGTTCGCCCCACGCAGTGTCAGACGTTCCCTTTCTGGCCGGAGTTGCTTCGCGCCGGAGGCTGGACCGCAGAGGCACGGCGCATGTGCGAAGGGGTGGGCGAGGGCCGCCAGGTTCCCGCGCAGGAGGTCGCTGCGAGGCTCGAGGCTCAGCGCCGCGCCGACGAGAGCTGAGCGGGAGGTTGCCGGCGCGAACCGGCAGCGCCATCCCTCTCGCCCAATACCAGCGATTCGAGTTCGAACACGTGGTCGTCGCGGGCTCCCAACCCGCGCAGGGTCTCGGCGAGCCTCTCCAGGTACTCGCTGTTCGCACCGCTCGGCCCGCGGGCCGACGCGATCTGTCTGGCGATCTCGTGCATCGGCGCGGGGCCTAGGTAGTTGCGGTTGCGGGGGCGGGCCAGGTAGAGCAGTCCCGGCTCGGTCTCCTCGCCGTTAGCTGCGAAATGCAGCCGGGTGACGAGACGGCAATAGCCGCCACGCTCGCGGTGGTCGAGCATTCGCAAGGTTTCG